>NZ_CP014480.1:674236-1011354 GCF_001580365.1 Kocuria turfanensis | reverse complement strand
GGGTGTGTCCGGCGGACCGGTCCTCGACCGGGCGAGCGGTGAGGTCCTCGGCCTCACCGGGCCTCTCCAGGAGGACGGCTCGGCGTCGCTCGTGTCCGCGGACGCCGTCCGGGCGGCGATGACGGAAGCGGACGTGGAGCCGGCACCGTCGAAGTTCGACGCCGTGTTCCGCCGGGGAGTCGATCATCTCGCGGCGGGCAACCAGGGTGGGGCGGCGGAGAGCTCCCTCGAGGAGGCTCTCACCTATTACGACTCCGCCCTGGCCGCAGCCCACCTGGACCGGGCGCGGGGCTCGTCCGACAGCCGGCCGTCGGCCGACGCGGCGGCCACGGGCACCGGCACGGGCGGCCCGTCCCTGGGCGCGCTGCTGCCCGTCGTCGTCGGTGCCCTGTTGCTGCTGGGTGTCGTCGGGGCCGTCCTGCTGCGGCGCCGTAGGGCATCGACGAATGTTTCCGCGTCCGGCGCCCTGCACGCCCCGGAGGCGGGGTCCAGGTCAGCCTCTCACGCGGTGTCGCGGCCGGGTCGGTCGGGAGCCGATGACAAGGCGTCCCGGTCGACGATCGCCGCACGGGCCGACCGCGGCCGTCCGGACTCCGGCACGGCCGCTTCGACCGAGCGCCCGCGCTCCGCCCAGCGGACGTCCCGTCCGACCGCGGGGCCGGTGGATGCCGGGACGCCCCCGGCCACGTACAGGAACCGGTCGCGGGCCGACGACGAGACGCGTGCCGCGGGTGCGCTCGCTCCGCGTGCGGCCGAGGGACCACCCCCTGCCTTCTGCTCCCAGTGCGGGCGGCCGGTGCGGCCGGGAGCACGGTTCTGCTCCGGCTGCGGTCAACCGGTCGGATGACCCGTGGAAGACCCGCGCAACTACCTCGAGCCCGGCACCGAGATCGCGGGCTACCGGGTCCAGTCGCTCATCGCGCGAGGCGGCATGGGCGTCGTCTACCGTGCGATGGACATCCAGCTCGGCCGGCCCGTGGCCCTGAAGCTTCTCGCGCCTGAACTCACCCCGAACGAGAAGTTCCGTCACCGGTTCATCCGGGAGTCCCGGCTGGCCGCCTCCGTGGACCATCCGCACATCCTGCCCGTCTACGGTGCCGGGGAGTGGTCGGGTCTGCTGTACATCGCCATGCGGTACGTCCGTGGCACAGACCTGAGGGCCGAGATCGCGTCACGGGGCCCGCTGCCGGTGTCCGAGGCGCTGGACATCCTCTCCGACACCGCGTCCGCCCTCGATGCGGCCCATGCGGCCGGACTGGTGCACCGGGACGTCAAGCCCGGCAACATCCTGCTCTCCGACGACCGGGTGGACGGCCGGCGGCACGTCTACCTCACGGACTTCGGCCTCACCAAACGTGCGACGTCCGCCACCGGGGTCACGACGGCCGGCCACTTCCTCGGCACCCTGGACTACGTCGCGCCCGAGCAGATCCGCGGGGAGGACGTGGACGGCCGGGCCGACGTCTACGCGTTGGCGTGCGTGGCCTACACACTGCTCGCAGGCCATCCGCCGTTCGACCACGACGACGACGCCGCGCAGCTGTGGGCGCACATCGGCGAGGACCCGCCCCGTGTGAGCGCCGAGCGACCGGAGGTCCCGAGCAGCGTCGAGCACGCCATCCTGGCCGGGATGGCCAAGCAGCGCGACGACCGGCCTGCCACCTGCGGCTCACTCGTCGCCCTGATGACCGGCCACGGGGTCACCGGCGATCCGTCCGCGCCGGCACCGGGTCACGAGGACGACGACCCTGCTGTCACCGCGCCGGAGGAATCCCTCACCGGGTCCGCCGCTGCTCCGGCTCCCGGCGGGCGCCGCAGTGGCGCCTCCCGGCACCGCGAGGCAGTTCCCGGCCGCCGGTCCGCCGGGCGGCGGGTGGTCCTGAGCGTCGTGGTCGTCCTGCTCCTCGCCACCGGTGTCCTGCTGCCTCGAGCGTTGTCGGGCGACGACCGCGTGACCTTCCGTGCCGACGGCGTCCCCTACACCCTCGAGGTCCCGGAGCGGTGGACGGTCCGGACCCGGGAGGCGGGCGACAGCACCGTCAGCGTGCTCTCCGAGACGGATCTCGTCGCGCTCTTCGCGGACGAGCCGGATGCGCTGCCGGCCGCGGCGGCGCACGTCGCGGACGACCCTGCCGGCGTCGTGGGCCTCGCCGTCTACCACCGGCCGGCCGGTCTGGACGGCCGGTCGCCGGCCGCGCGGCTCGGAGCGGCCGAAGCCCTCCTGCCCGGCCGGGACGCCCGCCTGGTGGACCGGGGCAGCACCACCGTGGGGGGCGTCCCGGCGCAGGAGATGGAGGGGACGATGCCGCTCACTGCCACCGACACCCTGCAGGTACGTGCCCTCGTCGTGGAGACCGACCCGGTCCAGCTCCTCGTGTTCTTCGCGCCCCCGTCGCTGTACCCGGAGCGCACCGGGGTCTTCGACGACGTCGCCGCGTCCCTGCGTCCCATGGAGTGAGGGGTGCACCATGCGCCACGAACAGTTCCCGTCTCCGTCTCCGTCTCCGGGCGCACCGATGCTGTACGTGCGGCTGGACGGACACGAGTGGAGCTTCGCCCCGGGGAGGAAGCTCGGTGTGGGCCGGGACCCGCAGGCCGATGTCCGTCTCGACGACGAGCGCGTGAGCCGCGAGCACGTCCGCATCTGGCACAGCAACGGCCGGTGGTGGGTCGCGGACCACGCCAGCCGCAACGGCACCTGGGTCGTGGGCGCGGACCAGGCGATGGACGGGCCGGTGCCGGTCGTCCACGGCGGGCTGCGCCTGCGTCTCGGCGCGCTGGACGGCCCAGAGCTGCTCCTCAGCACCGAACAGCCCGAGAAGCCCGCGACGCACCGTGTGCTCACCATCGGCAGGTCCTGCTCGTGCGACGTCGTCGTGGAGGATCCACTCGCGTCCCGACGCCACGCCACGGTGGAGCTCGACGAGCACACCGCTGTGCTGCACGACGCGGGCAGCTTCAACGGCACCTTCCGCAACGGCGAGCGGATCCAGGAGGCCGAACCGTTGCGCCCCGGGGACGTGATCGGCGTCGGGTCGACCTCGCTGACTTGGGACGGCACCGACGTCAGGGCGGCACCGGCGCCGCCACCCGTCTTCAGTGCCCGGCACCTGGAGGTGACCACCCGGACCGGTGCCCACTTGTTGGACGACGTGTCCATCACCGCTCGGGCCGGCGCGCTCGTGGCCGTCATCGGGCCGTCTGGCGCGGGGAAGTCGACCCTTCTGGGGGCGCTCACAGGGTTGCGGCCGGCCACCCGCGGACATGTCACCTGGAACGGTCGGGACCTCTACGCCGAGTACGCCCAGCTGCGCTTCCTGGTGGGCCTGGTGCCGCAGGACGACATCCTCCACCGGCAGCTCACCGTCCGGCGGGCGCTCCAGTTCGCCGCCCGGCTGCGCCTTCCGCCGGACACGACCGCCGCCGAGCGGGACGAGCGGGTGCAGGAGGTCCTCGCCGAGGTCGGCCTGACGGCGCAGATCGACCAGCGGATCGACTCGCTCTCGGGCGGGCAGCGCAAGCGGACCTCGATCGCCCTGGAACTGCTCACCGCACCCCGCCTGCTGTTCCTCGACGAGCCAACGTCCGGGCTCGACCCGGGGCTCGACAGGCAGGTCATGCGCAGCCTGCGCTCGCTCGCCGACGCCGGCCGTGTCGTGCTGGTGGTCACCCACAGCGTGCTGGCCCTGGACGAGTGCGACCGCGTGCTCGTCCTCGCCCGCGGCGGGCGGGTGGCTTTCTTCGGGCCGCCGGTGGACGTGCTGCCCTTCTTCGGGGTGGACGACTACCCCGCGGCCTTCGCCGCTCTCGAGGACCGGACGTGGGTGGGCCGGTACGCGCGCTCACCGGCCCGCGACGCCTACGTGGGACGGACGTCGTCGGCCGTCGTGCCGGTGCCGGCGGCCGACGCGCCCCCGCCGCCGCGGGCCGCCCCGGTGCGCCAGCTGTGGACGCTGATCCGGCGCAACGCCGCCGTCGTCGCCGCGGACCGCCTCTTCGTGGTGCTCCTCGTCGGCATGCCGATGCTGCTCGCCCTGATGGCGCATGCCTTCCCCGGCGAGGCCGGGCTCTCGGTGAGCGAGGCCCGCGGGGATCTCCACCAGATCCAGCTGCGGCTGATCGTGCTCGTGGTCGGTGCCGCGCTTATGGGCACGGCCATCTCCGTGCGCGAGCTCGTGGTGGAACGGCCCATCTATCGGCGGGAACGGGCCGTGGGTCTCTCGCCTGGGGCGTACCTCGTCAGCAAGGTCGTCGTCCTGGGCGTGCTCGTCGCCGGCCAGTGCGTGGTGTTCACCGTCCTCGCGCTCGTCGGTCTTCCCGGGCCCGACGACGCGCTGGCGCTGGGGAACGGACACGTGGAGGTCGCGGCGGCCGTGGCCGCGGTCGGCGTCACGATGACCGTCGCCGGGCTCGCGGTGTCGGCCGCCGCGACGTCGACGGAGCAGACCATGCCGGCGCTCGTCGTCCTGGTCATGGCTCAGCTCATCCTGTGCGGCGGCCTGTTCCCCGTCGAAGGACGCGCCGGCCTCGAGCAGGTGTCCTGGGTGCTCCCGGCGCGCTTCGGCTACGCGGCGACGGCGGCCACCGTCGGAATCCAGCGTCCCCCCGCGCCGGACGTCGACCCCCTGTACGACCCGACCGCTCAACAGTGGCTCGTCGACCTCGGCCTGCTCGGCGTCCAGTCGCTGGTCTTCCTCGCCCTCGCGGCGTGGGCGCTGCACCGTTCGGCGACCCGGAACGCGTGGCGGTGAGGGCGGGCTCCGTGCACCGCCGGGGTGGCGACCTCGGGCGTCCACGGGGCCGGGCGTCCGGCTCGTGGCCGGCCCGGGAAATAGGCGGCGACCGGGGGCCGGTGTGACAAGCTGGAGGTGTACCGCCGACGACCGAGAGGGCAACGCCATGAGCCAGAACGACAACACGCCAGACCAGGGCGGCACGGGTGCCGGCGGGTCGTCGAGCTACGGCGGCCGGGGCGGGCCCGAGTACGGCCAGCGCATCGAGGGCGCCCCCTCCGGGCCGTCCTACGAGGCGCCGCGCTACGGCCAGGGCACGGGCGGGGACCAGTACTCGTCCCCGCAGTACGGTCAGGGACAGTACGACCAGGGCCAGCAGGGCCAGTACGGCGGCGGGCAGTACGGCCAGGACCAGTACGGTCAGGGACAGTACGGCCAGGGCCAGTACGGCGGCGGGCAGTACGGCGCCGGGCAGTACGGCCAGGACCAGTACTCCCAGGGGCAGTACGGCGGCCAGGGCTATCCCGCCCAGTACCAGCAGGGCCAGGGCTACCCGGGGCAGCAGGGCCAGTACGACATGGGCCAGTACGGCGCCGGTGCGAAGCCGCAGGGCACGGGGCTGGGCATCGCCGCCCTGATCCTGGGCATCGTGTCGCTGCTGACCTGCTGGTTCGTGCTGGGCCTCGTGCCCGGGCTCGTGGGCCTGGTGCTCGGCATCGTGGCCGTGCGCAAGCTCGGCCGCACCCCGGGGGCGTCCAAGGCGGTGCCGATCATCGGCATCGTGCTCAGCGTCCTGGGCATCCTGGCGAGCATCTTCTTCCTCGTGATCTTCGGGGCGCTGCTCGGGGAGTTCGGCCCGGCCATGGAGGCCTGCAACCAGTACTCGTCGGACCCGACCGCCTTCCAGCAGTGCATCGAGCGCGAGATGGGCCTCACCACCCAGAACCTCTGAGCTCCGCCGGCGACGCGAGGGGCCCGCACCGGCCGGTGCGGGCCCCTCGCGTCGTCGTGCCCGACCGGCCGGGTCCGCACCGGGTGCGGACCCGGAGCCCCGCCGGACCCGGGGCCTCTGGCACGGGGACCCGGGCCCCGGGAACCCGGATCAGGAGGACGGCGTCAGCAGCTCCAGCACCTCGTCGTGGAGCAGGCCGTTGCTGGCCAGCGCGCTGCCGCCGAAGGGGCCGGGCTCGCCCTCCAAGGAGGTGAAGCGGCCGCCGGCCTCCTCGACCACGGGCACGAGCGCGGCCATGTCGTGCAGGCTCAGCTCGGGCTCGCACGCGAGGTCCACGGCGCCCTCGGCGAGCAGGCAGTAGGACCAGAAGTCGCCGTAGGCCCGGGTGCGCCACACCTCGTCGGTGAGCTCGAGGAAGCGGTCCCGGACCCCGCGGTCCCGCCACCCGGTCAGTGAGGAGTAGGACAGGGAGGCGTCGGAGAGCCGCCCGACCTGCGAGACCCGGATGCGCTGGGCGTTGGCCAGGGACTTGCCGGTGAACGCCCCCGTCCCGGACGCGGCCCACCAGCGCCGCCCCAGCGCGGGCGCGGAGACCACCCCGACCACGGGCCGGCCCTCGTCGACGAGGGCGATCAGCGTGGCCCACACCGGCACGCCGCGCACGAAGTTCTTGGTGCCGTCGATCGGGTCCACGACCCACTGGCGGGCCCCGCTGCCGGTGGCGCCGTACTCCTCGCCGATGACGGCGTCCCGGTTGCGCGTGCGCCCCAGCTGGGCGCGGATCAGCTGCTCGGCCTCGCGGTCGGCGTCCGTGACCGGGGTCAGGTCGGGCTTGGTCTCCACCGTCAGGTCCTGGGCCTTGAACCGGCGCATGGTCAGGCGGTCCACGGCGTCGGCCAGGATGTGGGCGAGGCGGAGGTCGTCGGTGTAGTTGCTGGGGCTGCGCATTGCTCCAACCTACCCCGAACCGGTCCCGCGCCCGGCCGGACCTGGGCCGACGGCCGGCGCGGCCGCCGGCTCACTGGATGCCGAGCTCCTTGTCCTCCCGGGACTCGCCCGGGCGCTCCCCGGCGCCGAGCAGCCGGCGCAGCGAGGCCAGCCGGGACGTGCCCGCGTCCCCGGCCCGGCCCTGCGCCACCCAGTCGTCCAGCGCGCAGCCGGGGGAGGCCTCGGTGTGGCGGCAGCCCTTGGGGCACTCGGCGATCGCCTCGGCGAGCTCGTCGAAGGACTCCACGATGCGGTCGGGGTCGACGTGGGCGAGGCCGAAGGAGCGGATGCCGGGGGTGTCGATGATCCAGGACCCGGGGGAGGCGTCCTCGATCCTCAGGGCCAGGGCCGACGACGACGTGTGCCGGCCCCGCCCGGTCACCGCGTTCACCCCGCCGGTCGCCCGGTCCGCGCCCGTGAGGGCGTTGACGAGGGTGGACTTGCCGACCCCCGAGTGCCCGAGCAGCACCGAGACGTGGCCGTCGAGCCGCGCGCGCAGGGCCTCCACGAGGGTGCGGTCGAGGGGCAGCGTGGCCCCGTCGTCGTCGGCCGCCGCGTCCCGCGCGGGACCGGAGAGGAGCACCGGCAGCTCCAGGGCGGTGTAGTGGGAGATCAGCTCCGCGGGGTCGCGCAGGTCGGTCTTGGTGATGCACAGGAGCGGCTCGATCCCGGCGTCGTAGGCGGCCACGAGGGACCGGTCGATGAAGCCGGTGCGCGGCTCCGGGTTGGCCGCGGCGACCACGATCACGAGCTGGTCGGCGTTGGCGACCACCACGCGCTCCACCGGGTCGGTGTCGTCGGCGCTGCGCCGCAGCACCGTGGCGCGCTCCTCGATCCGCACGAGGCGGGCCAGGCTGTCCGGGGCGCCGCTGACGTCCCCGACGAGGCCGACGAGGTCCCCGGCGACCACGGGCCGGCGGTGCAGCTCCTTGGCGCGCACCGCCACGACCAGCCGCTCCCGGTCGGTGTCCTCGTCCAGGACCGCGGTGTAGCGTCCGCGGTCCACCGTGACGATGCGGCCGGTCACGGCGTCCCGGTGCGCCGGCCGGTCCTTGGTGCGGGGCCGGGAGCCGGACTTGTTCGGGCGGACGCGGACGTCCGACTCGTCCCAGTCGCGCCGGGCGGAGTCCCTACGCGCCACGGCCGGTCCCCAGGAGCGCGGCCCACAGCTGCGGGAACTCGGGCAGGGTCTTGGCGGTGGTCCCGATGTTCTCCACGCGCACGCCGGGCACCACCAGGCCGATCACGGCCCCGGCGGTGGCCATCCGGTGGTCCTCGTAGCTGCGGAACGTGCCGCCGTGCAGCGGGGCCGGCCGGATCAGCAGACCGTCCTCGGTCTCCTCGGCGTCCCCGCCGAGCCGGTTGATCTCGGCCACGAGCGCCGCGAGCCGGTCCGTCTCGTGGCCGCGCAGGTGGGCGATGCCGCGCAGCCGGGACGGGGTGGTGGCCACGGCGCACACGGCGGCGACGGTGGGGGCCAGCTCTCCGGCCTCGCCCAGGTCCAGGTCCACGCCGGTGACCACCGGGGGGCCGGTGACCGAGAAGGTCCCGTCCGCGAGCTCCACCTCGGCGCCGAAGGCGGGCAGGATGTGCTTCCAGTGGTCCCCGCCCTGGGTGGTGTGCCCGGGCCAGCGCGGCACCGAGACCCGCCCGCCGGTGACCACGGCCGCGGCGAGGAAGGGACCCGCGTTGGAGAGGTCCTGCTCGATGGTGACGTCGAAGGCCCGGACCGGGCCGGGCGCCACCCGCCACTGCTCCGGCACGGAGTCGTCCACCGCGACCCCGAGCCCGCGCAGCACCGCCACGGTCATCTCGACGTGCGGCATGGACGGCACGCCGCGCCCGTCCGCGCCCCGGTGGTGCAGCAGCAGGCCGTCGTCGAAGCGCGCCCCGGCGAGCAGGAGGGCGGAGACGAACTGGCTGGAGCCGGTCGCGTCGATCTCGAGCTCCCCGCCGGGCACCCCGCCCGTCCCGTGCACGGTGAAGGGCAGCCGGCCGCGGCCGCCGTCCTCGACCCGCAGGCCGAGTGCCCGCAGGGCGTCGACCACCGGGCCCATCGGGCGCACCCGGGCGCCCGGATCGCCGTCGAAGGTCACCGGGCGGCGGCCCAGGGCCGCCACGGGCGGGACGAAGCGCATCACGGTCCCGGCGAGCCCGCAGTCCACGGTGACCGGGTCCGTGGCGTTCCAGGCGGCGGGCCGCACGAGCAGGTCCGGGCCGAAGTCACCGTCCCCGGGCACCTCCTCCACGCCGGCCCCGAGGGCGCGCAGGGCCTGCACCATGAGCCGGGAGTCGCGGGAGTGCAGCGGGGAGCGCAGGCGGCACGGGCCGTCCGCGAGGGCGGCGAGGAGCAGGTACCGGTTGGTGAGGGACTTGGAGCCCGGCACCGTCAGCTCGGCGACGACCGGGCGGTCGCCCACGAACGGAGCCGGCCACAGCTCGTGCTGCTGGGCCGGCTCCGGCACGTCGGGACGGGGCGCGGGCACGGGGGCCTCGGACGGGATCACGACCGCGGGACCCCGGCTCAGCTGTGCTTGACGGCGTGCTGGAGCGCCTTCTCGGCCTTGGCGACCTGCTTCTGGGTGTCCTTGCCGAGCCTGGAGGCGTTCTTCTTGACGTCGCCGGCGAGGTGCTCGGCGCGCCACAGCAGGGAGGGGTTGCCCTCGGTGTCCACGGCGGCGAGCATGACGGCGCCGACGAGGGAGGCGTTCTTGAAGGCGGTGGCCCGGCGGGCGGCCTTCTGCTCCGCGGTGTCCGCCTCGGCGGCGCGGTAGTCGGCGTAGGCGTTGAGCGCGGTGGTGGTCACCAGCACCCCGGCGGACAGGCGCGGCAGCCGGCCCAGGCCGAACAGCACGGCGGCGCCGACCTGCGCGGCGGCGAGCCCCTGGGCGACCACGGCCGGGTTCTGCAGCACGGGGCCGGCCTGCGGGAAGGCCTTGGACGCCGCGGAGGCGGCGGGAGCGAGGTGCTCGGCGGCGCGGGACGAGTTGCGGAAGCTCTCGACACCGTTGGCGACGTAACCGGTGGCCAGCAGCGGGCGGGCGATGCGACGGACGATGCTCATGGATTCCTCCTGGGCGGCAGGCGTGACCGCGGGGCGTTGTCGGACGGGTACTGGTTCGGCGGACGGCGCCGCTGGACCCATCCTAGCCACGGGGGCCGGGGCACGGGCGAGCCGCGACCCGCCGCGACGGGGAATACGCGCGCCCGTGACCTCCGTTGTGCAGGAGGACGGCGAGCGGCCCCGCAACGGGCCGGCCCGCCGCGGCAGGACCGCCGGAACCCCGGCGGCCGGCCGGACGTCCAGCGAGCACACCGGCACGCCCGGGGGAGAGGAGCAGCCATCAGCACCGCCGTCAGCACCCTCGCCCCGGCCCCGGCCGGCCGGCGGGTCCCCGTAGACTGGGCCGTGATGAACGAGCAGAACCAGCAGGGGGCCGTCCCCCAGCGCACCGAGCCGCCCGTCGACGTCGACACCGAGACCCCGGAGGCCCGGAAGGCGCGCTTCGAGCAGGACGCCATGGAGTACGTGGACCAGCTCTACGCCGCTGCCCTGCGGATGGCCCGCAACCCCGCCGACGCCGAGGACCTGGTGCAGGAGGCCTACACCAAGGCGTTCTCGGCGTTCCACCAGTACCGGCCCGGCACGAACCTCAAGGCCTGGCTGTACCGGATCCTCACGAACACGTACATCAACCTCTACCGCAAGCGCCAGCGCGAGCCGCAGCAGGCGAACACCGACACCGTGGAGGACTGGCAGCTGCACCGCGCCGAGTCCCACACGTCCTCGGGCCTGCGCTCGGCGGAGGTGGAGGCCCTCGACCACCTGCCGGACAGCGACGTCAAGCGGGCCCTGCAGGAGCTGCCCGAGGAGTTCCGCCTGGCCGTGTACTTCTCCGACGTGGAGGGCTTCGCCTACAAGGAGATCTCCGAGATCATGGACACGCCGATCGGGACGGTGATGTCCCGGCTGCACCGCGGGCGGAAGCTGCTGCGCGAGAAGCTCGCCGACTACGCGGCGGAGCGCGGCTTCGACACGTCCAAGGTGACCGGCGACAAGAAGAAGGAAAAGGACAAGTAGACATGGCCGACTGCGAGAGCCTCGGACACTGCACGGACGAGCGGATCCGCCGGATCTACGAGTACCTCGACGGGGTGCTCCCGGCGCAGGACCTCGACGAGATCCACGGCCACCTCCTCGAGTGCCGGGAGTGCGCGCGCGAGTACGACCTGGAGTGCGTGATCCGCTCCGTGGTCCGCAGGTCCTGCGCGGAGACCGCCCCCGCCGACCTGCGGGTCTCGATCCTCGCCCGCCTGCACGCCCAGCGCCAGGAGCCCCCCGCGGCCTGAGCGCCGCTCGGCACCGCGCCGCGCCCCACCCCGGGCGCACGGAAGGGCCCCGGACCGCTCAGCGGTCCGGGGCCCTTCCGTCACGGCGTTGCCGGGTCCGGGGACCTCAGGCGTTGGGGCGCTTGCCGTGGTTGGCGCCGCCCTTGCGGCGGTCCTTGCGCTTGCGTCCGCGCTTGCTCATACGAGCCTCCTGTCTGTCCGCGGTCGCCCGCGGCGGATCGTGGGTGTCGGCGTCCGTTCCCGCGTGGTCTGGTGAGTTCAGCGGCGGCCGGACGAGGCACTGCCCGCCATTGTCTCACACGCGCGGGAGGCCGGGTTCACTGGGGCTCGGGCAGGTCCAGCCAGTTGTACCAGCCGCGGTGCAGCACGAGCCACGCCATCAGCCCGTAGCCGGCCTGTCCTGGGTGGCCGTGGTTGGCGGCCAGGTCCTTGCGCCACTGCTCGTGGTGCTGCAGCGGGTTGAAGGTGTCCACGTAGACGTGGTTGCGGCGGGTCGTGACGTCGGCGTAGGCGGCCGAGAGGTCCGCGATGCGCCGGTTGCGCTCGCCGTCCAGCGTGGGCGGGGGCCCGACGACGAGCACCCGCACGTTGTGCTGGGACGCCGTGTCGATGATGTTGGCCATGTTCAGCCGGGAGCGGGCGCTCGTGATGGACAGGTCGATGTCCAGCGTGGAGGGCGCGATGACCAGACGGTTGTCGTGGCCGGGGGAGAAGCGGCGGGCCGCCTCCTCGAACCAGCGCTCGTTGAGGGACTCGCTGCCCTCGCCGGGGGCGGCGAGGTTGTAGGCCGCCACGGGGGCCACGTGGTGCGGGGTGCGGGCCATGACGCGCCCGAACCAGCCGAGGGCCCGCGGGTCGCCCTCGCCGGCCAGCAGCTCGTCACCGACTGCGACAATTCTGATCCTTCGTTGCTCCACGTCGTTCTTTCTGGTCGGGGGTGCGGGTGGTCATGGGCAGCGCCGGCCCGTGGGGCACGGGCCGGCGCCGGACTCGCTGGGAACGTGCGGGGACGGCGGGGGCCAGGGGCCCCCGCCGTCCCGGGCGGGCTCAGTCCCGCTCGAAGGCCGTCTGGACCAGGGTCTCCAGCTCGGCGGCGTGGCGCTTGGCCGAGCCGTTGGCCGGGGACGCCGAGGCGGGCCGGGAGGCCAGGCGCACCCTGCGGTCCAGCTCCGGCAGCAGGTTGACCGCCATGAACGGCCAGGCACCCTGGTTGGCGGGCTCGTCCTGGGCCCAGGTGAGACGGGCCTCCGGGTACTTGGCCAGCTCCTCCCGGATCTCCGCGAGCGGCAGCGGGTAGAGCTGCTCCACGCGCACGATCGCGGTGCGGCGGTCCTGGCGCTGCTCGCGCGCGGCGGCCAGGTCGTAGTACAGCCGGCCCGAGACCAGCACCACGTCGGTGACCTCGGAGGCGTTCAGCCCGCCCTGGTCGCCGATCACCGGGCGGAACGCGCCGGAGGTGAACTCCTCGATCGGGGAGGCCGCCGCCTTGAGCCGCAGCAGCTGCTTGGGCGTGGCCACGACCAGCGGCTTGCGCGGACGGCTGTAGGCCTGCCGGCGCAGCAGGTGGAAGTGGCTGGCCGGGGTGGACGGGTTGGCCACGATCATGTTCTGCTCCGCGCACAGCTGCAGGAACCGCTCGATCCGGGCCGAGGAGTGGTCCGGGCCCTGTCCCTCGAAGCCGTGGGGGAGGAGCATGACCAGCGAGGAGCGCTGGCCCCACTTCTGCTCGGCCGAGGAGATGAACTCGTCCACCACGGTCTGCGCGCCGTTGACGAAGTCCCCGAACTGGGCCTCCCAGACGGTCAGGGCGTCGGGCCGCTCCACGGAGTAGCCGTACTCGAAGCCCAGCACGCCGTACTCGGACAGCAGCGAGTTGTAGATCGCCAGCTTGGCCTGGTCCCCGGAGAGGTGGTTGAGCGGGGTCCACTCCGCCCCGGTGCCGGCGTCGAAGAAGACCGCGTGCCGCTGGGTGAAGGTCCCGCGCCGCACGTCCTGGCCGGACATCCGCACCGGGATGCCCTCCATCATCAGCGAGCCGAAGGCCATGAGCTCGCCCATGCCCCAGTCCACGCCGCCCTCGCGGGTCATCGCCTCCCGGCGCTCGAGCAGCTTGCGCAGCTTCTTGTGCACGGTGAAGTCCTCGGGGACCTCCACGTGCACCGCCCCCAGGCGCTGGGCGGCCTCCGCGGAGATCGCCGTGGTCCGCGGCACCGAGACGCCGGAGTCCGCCTGCTGGGCGGAGGGCCGCTCGATGTTCGAGATCGCCGCGGAGTCGCCGGTGACCAGCGGGATGGACGAGGTCTGGGCCTCGTGGGTCTCCGCGAACACCCGCTCCAGGCGCTCCTGGTAGTCCTTCAGCGCCCGGTCGGCCTCCTCCTGGGTGATGTCGCCGCGGCCCACCAGGTTCTCGGTGTAGATCTTGCGGGTCGAGCGCTTCTCCTCGATGAGGTTGTACATCAGTGGCTGGGTCATCGAGGGGTCGTCGCCCTCGTTGTGGCCGCGGCGGCGGTAGCACATGAGGTCGATCACGACGTCCTTGTGGAACGCCTGGCGCCAGGCGAACGCCATCTGTCCCACGTGCGTGACGGCCTCGGGATCGTCCGCGTTGACGTGGAAGATCGGCGCCTGCAGGCCCTTGGCGATGTCGGTCGCGTAGGTCGTGGAGCGCGCCGCCGCGGGGGACGTGGTGAAGCCCACCTGGTTGTTCACGATGACGTGGACGGTGCCGCCCACCGTGTACCCGGGCAGCTGCGCCATCTGCAGGACCTCGGCCACGACGCCCTGGCCGGCGAACGCGGCGTCGCCGTGGACCTGGATGGGCAGCACGGGGTAGGTGCCGTCACCCTCCGGGCCGGCGCCGAGGACGTCGGTCTTGGCGCGGGCGATGCCCTCGATGACCGGGTCCGCCGCCTCGAGGTGGGACGGGTTGGCGGCGAGGTAGACCTGGGTCTCGTTGCCGTTGTCGGAGGTGAAGGTGCCCTCCGTGCCGAGGTGGTACTTCACGTCGCCGGAGCCCTCGGTGGTGCGGGGGTCCTGGCTGCCCTCGAACTCGCGGAACACCTGGGCGTAGGACTTGCCGGCGATGTTGGTGAGCACGTTGAGCCGGCCGCGGTGGGCCATGGCGATGCCCACCCCGGCGAGCCCGGCGTCGGCGGCGTCGGCGATGATCTCGTCGAGCAGCGGGATCAGGGACTCGCCGCCCTCCAGGGAGAAGCGCTTCTGGCCCACGTACTTGGTCTGCAGGAACGTCTCGAAGGCCTCGGCGGCGTTGAGCCGGCCGAGGATGCGGAACTGCTCCTCGCGGCTGGGCTTCTGATAGCCGTGCTCGAGCTGGTCCTGGAACCACTCGCGCTCCTCGGGCTCCTGCAGGTGCATGTACTCCACGCCGACGGTGCGGCAGTAGGCGTCCCGGAGCCGGCCCAGGATGGTGCGCAGGCTCAGCACGTCCGCGCCGCCGAAGCCGCCGGTGGGCCACTCGCGCTCCAGGTCCCACAGGGACAGCCCGTAGGTGCGGATGTCCAGGTCGGGATGCTTGCGCATCACGTACTCGAGCGGGTTGGTGTCCGCCATGAGGTGCCCGCGCACGCGGTAGGCGTGGATGAGCTGCTGGATCCGGGCGACCTTGTTGACCTGGATCTCGGGGTTGACCTGGTTGTCCACGGCCCAGCGCACGGGCTCGTAGGGGATCCGCAGGGCCTCGAAGATCTCGTCGTAGAAGTCGTCCCCGCCCAGCAGGTAGGACTCGATCAGGCGCAGGAACTCCCCGGAGCCCGCGCCCTGGATCACGCGGTGGTCGTAGGTCGAGGTCAGCGTGATGATCTTGGAGACGGCGTGCCGGGCGATGGTCTTCGGGGAGGAGCCCCGGTACTCGGCCGGGTGGTCCAGGGCGCCCACGCCGACGATGCAGGCCTGTCCCTTGGACAGCCGCGGCACGGAGTGCACGGTGCCGATGCCGCCGGGGTTGGTCAGGGACACCGTGGTGCCCTGGTAGTCCTCCATGGTCAGCTCGTTCGTGCGCGCCCGCCGCACGATGTCCTCGTAGGAGTTCCAGAACTGCAGGAAGGACATCGCCTCCGCGCCCTTGATGTTGGGCACCACGAGGTTGCGGGAGCCGTCCTTGTTCGGGATGTCGATGGCGATCCCGAAGTTGACGTGGGCGGGGTGCACGGCCACCGGCTTGCCGTCCTGCTCGTCGTAGACGACGTTCTGGGACGGGTAGTTGGCCAGCGCCTTGATCACGGCGTAGCCGATCAGGTGCGTGAAGGACACCTTGCCGCCGCGGTTGCGGGCGAGGTGGCTGTTGATCACGATCCGGTTGTCGATGAGCAGCTTCGCGGGGACCGCGCGCACGGTCGTGGCGGTCGGCACCGTGAGCGAGGCGTCCATGTTGGCGGCCACCGCCTTGGCGGGACCGCGGAGCTTGACGACCTTGTCCTCCGCGGGGGCGTCCGTGCTGGGGGCGCTGGCGCGGGCCCGGGCGGGCTGGGCCGGGATGGGCCGGCGGGACTCGGTCTCGCCCTGGCCGCTCTCGGGGCGGCCCTCGGCCTTCGCGCCGGACTTCGTGGCGGGCGGGGCCGCGGCCGGCGCCGTCGCCGACGCGGCCCGGGGGGCGCTCTGCTGGGCGGCGGGCGGCCGGGGGGCGGCGGCGGCCTTGGGCTGGGCGGGGGCCTCCCGCGGGGCGGGTGCCTTCGGGGCGGGGGCCTCCTGGGCCGGGGCCGCGGCGGGGGTCCGCTCGGGGGAGGACTGGGCGCCCGGCTGCTCCGTCGCAGTGCCGTTGTCAGCGCTCATCGCCTCGAAGATGGGCCACCACTTCTCGTCCACCGAGTTCTTGTCCGACCGGTACTTCTCGAACAGTTCGTCGACGAGCCACTCGTTACCTGCGAATTCTTCAGGGATGGGGTGCTGTGGCTGATGTGGCACGGGGAATACGCCTCTTCCATAGGTTGATCGCGCGAAGGACCGGCTCTCCGGTCCCCGCGTTGTCGGTCCCAGCAGCATCCGGTCCCGCCGCCGGTGTTCGTCGCCGGCCGTCTCCCGCGACAGCCGCCGGCGTCCTCCGGACCTGCCGGACGGTCGTGAACCGGGCGCGGCCGTACCTCCGGCGAGTCTAGTGATCTGCGCGGCGGCATGGCTAGTCCGCGCTCCCCGCGCCGCCGCGCGTGTCGCGGGCCCCCCGCTAGACTGGTCGGCGTGCGCTTCCTCAACACCCCCACGTCCGACCTGACCTACAACGACGTCTTCCTGGTCCCCGCCAGCTCCCGGGTCACCTCCCGCTTCGACGTCGACCTGACGCCCCGCGACGGCACGGGCGCCACGATCCCCCTGGTCGCGGCGAACATGACCGCGGTCACCGGCCGCCGCATGGTCGAGACGCTGGCCCGGCGGGGCGGTCTGGGCATCCTCCCGCAGGACATCCCGCTCGACGTCATCGCCGAGGTGACCTCCTGGGTGAAGAACCGCTCCCCGCGCTTCGAGACGCCCGTGGTGCTGGGGGCGGAGGACACGGTCCACGACGCCCTCGGCATCATGCACAAGCGCCCCCACGGCGCCGTGGTGGTGTGCGGCCCGGACCGCGCCTACCGCGGGGTGGTGCTCGCCGCGGACTGCACGGAGGTGGACCGCTTCACCCAGCTCGGCTCGATCATGCGCACCGACGCCCCGGTGTTCTCGCTCGCGGAGGTCTCCGCGCGCTCGGGCGAGGAGGTCCTGGCCGCCGCCTACGACCGCCTCACCCAGACGCGGGCGCACGTGGCGCCGGTGCTCGACGGCGACACCGTGGTGGGCGTGCTGACCCGCAAGGGCACCGTCCGCTCGACCATCTACACCCCCGCCCTCGACGGCGCCGGCCGGCTCCGGGTCGGCGCGGCGGTGGGCATCAACGGCGACGTCCGGGGCAAGGCGCGGGCGCTGCTGGACGCCGGCGTGGACGTGCTGGTGGTGGACACCGCCCACGGCCACCAGCGCAAGATGATCGAGGCCCTCGGCCAGGTCCGCGCGGCGGCGCCGGACGTGCCGGTCGTGGCGGGCAACGTGGTCACCGCCGACGGCGTGCAGGACCTCGTGGACGCCGGGGCGGACATCGTGAAGGTCGGCGTCGGCCCCGGGGCGATGTGCACCACCCGGATGATGACGGCCGTGGGCCGGCCCCAGTTCTCCGCGGTGCTCGAGTGCGCCGAGGCGGCCGCCGGCCTGGGCCGGCACGTGTGGGCCGACGGCGGGGTGAAGCACCCCCGCGACGTCGCCCTCGCGCTCGCGGCCGGCGCCAGCCAGGTCATGGTCGGCTCCTGGTTCGCCGGCACCCACGAGGGACCGGGCGAGCTCAACGTCGACGCCGACGGGCGTGCGTACAAGGAGAGCTTCGGGATGGCGTCCACCCGCGCCGTGCGCGAGCGCACCCGGGGCGAGGGCGCCTTCGCCCGGGCCCGCAAGGGCCTGTTCGAGGAGGGCATCTCCAGCTCCAAGATGTACCTGGACCCCGAGCGCCCCGGCGTGGAGGACCTCGTGGACCAGATCACCGCCGGCGTGCGCAGCTCCATGACCTACGCGGGGGCCACCAGCCTCGAGCAGTTCGCGGCGCGCGCGGTGGTCGGCATCCAGTCCGCCTCCGGCTACGAGGAGGGCAGGGCGCGCCCCGTCAGCTGGTCCTGAGCACGCGCCGGCGGGTCCCGCTCCGGTACCCTGGAGTCCTCATGGACTCCTTCAGTAGTTGCCGGCCCGGCCGCGGCACTCCCCGCCGCGGCCCCCGAGCCGGCTCACCCACCGACCCCCCACCAGCCCCCGACCGCCTGGCCCCGGGCCGGCGGTCCCCCCGGGGAGGCAGCGCCTGATGGAGTGGTTGCTGCTGGCCTCCGGCCTGCTCCTGATCCTGGGCACGGGCTTCTTCGTGGCCGTGGAGTTCTCCCTCGTGGCCCTGGACCAGACCACGGTCCGCCGCGCGATCGCCGAGGGCGACCGGGCGGCCGAGCCCCTGCTGAAGTGCCTGAAGTCCCTCTCCACGCAGCTCTCCAGCTGCCAGCTGGGCATCACCCTCACCACCCTGCTCACCGGCTACACCCTGGACCTGGCGCTGCAGTCCTTCCTGCGCGAGCCGATCGCCGAGCTGACCGGCCTGTCCGTGACCGCCGCCGGCGGGGCCACCCTGGCCCTGTCCATGCTCATCTCCACGCTGCTGTCGATGCTGCTGGGGGAGCTGGTCCCGAAGAACTGGGCCATCGCGGAGGCCTTCCGGGTGGGGCGGGTCGTCGCCCGCCCGCAGCTGCTGTTCACCGCGGTGTTCAAGCCCTTCGTGCTCACGCTCAACGGCGTCGCCAACCGGGTGCTGCACCTGTTCGGCATGGAGGCCAAGGAGGAGCTCTCCGGGGCGCGCTCGCCCGAGGAGCTGTCCTCGATGGTGCGCCGCTCCGCGAAGATGGGCACGCTCGACGTCGGCACCGCCAACTTCGTGGCCAAGACCCTGACGTTCGCCGAGCGCACCGCCGCGGACGTGATGACGCCGCGGATCCGGGTGCAGATGCTCGACTCCCACGAGTCCGTGGCGGACGTCGTGGCGCTGGCCTCCCGCAGCGGGCACTCCCGCTTCCCCGTCATGGACGACTCCCCGGACGACGTCCGCGGCGTGGTGCACATCAAGAAGGCCGTGGCCGTGCCGTCGGAGCGCCGGGCCGCCCTGGAGTGCGGGGCGATCATGGAGGAGGTCCTGCGCGTGCCCGAGACCGTGCACCTGGACTCGCTGCTCGTGCAGCTGCGCTCCGGCGGGCTGCAGATGGCCGTGGTCGTCGACGAGTGGGGCGGCACCGCCGGCGTCGTCACCCTCGAGGACCTCGTGGAGGAGGTGGTCGGGGAGGTCTCCGACGAGCACGACCGGCTCACCCTCGGGGCCCTGCAGTCGGCCACCGGCGAGTGGTACTTCCCCGGCCTGATGCGCCCCGACGAGGTGTCCGAGCAGATCACCGAGCTCGACATCGAGGACGGCCCTGCCTACGAGACCATGGGCGGGTTCATGATGGACCGGCTCGGGCAGATCCCGCGACCCGGGGACGCGGTGCCCGTCAAGGGCGGGACGCTGGAGGTCGCCCGGATGGACGGCCGGCGCGTGGACCGCATCCGCTTCGTCCCGTCCGCGGACGACCAGCAGGACACCGGAGCGGCCGCGGCCGGGGAGGAGGCACGATGAGCGACTGGGCAGGCCTGGCGTGGCTGGTGGTCCTCCTGGCCGGCAACGCCTTCTTCGTGGGCGGCGAGTTCGCCGTCATGTCCGCGCGGCGCAGCCAGATCGAGCCGCTCGCCGAGGCCGGGAACAAGCGTGCGCGCACCGCGCTGTACGCGATGGAGCGGGTCTCCCTCATGCTGGCCTGCTGCCAGCTGGGCATCACGGTGTGCTCGCTGCTGATCCTCAACATCTCCGAGCCCGCCCTGCACCACATCGTCTCCGGGCCGCTGGAGCACCTGGGCGTGCCCGCCGAGGTGGCCGATGTCAGCGGGTTCCTCACGGCGCTGGTCGTGGTCACCTTCCTGCACGTGGTCTTCGGCGAGATGGTGCCCAAGAACATGTCCGTCTCGGCCGCCGACCGCGCGGTGCTGCTGCTGGCCCCGCCGCTGGTGTTCGTCTCGCGGGTGGTCAAGCCCGTCATCGCGACGCTGAACTGGTCGGCCAACCACGTCCTGAAGCTCATGGGCATCGAGCCGAAGGACGAGGTGTCCTCGACCTTCACCCTCGACGAGCTGCAGTCCATCGTCGCGGAGTCCACGAAGGAGGGCACCGTGGCCGACCAGACCGGCCTGCTCTCCGGGGCCCTGGAGTTCTCCGCCAAGCGCACCGCCGACGTCATGGTGCCGCTGCACGAGCTCGTCACCCTGCCGGAGGACGTGTCCCCGGCGGAGGTCGAGAAGGCGGTGGCCCGCACCGGCTTCTCGCGCTTCGCCCTCACCGAGGACGACGGCGTGCTCAACGGCTATCTGCACATCAAGGACGTGCTCTCCATCCCGGGCAGCCGGTACAACGAGCCCGTGCCGGTGACCCGGGTCCGCTCCCTGGCCAACCTGCGGCCCGAGATCGAGATCGACGACGCCCTCGCGGCGATGCAGCGCACCGGCTCGCACCTGGCCCGGGTGGTCGACGCGGGCGGGCGGACGCTGGGCGTGCTGTTCCTGGAGGACGTCATCGAGGAGCTCGTGGGCGAGATCCGCGACACCACGCAGGACCGCCGCCAGCGCCGCGGGGACCGGGTCGACTTCTCGGAGCCGCCGCGCTGACCCGAGGCGCTGACCCGAGGCGCTGAGCTACCGGGCTGAGCTGCCGGGCTGGGACGCCGGGCGCCGGAGGGCTCAGGCCAGGATCCGCACCGCCGCGGGGAGCACGTCCACCCGCACGGGCAGCGGGCCGAGGCGCTCCCCGTCGGCGTAGGCGGTGACGCCCGGGGCCGCCACGCGCACCGAGCGCACCTGCTCGATGCGCACGCTGGGCAGGGCGACGTGGCGCCCCGAGAACAGCCGCGGGAACAGGACCAGGAACTTCGCCCGGCCCAGGGGCGCCACGGTGAACAGCTCCAGCAGCCCGTCGTCCTCCCGGGCGCCGGGCACGACGGGCAGCCCGCCGCCGATCGAGGAGGTGTTGGCCACGTTCAGGAGCACCCCCGCCCGGTCCTCCGGGCGGCACCGGCCCGCGGCGTCCTCGACCTCCAGCCGGTAGGCGACGGTGCGCAGCCGCACGATCTCCACCAGGACGGCCAGCAGGTACGTGCCGGGCCCGGTCAGGCGCGGCCAGCGGTTGGCCCGCTCGTTCACCACGGCGTCGAAGCCGGCGCACAGGGCGGTCCCGAAGCAGCGGGTGCGCCCGTCCGGGAACCGGACGCGGCCGACGTCGAGCCGGCGCGGGACCGGGTCGTCGAGCCGGCGCAGGATCCGTCCGGCCGCGCCCACCGGGTCCCGCAGGGGGACGGACAGGTGACGGGCCAGGTCGTTGCCGGTGCCGCAGGGCACCACGCCCAGCGGGATCTCGACGCCCTGCTCGGCGAGCTCCACGAGCACCCCCAGGCCGGCCTGGACCATCCCGTCCCCGCCCACGACCACCAGGGCTCGGATGGAGAGCGCGGCGGCGCGGAGCCGGTCGCGGACCATCGTCACCAGGGTGTCGAGGTCCGCGGCGGAGAGCACCACGGCGTCGTCTCCGCCGGTGCGCAGCAGGTCCGCGGCCCGGTGCGCCTCCGCCAGGGCCCGGCCGCGGCCGGCGCGGGGGTTGACGGCGAGGACGAAGGTGCCGCGGGGGAGCGCCGGCTCAGCCATCGGCGCGCCGTGCGCTGCAGGCGGCGCACAGGCCGGTGATCTCGATCGTGTGGTCCACCTCGGTGAAGCCGTGGGCGGCGGCGGTGCGCCCGGCCCACTCCTCGACCGTGGGGGCCTCCAGCTCCACGGCGGCGCCGCAGCGGCGGCAGACCAGGTGGTGGTGGTGGTGCTCGGCGGCGCAGCGGCGGTAGATCGCCTCGCCGTCGCCGCCGCGCAGGACGTCCAGCTCCCCGAGCTCGGACATCGACTGCAGGATCCGGTAGGTCGTGGCCAGGGAGACGGACTCGCCGCGCTCCCGCAGCAGCGCGTGCAGGTCCTGCGTGGAGATGAAGTCCTCCAGGGAGGCCAGGGCCTGGCTGACGGCACGGCGCTGCCGGGTGTTGCGGACCTCACCGCCCCCGCCGGTTCGCACGCTCACGCCTCGTCCTCTCGTCGGTCTGCTCCGCCCGGCGCCCGGTCCGGCCGCCGGCGCCCGGACGCGTCCGGGCGAGCCACCAGCTTAACAAGGCCGGGGCCGGCACGCTCCCCGGGCGGCGCCGGGGCCGGGGCTAGGCTGGGCCCATGGAGCTGATCAAGTACACCCACTCGTGCGTCCGGCTCGAGAACGAGGGCCGGGTCCTGGTCATCGACCCGGGCAACTTCTCCGGGCCGGAGGAGCTGGCCCGGGCCCTCGACGGGACGGACGTGCTGCTCGTGACCCACGTGCACCCGGACCACCTGGACGCCGAGCCCGTGCAGGAGCACCTGCGGGCGCACCCGGAGGTCCAGGTGCACGCCCCGGCGCCCGTGGCCGCCGGGCTGCGGGAGGCGCTCGGGGAGGGGGCCTCCGTGCACGACGCCGCGCCGGAGACCGTGCTGGAGCTGGACGGCTTCACGGTGCGGACCTTCGGCGGTCAGCACGCCCTGATCCACCCGCTGATCCGCACCGTCGACAACGTGGGCTACCTGGTCAACGACACCGTCTACCACCCCGGCGACTCCTTCGTGGTGCCGCACGGGCTGGAGGTCCCGGTGCTGCTCGCCCCGATCCACGCGCCGTGGAACAAGCTCTCCGAGGTCGTCGACTTCGTCGTGGCCGTGCGCCCGCGGCAGGTCTTCCAGATCCACGACGGGCTGCTCTCGGCCAACGGCTTCGGCATCATCGAGAAGCAACTGGCGGCGTTCGCCGCCAAGTACGGCACCGAGTACCGCCACCTGGACACCGGGGAGCGCGTGCGGCTGTAGCCGCCCCGCCCCCGTGCCGACCCCGCCGGGTCGGCACGGGCGGCAGGACCGCGGCCGCCGCGCGGCCGCCACCCCCCACGGACCCGACCGCGGACACCCCGTCCGCCCGAGGAGCGAAGGAGCACCTGTGAGCACCGTCTTCACCAAGATCATCGAGGGGGAGATCCCCGGCCGCTTCGTGTGGCAGGACGAGCGCTGCGTGGCGTTCCTGTCCATCGAACCGCTCGGGCCGGGGCACACCCTGGTGGTCCCGCGCGAGGAGTACGACCACTGGATCGACCTGCCCGAGGACCTGGCCGCCCACCTGATGGTGGTCTCCTGGAGGATCGGCCGGGCCCTCGACGCCGTGTGGCGGCCCGCGCGGGTGGGCCAGATGATCCAGGGCTTCGAGGTGCCGCACACCCACGTGCACGTGTGGCCCGCGAACTCCGTCGAGCAGTTCCAGTTCGCCAACGCGGACCGGCACCCGGACGCGTCCGCGATGGACGAGGCCGCCGCCCGGATCCGGGCCGCCCTGGTCGACGCCGGGCACGGCAGCTCGGTCCCGCAGCCCTGACCGCCCCGGGCCCGACCCGTGGGCGCCGGGCGCGGGCGGATCAGGCCCGGGCGGCCTCCAGGGCGTCCTTGAGGGCCTTGCGGATCCGCTTCTCCGACACCGTCTGGGCGGTGCCCAGCTCCTGGGCGAACAGGGACACCCGCAGCTCCTCGATCAGCCAGGCCACCCGGCGCAGCTCCTCGGGCACCGGCGCCGCGGGCGGCAGGGTGTCCAGGGCGGCGTCGTAGTCGTCCTCGAGCTTCTGCACCGCCAGCATGTGCACCGTGTCCCGCTGCAGGTGCCCCGCGAGCTTCTCCAGCCGCACCTCCATGGCCCGCACGTAGCGGGGCAGGTGCTGGAGCTGGTCGTAGCCGGTGGCGGCCACGAACCCGGGGTGCACCAGGTGCTCCAGCTGGGCCTTGACGTCGTTGAGCGAGTTCACCGCGGCGAGGGAGGGCGCCCGCTTCAGCTGCTTGCGGATCCGCGCGGCCCCGGAGAGCACCTGCTCCACCAGCGCGGTGACCTGGAAGACCGTGTCGATGAGCTCGGCCCGCACGTGCTCGTGCAGGGCGTCGTACTCCGCGCGCGTGAACGGCGGCTCGGGCGGGGTGAGCTTGTCGATCGCCGCGACCGTGCAGTCGGCGATGAGCTCGGTCACGGACCCGTGCGGGTTCTGCGTGAAGACGAGCTTCTCCTTGTTGTTGAGGTGCTCGAGCACGTACCGCTCGGGGGAGGGGATGCGCAGCAGCAGCAGGGTGATCACCCCGCGGCGCTGGGCGGCCCGCTGCTCCGCGGCCGAGGAGAGGATGCGCACCGCCACGGTGGCGTCCCGGCCCGGGGCCCGCCGGCCCGGCGGCCGGGCCGCTCCCGTCCGCGGCCGCTCCGGGACGAGGGCCGGCCAGCCGGTGATCCGCTGTCCCGCCACGGTCGTCTCCACGCTGCGCGGCAGGTCCGGCTCCGGCCACGCGGTCAGGCCCGTGCGCTCGAGGGCCGGCGCCGCCGGGGCGTCCGCCCGGGGCGGGACGGGGGCGGGCCGGCCCGCGCCGCCGCGGGACCCGGACCCCCCGGGCCCGGAGCGGCCGGGACCGGCCGAGGGGACGGCGCCCAGGGACTCGGCCAGGGCCGCCCGGATCTCGTCGTGCAGCTCGGCCTTGAGCTGCTCCAGGTCCTGGCCCTCGCCGAGCACCCGGTTGCGGCGGTCCCGCACCTCGAAGCGCATCCGCAGGTGGGCCGGGACCGCGTCCCAGTTCCAGGACCCGGGGGGCACCACGTGCCCCTTGAGCCGGCGCAGCACGAGCTCCAGGGACGGCTCGAGGGCGTCGACGGCGGGATCGAAGTCCTCCTGCAGCATCCGCACGGCCTGGCGGGCGACGTCCGGGGCGGGCACGAAGTTTCGCCGCACGGCCTTGGGCAGGGACTTGATGAGGGCGGTCACCAGCTCCGTGCGGAGGCCGGGGATCTGCCACTCGAACGGCGCGGGGTCGAGCTGGTTGAGGAACAGCACGGGCACCCTCACGGTCACGCCGTCGGCCTGGTCCGCCCCGGGGGCGAACTCGTAGACGAGGTCCAGCACGAGCTCCCCGTCGGGGGTCCGGCGCACCCACTGCCGCGGGTACAGGGACTCGTCGTAGTCGCGGGCGTCCTCGGCGATCAGGTCCTCGGGGTCGAGGTCGAGCAGGTGCTCGTCCTGGTGCCGGGCCTTCTTCCACCAGGCGTCGAAGTGCCGGGCCGAGACCACCGACGCCGGGATCCGGGCGTCGTAGAACGCGAACAGGGCCTCGTCCTCCACGCGCAGGTCCTTGCGGCGCAGCCGGTTCTCGAGCTCCTCGACCTCCGCCAGGCGCTTGCGGTTGCGCGCCCAGAACCGGTGCCGGGTCTGCCAGTCGCCCTCGACCAGCGCGTGCCGGATGAACAGCTCCCGCGCCAGCTCCGGGTCCACCCGCCAGAAGTTGATCCGGCGCTGGGCCACCACGGGCACGCCGTAGAGGGTGACCTTCTCGTAGGCCATCACGGAGCCCTGGGCGCGGGACCAGTGCGGCTCCGAGACGCTGCGCTTGACCAGGTGCGGGGCCAGCTCCTCGGCCCACAGGGGGTCGATCGCCGCGTTGACGCGGGCCCACAGCCGGGAGGTCTCCACCAGCTCCGCGGACATGATCCAGTCCGGGGACTTCTTGAACAGGTTCGAGCCGGGGAAGACGGCGAACCGGGAGCCGCGCGCGCCCTGGTACTCCCGCTTGCGCTCGTCCTTGAGCCCGATGTGGCTGAGCAGGCCGGCGAGCAGCGAGACGTGGATCTCCCGCTCCTTCCCGGACGGGTCCACCTCCCGGCCCTTGCCGACCCGGATGCCGACCTGCTGGCCCATCTGGCGCAGCTGGGCGTAGAGGTCCTGCCACTCGCGGATCCGCAGGAAGTTCAGGAACTCCCGCTGGCACAGCTTCCGGAACCGGGTCGAGGAGAGCTCCTCCTGCTGCTCCTGGACGTATCGCCACAGCAGCAGCCAGCTGGTGAAGTCGGAGTTCTCGTCGAAGAAGCGCTTGTGCAGCTCGTCGGCCTGCTGCCGCTTCTCCAGGGGACGCTCCCGCGGGTCCTGGACGGTCAGCGCCGCCGCGAGCACCATGACCTCCCGGGCGCAGCCCCGCCGATCCGCCTCCACGATCATCCGGCCCAGCCGGGGGTCCACCGGCAGCTGCGCCAGCTGGCGCCCCACCGCGGTCAGCGGGCCGCCGCCGTCCTCGTCCCGGCGCTCCCGCGGGGCGCCGCCCGAGGTCCCGCCCCGCGGCTCCTTGAGCGCGCCGAGCTCCCGCAGCAGCGCCACGCCGTCCTTGACGGCCCGCGACTCCGGCGGCTCCACGAACGGGAAGCGCTCGATGTCCCCGGGCTCCTTGACGACCCCCACCGAGGTCATCTGCAGGATCACGGACGCGAGGCTGGTGCGCAGGATCTCGGGGTCGGTGAACTCCGGGCGGGAGAGGTAGTCCTCCTCCGCGTAGAGCCGGATGCAGATGCCGTCCGAGACGCGCCCGCAGCGGCCCGCCCGCTGGTTCGCGGAGGCCTGGGAGATGCGCTCGATCGGCAGCCGCTGCACCTTGGTGCGCGCCGAGTACCGGGAGATGCGGGCGGTGCCGGGGTCGATGACGTACTTGATGCCCGGGACGGTCAGGGACGTCTCGGCCACGTTGGTGGCCAGCACGATCCGCCGCCGCCCGGACGGGGCGAACACCCGGTGCTGCTCGGCCATGGACAGCCGGCCGAACAGGGGGAGGACCTCGGCGTCGGACATCCCCCGGATCCGATGGAGCGCGGCCTGCAGCGCCTCCTGGGCGTCGCGGATCTCGCGCTCGCCGGCGAAGAAGATCAGGATGTCCCCGGGCGGCTCGTGCGAGAGCTCCTCGACCGCGTCGCACACCGCGTCGATCGGGTCGCGGTCCTCGTCCTCCAGGCCGTCGCCGGCGTCCTCGGCGTCCGGCCCGCCGTCCCCGGACCGGGGCTCGGACAGCGGGCGCCAGCGGATCTCCACGGGGTAGGTGCGCCCGGAGACCTCGATGACCGGGGCCGGCTCGGGCTCCCCGCCGGCGTCCGGCCCGGCCGCCCCGGAGGGCTCCGGGGCGAAGTGCCGGGCGAAGCGCTCCGGGTCGATCGTGGCCGAGGTGATGATGATCTTCAGGTCGGGGCGCCGGGGCAGGATCCGCCGCAGGTAGCCCAGCAGGAAGTCGATGTTCAGGGAGCGCTCGTGCGCCTCGTCGATGATGATCGTCGAGTACCGGCGCAGCAGCCGGTCGTGCTGGATCTCGGCGAGCAGGATGCCGTCGGTCATCAGCTTGATCCGGGAGTCCGCGCCCACCTCGGAGGTGAAGCGCACCTGGTAGCCGACGGTCCCGCCGATCTTCTCGCCCAGCTCCGAGGCGATCCGCTCGGCCACCGAGCGCGCGGCGATCCGCCGCGGCTGGGTGTGCCCGATCAGCCCCTGCTCGCCCAGGCCGAGCTCGAGGCACATCTTCGGGATCTGCGTGGTCTTGCCGGAGCCGGTCTCGCCGGCGATCACGACCACCTGGTGCTCGGAGATCGCGCGCTTGATGTCCTCCCGGCGCGCGGAGACCGGGAGGTCCTCGGGGTAGACGACGGTGCGGGGGCTGCTGAGCGATGCTGGCATGACCCCCCGATCCTACCGGCGACGGGCCCCGGTCACGGCCCGGACGCGGTGGACGATCCGGGCCCCGTGGATCGCCGGCGAAGCCGTTCTGTCATCATTTGTGAGCTGTCTCTCATTTCTCGACCGAACGGCAGGTAATATTCCTGACATCACCCGTTCCAGAAAGGACACACCATGCAGCGACTGTTCCCGTTGACGGCAGCCCTCGCCTCCTCCGCCCTCCTCCTCACGGCCTGCGGCGGCTCCGACAGCTCGGGCGCCGCCGGCTCCGGGGAGTCGGGCGCGGCCGTCGAGGAAGCCACCGTCGGGATCAGCCAGTTCGTGGAGCACCCCTCCCTCGACGCCGCCCGCGAGGGCTTCCTCGCAGCGCTGGAGGAGGGCGGCTACACGGAGGGGGAGAACCTCACCGTCGACTTCCAGAACGCCTCCGGGGACCAGGGCACCTCCACCAGCATCGCCTCGAACCTCGCCGGCTCCGACGCCGACCTCGTCCTGGCCGTCGCGACGCCCTCCGCCCAGGGCGTGGCCCAGGCCGTCACCGACCGGCCCGTGCTCTTCACCGCCGTGACCGACCCGGTCGAGGCGGGCCTCGTGGAGTCCCTGGAGAACCCCGGGGGCAACGTCACGGGCACCACCGACATGAACCCCGTCGCCGAGCAGATCGCGCTGATCAAGCAGCTCGACCCGGAGGCGAAGTCCGTGGGCATCATCTACAGCTCGGGCGAGACCAACTCGCAGGTCCAGGTGGAGATGGCCAAGGAGGCCGCCGCCGAGGAGGGCCTGGAGGTCGTCGAGAAGGCCGTCACCAACACCTCCGAGGTGGCCCAGGCCGCCGAGTCCTTCGACACGGACGCGATCTACGTGCCCACCGACAACAAGGTGGTCTCCGGCCTGGAGGCGGTCATCTCCGCCGCCGAGGCCAAGCAGATCCCGCTGGTCGCGGGCGAGGGCGACTCCGTGGAGCGCGGCGCCCTCATCACCAAGGGCATCGACTACGAGCAGCTCGGGCGCCAGACCGGGGAGATGGCCGTGCGCATCCTCGCCGAGGGCGCCGACCCGGCCACCATGCCGGTGGAGTCCCAGGAGGAGACCGAACTGGTCATCAACATGCAGGCCGCCGAGCGGATGGGCGTGGAGGTCCCGCAGGAGCTGCAGGACTCCGCCGCGCAGGTCATCGAGTAGGCGCCGGCCGCGCCCGGACCGTGACCCCGGCGCCCGGTGACCCCGGGCGCCGGTCCGCCCGGGCCCACCCCACCACAGCCGGGGTGCCCCCGCCCGATCGGCGGAGTCGCTCCGTGTCCCACCAATCAGAACGGATCCACCAGAAGTGATAGCCGGTATCGAACTCGGACTGCTCTACGCGGTCATGGCGCTGGGCGTCTACCTCACGTTCCGGGTGCTCGACTTCCCCGACCTGACGGTCGACCAGTCCTTCACCACGGGCGCCGCCACCACGGCGATGATCATCCTCGGCGGCGGCAGCCCCTGGCTGGCCACCGCCGCCGGCTTCGTGACCGGCGCGCTCGCCGGGCTGATCACGGGCCTGCTCCACACCAAGGCCCACATCAACGGGCTGCTCGCGGGCATCCTGACCATGACCGCCCTGTACTCCATCAACCTGCGCGTGATGGACGGGCGGGCGAACCTGTCCCTGCTGCGCGAGGACACGATCTTCACCCCCCTCGCCGAGCTGGGCGTGCAGGGGACGTGGATCGGCATCGCCCTGTTCCTGCTGGGCGTGGCCGTGGTGAAGGTGCTGCTCGACTGGTTCCTCTACACCGACGCCGGCCTGGCCATGCAGGCCACCGGCGACAACCCGGAGATGATCCGGTCCTTCGGGGTGAACACGGACCACCAGAAGATGCTGGGCCTGTGCCTGTCCAACGGGCTCGTGGGCCTGGCCGGGTCCCTCGTGGCCCAGTACCAGGGCTTCGCCGACATCGGCATGGGCATCGGCCTGATCGTCGTCGGGCTCGCCTCCGTGATCCTGGGCCAGGGCCTGTTCGGCTCGCGCACCGTGGTCGTCGCCACCCTCGCGGTGATCCTCGGCTCGATCGTCTACCGCCTGGTGATCACCGTCGCCCTGCAGGCCGGGCTGAACCCGTCCGACATGAAGCTGATCTCCGCGGTCCTCGTGGTGCTCGCCCTGGTGGTCCCGCAGATGCAGTTCTTCCGGCGGCGCCGGGAGCGGCACCTGGCGAGCCAGGCGGCGCAGCTCGTCGACGACCTGACCGACACGCCCGCGACCACGAAGGCAGGTGCCTGAGCCGTGCTCACCATCGACAACGTCCACAAGACGTTCTTCGCCGGGACCGTCAACGAGCGCCGCGCCCTCGCCGGCGTCTCGCTGACCCTCCAGGAGGGCGACTTCCTCACCGTCATCGGCTCCAACGGCGCCGGGAAGTCCACGATCCTCAACACGATCTCCGGGACCCTCATCCCGGACACCGGCACCGTGCGCGTCGACGACACCGACGTCACCCGGCTGCCCGAGCACAAGCGCGCCCGGTACCTCTCCCGGGTCTTCCAGGACCCCATGAAGGGCTCCTCGCCGACCATGACGGTGGAGCAGAACATGGCCATCGCCCTCCAGCGGGGGAAGAAGCGCGGACTCGTCCCGGGGCTCACCGGCGCGCGCCGGCAGCTGTTCCGGGACAAGCTCGCCAGCCTCGAGCTCGGGCTGGAGAACCGGCTGGGCGCGAAGGTCGGCCTGCTCTCGGGCGGCCAGCGCCAGGCCCTGTCCCTGCTCATGGCCACGTTCTCCGAGCCGCGCATCCTGCTCCTCGACGAGCACACCGCGGCCCTCGACCCGCAGCGGGCGGACCTCGTGTCCCGGCTCACAGCGGACATCGTGGCCGAGCAGCACCTGACCACGGTGATGGTCACGCACAACATGGAGCAGGCGCTGCGCCTGGGCAACCGGCTGATCATGATGCACGAGGGGCGGGTGCTCTTCGAGCTCGACGCCGCCCAGAAGCAGACCATGACCGTGCCCGGCCTGCTCGAGCAGTTCCGCCGGCTCCAGCCCGGGGCGGAGCAGGGCGCCTTCGACGACGCTACGCTGTTCGAGAGCGTCAAGACCGAGGACGGCCACTGACCGCACGTCCGTGACCGGCACCGGCGGGGCGGACGGGGCGGGCCGGACACGGCCCGCCCCGTCGCCGTTCCCCGCCGGACCCCACCAGCCCAGGAGGCCACGACCGTGCCCGAGCCCACCGAGCAGCAGCGCGCCCGCCGCCGACGCACCGGGGGGTGGATGCTGGCCGTGGGGGTGGTGGCGCTGTTCGTCTCCACGTTCACGGTGCCCGAGGCGATCCACGACCTGGCCCGCGTCTCCGCCGGGCAGGAGACCGGGCTGAGCACGCGCGGGGTGGTGGTCACCGTGGTGGGCGCCGCCACCCTGCTCGGCGGCGGGGCCCTGGCGATTCTCGGGTTCAACTGGCGCCGGTCGGTGGGGGAGGGCCCCCACCCGGAGGACCTGCTGCTCGACGAGCAGTTCGGCGACGCGCCCGTGCGCCCGTACGACCCCGACGAGCTCCGCCGCCGGCCGGGGCGCCCCGATCCCGAGGACGGGCAGCGGGACGACCGGTCCTGACCCCGTGCGTCAGCCGCGGAGCCCGGCCCGGCCGGAGGCGTCCTCCGTGGCCGCCGGGGAGGCCCCGTCCGCGGTGACGTCCGCGCGCCCCGGGGCCCCGGGGCGCCGGCCGGTCAGCCGGGCGACGGCGTAGAGGACGGCCCCGGCGCCGATCAGGATCCCGCCGCGCCACCACACCTCGGCGCTCTGCTGGGACAGCAGGACGAGGCAGGAGAGCACGGCCAGCACGGGCAGCGGCGTCCAGGCGCGGAAGTGCCCGTGGGCCACCCGCTCCCGCCGCAGCACGAGCACGGCGATGTTGGAGCTGAGGAAGACGAACAGCAGCAGCAGCACGAGGGTCTCGGCGAGGACCACGACCCCGCCGGTGGTGGTGAGGACGACGGCCACGGCCGTGGTCGCGGCGATCGCCGCCCACGGGGTGCCGCGCAGCGGCAGGACCCGGGTGAAGACGCCGGGCAGCAGCCCCTGGACTCCCATGCCGTAGGCCAGCCGGCTGGCCATGATCATGGTCAGCAGCGCGCCGTTGGCCACCGCGACGAGCGCGATGAGGCTGAACAGCCAGCCCGGCACGGCGATGCCGGAGGCGGAGACGACGTCGAGCAGCGGGGCGCTCGAGGCCGCGAGCCGCTCCGCCGGCAGCACGACGGACGCCGCCGTGCCGACCAGCACGTACATCACTCCCGCCGCGGCCAGCGCCCCGAACAGCGCCCGGGGATAGGTGCGGGAGGGCTCCCGGAGCTCCTCCACGACGTTGGCGGAGGTCTCGAAGCCCACGAAGGAGTAGTAGGCCAGCAGCGCCCCGCCGAGGACCGCGGGCAGCGGGTCCACGCCCTCCCCGAAGCTCAGCGCCCGGCCGGGATCGCCCTCGCCCCGGCCGAGCAGCAGGGCCGCGGCCACGACGACGATCAGCAGCCCCGTCAGCTCCACCGCGGTCATGGCGACGTTGGCCCGCAGGGACTCCTTGATCCCGCGCGCGTTGAGCAGGGCCACCAGGACCAGGAAGACCGCGGCGCCGGCCGTCGGCGGGACGTCGAGGAAGACCGAGAGGTAGTCCCCGCTGAAGGCCAGGGCCAGGGCGGCGGCGCTGACCACGCCGGCGGCGAGCATGCAGAACCCGACGAGGTAGGACACGAGGGGCACGCCGAAGGCCCGTTCGGCGAACACCGCCGCGCCCCCGGCCCTCGGGTACTTGGTGACCAGCTCGGCGTAGGAGGCCGCGGTCAGCAGCGCCAGCACCAGGGCCAGCACCATGGGCGCCCAGGTGACGCCCCCGACCCGGCCCGCGATGGTGCCCACCAGGGCGTAGACGCCGGCGCCGAGGACGTCGCCGAGGATGAACAGGAACAGGAGCGGTCCCGTGATGTCCCGCTTCAGGGCGGAACCGACAGTGTGCTGTTGAGTCATGGGGGCACTCTATGCGCCTCGCCGGGCGGGGACGTGCGGCGGGAGCACGGGAACGACACAGGGCCCCGGACCGATCGGTCCGGGGCCCTGTGTCGTACGGGGTGCCCGCGGTAGGATTCGAACCTACGGCCTTCTGCTCCGGAGGCAGACGCTCTATCCCCTGAGCTACGCGGGCCTTTCACCGCCTCAGCGATGAACCTCGACGATACTAGCAGGTTTTGCGCGGCTGTCGTTCCCCGCCCGGCACAGGGCCTGCGGAGCGCCCGGTTACACTGGTCCGGTGACTCCAGAACAACTTTCTCTCGCCGTATCCGCATGCCTGCAGGACGCCGTGGCCCAGGGCGATCTCGCCCTCGCCGACGGCGCCGCGCTGCCGGAGGTGCGCATCGAGCGACCGAAGAACCGGGAGCACGGGGACTGGGCGACGAACGTCGCCATGCAGCTGGCCAAGAAGGTCGGCCGGGCTCCCCGCGACGTCGCCGCCGTCGTGCAGGACCGGCTGCAGGGCACCCCCGGCGTGGCCGCCGTGGACGTGGCCGGCCCGGGCTTCCTCAACATCACCCTCGACGCCGCCGCCGCCGGCGGGATCGCCCGCACCGTGGTGGAGCAGGGGGAGGCCTTCGGCAGGGCGGACGCGCTGGCCGGGACGTCCATCAACCTCGAGTTCGTCTCGGCGAACCCCACCGGCCCGGTGCACCTGGGCGGCACGCGCTGGGCCGCCGTCGGCGACTCCCTCGCGCGGGTGCTCGAGGCGCAGGGCGCGCAGGTGGTGCGGGAGTACTACTTCAACGACGCCGGCGCGCAGATCGACCGCTTCGCCCGCTCCCTGCTGGCCCGCGCCCAGGGCGAGCCCGCCCCGGAGGACGGCTACGGCGGGGAGTACGTCACCGAGATCGCCCAGCGGATCGTGGCCGAGAACCCCGGCGTGCTCGACTCCGGGGACCCCCAGGAGGGCTTCCGGGCCGCCGGCGTGGAGCTGATGTTCGCGGAGATCAAGTCCTCGCTGCACGACTTCGGCGTGGACTTCGACGTCTACTTCCACGAGCAGTCGCTGTTCAGCAACGGCGCGGTGGAGGCCCTGCTGGAGCAGCTCAAGACCTCCGGCGCCCTCTACTTCGCGGACGGCGCGTGGTGGCTCCGCTCCACCGCCTACGGCGACGACAAGGACCGGGTGGTCGTCAAGTCCGACGGCCAGGCGGCCTACATCGCCGGGGACATCGCCTACTTCAAGAACAAGCGGGACCGCGGCGCGGACCTGTGCATCTACATGCTGGGCGCCGACCACCACGGCTACGTGGCCCGGCTCAAGGCCGCCGCGGCCGCCCTGGGCGACGCCCCGGAGCGGGTCGAGGTGCTCATCGGCCAGATGGTCAACCTGGTCAAGGACGGGGTGCCGGTGCGGATGTCCAAGCGGAACGGCACGGTGGTGACCATGGAGGACCTCGTCGAGGCCGTCGGCGTGGACGCCGCCCGCTACTCGCTGACCCGGTTCTCCGTGGACTCCAACATCGACATCGACCTGGACCTGCTGACCCGCCGGTCCAACGAGAACCCGGTCTTCTACGTCCAGTACGCCCACGCCCGCACCTGCGCCGTGGGCCGCAACGCCGAGGCCGCCGGGGTGTCCCGCACCGGGGCGGACGGCGAGGCCGTGTTCGACGCCTCCCTGCTCGACCACCCGATGGAGGGAGAGCTGCTCGCGGCCCTGGGCCAGTACCCCTCGGTGCTCGCGCAGGCCGCCGAGTTCCGGGAGCCGCACCGGGTGGCCCGCCACCTGGAGGTCCTCGCCGGGACCTACCACCGCTGGTACGACGTCTGCCGCGTGGCCCCGCAGGGCGACGACGACGTCACCGACCTGCACCGCACCCGGCTGTGGCTCAACGACGCCGCACGCCAGGTCCTGGCCAACGGCCTGGGCCTGCTCGGCGTGTCGGCCCCCGAGAGGATGTGATTCGCATGACCGCCGACCCCACCACCCGCACCGGGGGCTCGCCGCTGGCCCCGCAGTGGCTCAGCGTGCCCGAGGACCTCGACGCGCTCGACCCGGCCATCTGGCCCGAGGCGTTCCGGCGCGACGCCGAGGGAGTGCTGACCGTGGCGGGGATCCCCGCCACGGAGCTCGCCGAGCGCTACGGGACCCCCTCCTACGTCTACTCCGAGGACACCTTCCGGGCCCGCGCCCGGGAGTTCCGCGCCGCCTTCACCGAGGCGTTCGCGCGGATCGGGGCGGAGGTCTCCGTCTACTACGCCGGGAAGTCCTTCCTGACCACCGAGGTGGTGCGATGGATCCGCGAGGAGGGGCTCAACGTCGACACCTCCTCGGGCGGGGAGCTGGCCGTGGCCCTGCGCGGCGGCATGGAGCCGGCCCGGATCGCGCTGCACGGCAACAACAAGTCGGCCGCCGAGATCACCCGCGCCCTCGACAACGGGCTCGGGCGGATCGTGGTGGACTCCCTGGCCGAGATCGAGCTCGTCGCCCACCTGGCGCGCACCCTGGGCGTCGTGGCGCCGGTGATGATCCGGGTGACCCCGGGGGTGCACGCCTCCACGCACGAGTTCATCGCCACCGCCCACGAGGACCAGAAGTTCGGCCTGTCCCTGGCCGCGCCCGAGGACGGCGGGGACAGCCCCGCGATGCAGGCCGTCGCCGCCTGCGTGGTGGACCCCGACCTCGACCTGCGCGGCCTGCACTGCCACATCGGCTCCCAGATCTTCGACGCCGACGGCTTCGGGAAGGCCGCCGAGCGGGTGCTGACCCTCATGGCGCAGGCCGACGAGCGCTTCGGGCTGACCCTGCCGGAGCTCGACCTCGGCGGCGGCTACGGCATCGCCTACACCGAGGCGGACACCCCGCGCCCGGCGCGCGAGATCGCCGAGTCCCTGGCCGACCAGGTGGCCGCCACGGCCCGGTCCCTGCACATGGCCGTCCCGCACCTGTCGATCGAGCCCGGCCGGGCGATCTCCGGTCCCTCCGCGTGCACCCTCTACACCGTGGGCACGCTGAAGACCGTGACCGTCGAGGACGGCGCCCGGCGGCGCTACGTGTCGGTGGACGGCGGGATGAGCGACAACGCCCGTCCGGTGCTCTACGGCGCGGACTACACCGCCGTGCTCGCCAACCGCCGCGCCGAGGGCGCCCCCGTGCTCTCCCGGGTGGTCGGCAAGCACTGCGAGTCCGGGGACGTCGTGGTCCGCGACGTCTACCTGCCCGAGGACCTCGCCCCCGGCGACGTCCTGGCCGTGCCTGCCACGGGCGCCTACTGCTGGGCCCTGGCCAGCAACTACAACTGGATCGCCCGCCCGCCGGTCGTCGCCGTGCGCACCGCCGCGGACGGGCCCGAGGCCCGGCTCATCGTGCGGGGCGAGACCGAAGAAGACCTGTTCGCCCGCGACCTGGGAGCCTGATTGAGCGACTCGACCCCTGCGACCCCCCGCCCGACCACGACCGTGAAGGTCGCCCTGCTCGGGGCAGGAAACGTCGGCGCCGAGGTGGCCCGCATCCTCCTCGACCACAGCACCGAGATGGCCGCCCGCGTGGGCGCCCCCATCGAGCTGGCCGGCATCGCCGTGCGGGACCTCGCCGCGCGGCGGACCGTGGAGCTGCCCGAGGAGCTGTTCACCACCGACGCCGAGGCCCTCATCGACGCCGCGGACGTGGTCATCGAGCTCACCGGGGGCATCGAGCCCGCCCGCAGCCGCATCCTGCGCGCCCTGCACGCGGGCAAGCCGGTGATCTCGGGCAACAAGGCGCTCATCGCCCGGCACGGCCGCCAGCTGCAGGACGCGGCCGACGACGCCGGGGTGCCCCTCTCCTACGAGGCCGCCGTGGCCGGGGCGATCCCGATCGTGCGGCCCATGGCCGACTCCCTGGCGGGGGACCGGGTGGACCGCGTGCTGGGCATCATGAACGGCACCACCAACTACATCCTCGACCAGATGGACACCACCGGCGCGCAGTTCGACGACGCGCTCGCCGAGGCCCAGCGGCTGGGCTACGCCGAGGCGGACCCGACCGCCGACGTCGAGGGCCACGACGCCGCGGCCAAGGCCGCGATCCTGGCGTCCCTGGCCTTCCACTCCACCTTCACCATCGACGACGTCTACTGCCGCGGCATCACCGGCGTCACCGCCGAGGACGTCGCCGCGGCCGCGGAGGCCGGCTACGTCATCAAGCTCCTCGCCGTGTGCGAGCGCTGCGCGGGCGGGGTGAACCTGCGCGTCACCCCCACCATGATCCCGCGCGAGCACCCCCTGGCCGGCGTGCACGGCGCCTACAACGCCGTGTTCGTCGAGGCCGCGAACGCCGGGTCCCTGATGTTCTACGGCGCCGGCGCCGGCGGCGCCCCCACCGCCTCGGCCGTGCTGGGCGACTTCGTCTCGGCGGCCCGCCGCCTGGTGCTCGGGGCCCCGGCCCAGGGCGCGGAGCCGCACGCCCAGCTGCCCGCGGTGCCCATGGACGACGTGCGCACCAGCTTCTCCATCACCCTCACCGTGCAGGACCGGCTCGGCGTCCTGGCGCGGATCGCCCAGGTCTTCGCCGACCACGGCGTGTCCATCTACACGATGCAGCAGAAGGACGACCCGCACGGGACCGCGCAGCGCTCCGAGATCCGCCTGGTGACCCACCGGGGCACGAACAAGGACCTCACGGCCACCGTGGAGGCCCTGCGCGAGCTGCCCTTCGTCGAGGACGTCACCGGCGTGATCCGCGTGGAGCACGCCGACTGATCCCCGGCGGCGTCCGCCCGCACGGCGCCGCCCGCCCCGGGGCACCAGCACCCCACCGCACCGTTCGCAGTCCACAGGAAGAGATCCAGCACATGGCACACGTCTGGCAGGGCGTCATCAACGAGTACCGGGACCGGCTGCCGGTCACCGACTCCACCGAGGTCATCACCATGGGGGAGGGCGGCACGCCGCTCATCCGGGCCCGCGCCCTGTCGGAGCTCACCGGCAACACGGTCTGGCTGAAGTTCGAGGGGATGAACCCGACCGGCTCGTTCAAGGACCGGGGCATGACCATGGCGATCACCAAGGCCAAGGAGGAGGGCGCCGAGGCCGTCGTGTGCGCCTCGACCGGCAACACCTCGGCGTCCGCCGCGGCCTACGCCAAGCAGGCCGGGCTCACCTGCGCGGTGCTCGTGCCCGAGGGGCGGATCGCCATGGGCAAGCTCTCCCAGGCCGTGGCGCACGGGGCGGACATCCTCCAGGTGGACGGCAACTTCGACAACTGCCTGGAGGTCGCCCGCAAGCTCTCCGAGTCCTACCCCGTGTTCCTGGTGAACTCCGTGAACCCCTACCGGATCGAGGGGCAGAAGACCGGCGCGTTCGAGGTGGTCGACACCCTCGGCGACGCCCCGGACTACCACCTGCTGCCGGTGGGCAACGCGGGCAACATCACCGCGTACTGGAAGGGCTACCAGGAGTACGCCCGGCCCTACGACTCCGCGACCGCCGGGGAGCTGCCGGCCGCGTCGACGAAGCTGCCCGTGATGTGGGGCTTCCAGGCCGAGGGCGCCGCCCCGCTGGTGCTCGGCCACCCGGTCACCGAGCCCGAGACCATCGCCACTGCCATCCGGATCGGCAACCCGGCCTCCTGGGACACCGCGATCGCCGCCCGGGACGAGTCCGGCGGGCTCATCGGCTCCGTCTCCGACGACGAGATCCTCGCCGCCCACCGCTGGCTCTCCGCGCAGGAGGGCGTGTTCGTGGAGCCCGGCTCCGCCGCGGGCGTGGCCGGGCTGCTCCAGAAGCACGCCGCCGGCGAGGCGCCCACCGGTGCCACGATCGTGATCACCGTGACCGGCCACGGGCTGAAGGACCCGCAGTGGGCCGTGAAGGCCGCCGAGCTGGAGGACCCCTCGCTGGCCGAGCCGAAGCGGGTGCCCTTCGACGTCGTGGCCGTGGCCGCGGCGCTGGGCCTGGAGTAGGCGCGGATGTTCGAGATCGGGCAGCGGGTCGAGCTGAGCGTGCCCGGGTCCACGGGCAACGTGGGCCCCGGCTACGACAGCCTGGGCCTGGCCCTCGGCCACTACGACGACCTCGCCGTGACGGTGACCGAGGCGGGGCTGGAGTTCGAGCTGCACGGCGAGGGCTCGCAGGCCGTGCCGCGCACCGCGGAGCACCTGGTGGTGCGCGCCATGCGCGCCGCCTTCCGCGCCGCGGGCGTCGAGCACCTGCCCGGACTGCGGCTCGAGGCGACCAACCGCATCCCGCACGGACGGGGCATGGGCTCGAGCGCCTCCGCCGTGGTGGCGGGCGTGCTCGCGGCGAACGCGCTGCTGCCCGCCGGGCGCGCCCTCGACGACCGGCAGCTGCTGCAGGTCGCCGCCGCGATGGAGGGCCACCCGGACAACGTGGCCCCGTCCCTCTACGGGGGCCTCGTCATCTCCTGGAGCGGGCCCGAGGGCTACCGCAGCGCCCCCGTGACCGTGCACGAGGACGTGATGCCGGTGGTCGCGATCCCCGACTACGAGGTGCCCACCCGGCTCGCACGGTCCCTGCTGCCCGCGACCGTCCCGCACCACGACGCCTCGGTCAACGCCGGACGGACGGCGCTGCTCGTCGAGGCCCTGACCCGCCGCCCCGAGCTGCTGCTGCCGGCCACCGAGGACCGGCTGCACCAGCCGTACCGGGCCTCGGCGATGCCCCCGAGCGCCCGGCTCATGGCGGACCTGCGGGAACGGGGGCTGCCCGCCATGATCTCGGGCGCCGGCCCGACCGTCCTGGTCCTGGCCGCGGGCGCGGCGCAGGCGGAGGCGACCGAGGGCGCCCTGGCGGAGCTCGTCCCGGCCGGCGCCGGGGCCGCGGGGGTCTCCTGGCGTGTCCTCCGTCTGCGGGTCGACGGGCAGGGTGCTAAGCTGGAGAAGCACCCGCAGAAGATCCAGGGGTAGGAGACCGCGCCCGGCGCGGTGAGGACAGCGGGCATCATGAGGGGCGTCGCCCCGGGCGGATGCCCTCGATTCCTCGCCTCCACCGCTCCGGTCCTCCGGTGATCCCCCGCCGGCACCTGCTTCCACGATGCCGACGGTGCACCGGCCCGCTCTCTGCGGACCGGGGCGCACCACGATCTGACGGGTGACACCCTGTTCGCCCAGGCTGCCGCGCCCTGAAGTGCGCCCCGCCGCCGGCGGCCCGCGTTCGCGGCCCGCCGGGAACCCATCACGGTCCTGGACTCTGAGATCCACGGACCCCCCACCGAGGGAGAAGGACACTTCGTGACCGAGACCACCGACCTTTCCACGGGTACGGAAGAGACCACCACCGACACCAGGAACGCGGGCCTGTCCGCGCTCAAGCTGGCCCAGCTCCAGGCGCTCGCCTCGCAGCTCGGCATCACCGGCGCCCGCCGGATGCGCAAGAGCCTGCTCGTCGACGCGATCGCCGCCCACCAGCGCGGCGGCGCCGTGGCCGACCGCGACCGCGCCGTCGAGCAGAAGATCGCCCAGACGGTGGAGAAGACCGCCGACCAGCACGCCGCCCCCGCCGAGCGTCCCGCGGAGGACTCCGGCCGGCCCGCCGCGGCGGCCCAGCCCGACGCCGAGCAGGGCGGCCAGGACGCCCCGCCGCAGCGGCGCAGCCGCTCCCGCCGGGCCACCAGCACCGGCGTGGTGGCCCCCGCGGAGCAGGACGGCTCCGCGCGTCCGGCCGAGGCCGGCGAGCCGAGCACCCCGTCCGCCGCAGACGGGTCCACCCCCGCCCAGCCCACCACCGCGCAGTCCGCCCCGGCGCCGTCCGGCGAGGACGCCTCCGGGCCGGAGGGCGAGGGCGGCCGCGGCCGCAACCGCAACCGGCGCAACCGCAGCCGTGAGGACAACGGCGGCAACGGCCAGGAGAGCACGCAGCGCGCCGAGGAGGCCCGCCCCTCGGCCGACGGCCGCGACGAGGACCCGTCGAAGCAGGACCGCAGCCGCAACCAGAACCGCGGCCAGGACAACCGCCAGGACAAGGGCGGTCAGGACAACCGGGGTCAGGACAACCGCCAGGACAAGGGCGGTCAGGACAAGAACGGCCAGGACAAGAACGACGGCCGCGGCAAGGGCGGCAAGTCCCAGGAGTCGAAGGGCCAGGAGCCCAAGGGCCAGGACAACCGCGGCCAGGACAACCGCGGCCAGGACAACCGCGGCCAGGACGGGGAGGGCGGCAGCCGGCGCAGCCGCCGCAACCGCAACCGCAACGACCGGGACCGCAATGAGCGCAACGAGCGCAACGACCGCGCCGAGCGCAACGAGCGCCGTAACCGACGCGGGCGCAGCTCCGGCCCCGAGGTCGACGACACGGAGTTCACCGAGGACGACGTGCTGCTGCCCGTGGCGGGCATCCTGGACGTGCTGGACAACTACGCGTTCGTGCGCACGTCCGGCTACCTGCCGGGCCCGAACGACGTCTACGTCAGCCTCGCCCAGGTCAAGAAGCACAACCTGCGCAAGGGTGACGCGGTGGTGGGCGCGATCCGTGCCCCGCGCGACGGCGAGCAGCAGAACAACACGCGGCAGAAGTTCAATGCCCTCGTCCAGCTGACCACGGTCAACGGCAAGAAGGCCGAGGACAACAAGGACCGCGTGGACTTCGGCAAGCTGATCCCGCTCTACCCGCAGGAGCGGCTGCGCCTGGAGACGGAGCCCAAGAAGATCGGGCCCCGCGTCGTCGACCTCGTCGCGCCCATCGGCAAGGGCCAGCGCGGCCTGATCGTGTCCCCGCCCAAGGCCGGCAAGACGCTGATGCTGCAGGCGATCGCCAACGCGATCACCACGAACAACCCCGAGGTCCACCTCATGATGGTGCTCGTCGACGAGCGCCCCGAGGAGGTCACGGACATGCAGCGCACCGTGAAGGGCGAGGTCATCGCCTCGACCTTCGACCGCCCGGCCGACGACCACACCACGGTCGCCGAGCTGGCGATCGAGCGGGCCAAGCGCCTGGTGGAGATGGGCATGGACGTGGTGGTCCTGCTGGACTCCATGACCCGCCTGGGCCGTGCCTACAACCTCTCGGCCCCCGCCTCCGGCCGCATCCTGTCCGGCGGCGTGGACTCCGCGGCGCTGTACCCGCCGAAGAAGTTCTTCGGCGCAGCCCGCAACATCGAGAACGGCGGCTCGCTGACCATCCTCGCGACCGCCCTGGTGGAGACCGGGTCCAAGATGGACGAGGTCATCTTCGAGGAGTTCAAGGGCACCGGCAACATGGAGCTGCGCCTGTCCCGCTCGCTCGCGGACAAGCGGATCTACCCGGCCGTGGACGTCAACTCCTCGGGCACCCGCCGCGAGGAGAACCTGCTCTCGCCCGACGAGATCAAGATCATGTGGAAGCTGCGCCGGGTGCTCTCCGGCCTGGACCAGCAGCAGGCGCTGGAGCTGCTGACGAACAAGCTGCGGGACACCCAGTCCAACACCGAGTTCCTGCTCCAGGTGCAGAAGACCACGTTGTCGGCCCGCTCCGAGAGCGACCGCTAGCGCACCCGCTGCCGCCGCGGCCCGCACCGGACACCCGGTCGGGGCCGCGGCGGCGTCGTCGTGTCCGGGCGCCGCGCCCGCGACCCGTCGCCGTCGTCCCCGCCGCCCGAAGAAGGAGCGTCCCATGCCGGACCCGATCCAGTCCCTGCTCGACGAGCACGCCGAGCTGCAGCGCCAGCTCGCCGACCCCGCGGTGCACGCCGAGCCGGGCCGGGCCCGGAAGCTGGGACGCCGCTACGCCGAGCTCAACGGCATCGCCGAGACCCACCACCGGGTGCGGCGTCTCGAGGAGGACCTCGGGGCGGCCCGGGAGCTCGCCGACGAGGAGCCGGAGTTCGCCGAGGAGATCCCCGCGCTGGAGGAGCAGCTCACCGCGGCCCGGGAGCGGCTGCGCCGGCTGCTCGTGCCCCGCGACCCGGACGACGGGCGCAACGTCATCCTGGAGGTCAAGGCGGGGGAGGGCGGGGACGAGTCCGCGCTCTTCGCCGGGGACCTGCTGCGGATGTACCTCAAGTACGCGGAGGCCCGCGGCTGGAAGACCGAGTTCATCTCCACCAACGAGTCCGACCTCGGCGGCTACAAGGACGTCCAGGTGGCCATCAAGTCCACCGCCACGGACCCCGCCGAGGGCGTGTGGGCCCGCCTGAAGTACGAGGGCGGGGTGCACCGCGTCCAGCGGGTGCCCGTCACCGAGTCCCAGGGCCGGATCCACACCTCGGCGGCCGGGGTGCTGGTCTTCCCGGAGGTCGACGAGCCGGAGGAGGTGGAGATCAGCCAGAACGACCTGAAGATCGACGTCTACCGGTCCTCGGGCCCCGGCGGGCAGTCCGTGAACACCACCGACTCCGCGGTGCGCATCACCCACCTGCCCACGGGCATCGTGGTGGCCATGCAGAACGAGAAGTCGCAGCTGCAGAACCGCGAGGCCGCGATGCGGGTGCTGCGCGCCCGCATCCTGGCCCACCAGCAGGAGCAGGTCGACGCGGAGAACGCCGCGCAGCGCCGCTCCCAGGTGCGCACCATGGACCGCTCCGAGCGGATCCGCACCTACAACTTCCCGGAGAACCGGATCAACGACCACCGCACCGGGTACAAGGCCTACAACCTCGACCACGTGATGGCCGGGGACCTCGAACCGGTGGTGCAGTCCGCGATCGAGATGGACGAGAAGGCCCGGCTCGAAGCCATCGGCCGGCAGGACGGCTGAGGGCGGGGGAGCGGGCATGCACAGGTCGCTGGGCCAGGCGGTGCGCTGGGCGGAACAGGTCCTCGCCGAGGCGGGGATCGACTCCGCCCGCACGGACGCGCTGCTGCTCGCGGGCCACCTGCTGGGCCTGTCCCGCGGGGAGGTCGAGGCGCGCGCCATCATCGGCGGGGACGAGCCGGCGGGCTACGCGGAGCTGGTCGCCGAACGGGCCCGCCGGGTCCCGCTGCAGCACCTCACCGGCGTCGCGCACTTCCGCTACCTGACGCTGTCCGTCGGGCCCGGCGTCTTCGTGCCCCGGCCCGAGACGGAGACCGTGGTGCAGACCGTCGTGGACGAGCTGCGGCAGCAGCTGGCCGCGGGGGTGCACCGGCCCCGGGTGGTCGACCTGGGCACGGGCTCCGGGGCGATCGCCGCCTCCGTCGCCCACGAGGTGCCGCAGGCCCGGGTGCACGCCGTGGAGCTGTCCGAGAGCGCCCACGCCTGGGCCGCGCGGAACCTGCGCGGCACCCGCGCCGAGCTGGTCCGCGGAGACCTGCGCACCGCCTTCCCCGAGCTCGAGGGCCGCTGCGACGTGGTGGTCTCCAACCCGCCGTACATCCCGGCCGACGCGCTCCCGCGGGAGCCGGAGGCCCGCGAGCACGACCCGGAGCTCGCCCTGTACGGCGGCGGCGAGGACGGGCTCGAGCTGCCGCGGGCCGCCCTGGCCTCGGCCGTGCGGCTGCTGCGCCCGGGCGGGTTCTTCGTCATGGAGCACGCCGAGGTCCAGGCGGAGCCCGTCGCCCGCGCCTTCCGGGAGGCGGGCCTGGTGGACGTCGTGGGCCACCAGGACCTCACGGGGCGGGACCGCGCCACGGCCGGACGGACCCCGGAGCTTGCCGCACCGGCCCCGGACGAGACGGCCCCGGACGAGACGGCCCCGGACGAGATGGGAGAATGACACCGTGAGCCACACCGTCTACGACTGCAGCAGCATCGCCCAGCGCACCGCCGGGCTCAAGCACGCCGCCCGGGCGCTGGCCGCGGACGCCTGCGTGGTGCTGCCCACCGACACCGTCTACGGCATCGGCGCCGACGCCTTCTCCGCCCGCGGCGTCGCGACCCTGCTCGCGGCCAAGGGCCGTTCGCGGGCGATGCCCCCGCCCGTGCTCATCGCCCACGCCGGGGTGCTGGACGGGCTCGCGGACGAGGTGTCCGACGACGCCCGCGCGCTCGCCGCGGCCTTCTGGCCGGGCGGGCTGACCCTGATCCTGCACGCCCACCCCTCCCTGGGCTGGGACCTCGGCGAGACCCACGGCACCGTGGCCCTGCGCGTGCCCGACGACGAGCTGGCGCAGGCGCTGCTCATCGAGAGCGGTCCGCTGGCCGTGTCCTCGGCGAACCGCACCGGCCACCCGGCCGCCCTGAGCGCCGAGGCCGCGGTCGGGATGCTCGGCGACGCCGTGGAGGTCTACCTCGACGACGGCCCGCGGCCCGCCGGGCGGCCCGGCACCCCGGAGGCCGACCCCGTGTCGTCCACGATCGTCGACTGCACCGGGGAGACCCCGCTGCTCGTGCGGCACGGCGCCGTGAGCCTGGCCCGGCTGCGCGCCGTGGTGCCCGCGGTGACGCCGGCGGACGGGGACGAGGAGCTCGAGGAGGCGCCCGCGACGGCCCCCGGCGACCCCGCGGAACGGTCCGGGAGCTCCGGCTCCCACGCGGTGCGCGAGATCGACCCGGAGGCCGCGCCGAGCCCGGAGCCGGCACCCGCTCCGGCGGAGCGTCCGGCCGCGCCCGCTCCGGCGCAGGCGGCCGCCGCGCAGGGCCTGGCGGTCTCGCTGGTGGCCCGCTCCGTGCCCGGGCCGGCGGCCCGCCCCGCGGTGGACCAGGACCGCACCCGGGCCCAGCGCCCGGCCGTGCCCGGGCAGCCGCGGCCCCTGTCCGTCGACGAGGCCGCCCGGCTCGTGGCCCGGGGCCTGGACGGCGCCTGAGGCCGGTCACCGGCGGGGGGAGCACCGCACCCCCGGCCGCCGGAGGGCCCACCGCGCGGCGGCGGGCGCCGGGCGGGACCGGGGGCCGGACGGTCCCCGGGCGGGCTCAGCCGCGGCCGGCGGCCAGGTGGGCCTGGCGCAGCACCTCGGTGATCCGCGGTTCCGGCAGCTCGCCGTGCTCCTCGGCCCAGCCGCGCACCTGGCGCTGACCGAACCAGGTGACCTCCAGCCGGCGCACGAGCCCGTGCCAGCGGTTGCCGGCCAGGCCGGAGACGGCGAAGCCGGTGTCCACCGCGGCCCGGCACAGCAGCGCCGGGAGGTGCAGCGGCTCCCGGCGGCCGGCGTCCCGCAGGATCGAGGCGGTGGTGGCACCCTCCCACGGCTGCAGCAGGACCTGGGGCAGCTCCCCGGGGTGGCGCCCGGCACGGGAGACGAACTCCGCCAGGGCGTGCACGGAGGTGACCGGCGTGGGCGCGGAGCCGTCGCCGGCCACGGAGCTCAGCCACGAGGACGCGAAGCGGGCCAGCCGCGCGGTGGTGCGCCGGCCCGAGCCCTGCACCGAGGTGGCGCGCAGCGCCGTGATCGCGGGGCCCCCCGGCTCGGCGGCCCAGTCCCGGCGCAGCTTCAGCAGGGCGCTCTCGCCGAGGGCCTTGGAGAAGGAGTAGGGGGAGAAGGGCCGCACCGCGGGCGTCTCGTCCAGGACGTCGATGTCGCCCTGGACGGCGGCGCTGCTGATGTGCACGACCCGCCGCACGCTCGTGCGGCGGGCGGCGAGGGCCACCAGCACCGGCAGCAGCGCGTTGGCGCCCAGCAGCGACTCCTCGTGGGTCTGGTCCGGTGCGGCGAGGCCGGCGGCGTTGACGACCACGTGGGCCCCCGCGAAGGACTCGGCGAGGTAGTCGATCACCGACTCGAGGCGCCCGGCCTGCTCCAGCAGGTGGTGGACGGTGTGCGCGCCGGACGCCAGGCGGGGTGCGGAGACCGGGACCACCGTCTGGCCGTCCGCCTGCAGCCGGGCCACGGTCGCGGAGCCCACGAACCCCGTCGCCCCCAGGACTGCCCACGTCGTCGATGTCACGGTGCTTCCTTCCCGCCGGTCTGCGCCGGTCGCCGTCGTCCGGGCCGGAGCCCCTGGGCTCATCGTACAGACCGGCCCCGGCCCCGCCTGCTTGCTAGACTCGGCACGATCCGGCGCCCACCCCGGCACCCCGCCGCGCCGGAGCCCGCTACCGCACCTGGAGGATCCGCATGCCGTCCGACCCCACGCCCACGGTGGCGGTGGCCTGCGTGACCCAGGACCGGCACGAGGACGTCCTGACCCTGGTGGCCGCGCTGCGGGCGCAGACGGTGCCGATCGCCTCGCTGTGCCTCGTCGACGCGGGCCGCGAGGCGGTGCCCCGGGACGCGCTCGAGGCGGCGGTCGGCGGCCGGTTCGAGCTGCACCACGTGCGGTCCCTGGCCAACCTGGGCGGCGCCGGCGGGTTCTCCCTCGCGATCCTCACCGCGCTGGCCACCGGCGCGGACCGGGTGTGGCTCATGGACGACGACGCCCACCCGGAGCAGCCCGACTGCTTGGGAATCCTCCTGGAGGAGGCCGCGCGGCGGGAGCTCGCCGTGGTCTCCCCGCTGATCGTCGCCCCGCAGGACCACGCCGCCCTGGCGTTCTCCTACCGGCTGGACGGGAGGCTCACCCACGCCCGGGCCGACGTCGAACCGCTGGGCTTCCTGCCCGGCTACGCCACCTTCTTCAACGGCGCCCTCGTGGCCGAGGACGTGTTCTTCCAGGTGGGGCTGCCGGACCTCAAGCTGTTCCTGCGCGGGGACGAGGTCGACTTCCTGGTGCGGCTGCGCCGCGCCGGCCTGCCGTTCGGGACCACCACCCGGGCCGCCGTGGCGCACCCGCCGGGCTGGGCCGAGGAGCACGTGGTGATCCCGGGCCGGCTCAAGGTCGTGGTGCCCGAGACCGAGTTCAAGCGCGCGCACTTCTTCCGCAACCGCGGCTGGACCACCTGGCGCTACAAGCGGCCGGTGCAGCTGGCGGCCGACCTCGTCGGCTACCCCCTGTACTACCTGGCCCGCCGGGACGTGCGCGGCCTGGTCGACTGGGCGGACCGCTACGTCGGCGGGATGCGCGGCCGGGGCTTCGGCGGTCCGCGGTGACGGCGGCCTCCGGGGCGGTGCCCGAGTTCTCGGTCCTGATGCCCGTCTACCGCGGCGACACGCCCGAGCGGCTGCGCCGGGCCGCGGAGTCCACCACGGTGGAGCAGCAGCGCCGGCCGGCGGAGCTCGTCGTCGTGCGCGACGGCCCGGTCCCCGCGCCCCTGGAGGCGGAGCTGGACCGGCTCGCCCGGGAGCTGCCCGTGCCCGTGGTGCGGGTCGACCTCGAGCGCAACGAGGGGCTCCCCGCCGCCCTGACCGCGGGCCTGGCCCGGTGCCGGCACGACGTCGTGGCCCGGATGGACGCCGACGACGTCTCCTACCCCTGCCGCTTCGCGGTGCAGCTGCCGGTGATCGAGGCGGGCGCCGACGTGGTCGGCTCCTCGATGCACGAGATCGGCGACGACGAGACCCGCCCGCTCGCGCTGCGGCTGGCCCCGGTGGGGCGGGCCCGGATCCTGGCGGTCTCCCGGCGGCGCAACCCGCTCAGCCACCCCTCCGTGGTGTTCCGCCGCTCCGCCGTGACGGCCGTGGGCGGCTACGAGGACGTGCCGCTGGGGGAGGACTACTGGCTGTGGGTCCGGTTGCTGCAGGCGGGGGCCGACGTGCGCAACGTGGCCGAGCCGCTGGTGGGCTACCGCGTCACCTCCGGGGCCTACGAGCGCCGCGGCGGGATGCGGATGTTCCGGGCCGACCTGGCCCTGCAGGCCCGCCTGCTGCGGGCCGGGCACGTCGGCTTCCTACAATGGGCGGTGAACGTCGGGGTCCGCGCGGGCTACCGCTTCGTCCCCACCCGGTTCCGCAGGCCCGCCTACCGGGCCATGGCCGGGACCGGCCGCCGCTGACCACCGGTCCTGCGCCCCGCCCGCCGGAGCCGACCGTGAGCGGCCCCGACCACGAAAGGAACGACTCGATGAGTGGTGAGCCCGAGCGCACCCCCCGCGCCGTGGCGTCCGCGCTCCCGGCCCCGCCGGGGTCCCCGGAGAAGCCGGTGGCGTGGCTGTGGATCCAGATGCTGCTGGACTCCGCCGCCTGGATCGTGGCGCTCGTGCTGGCCCTGGTGCTGCGCTACGAGATGGCCCTGCAGTTCATCACCGTGCCGGGGGTGCTGGTGGTGTCCGCCGTGGCGGTCGCCGCCCAGCTCGTCGTGGGCTTCTCCTTCGCCCTGTACAAGGGGCGCTACTCCTTCGGCAGCTTCGACGAGGCCAAGCTGCTCGTGGTCGTCACGCTCATCGTCACGGCGGTGCTCCAGGTGCTGCTCCTGGTGGTGGGCACGAGCATCGGCATCCCCCGCTCCACCGCCCTGATCGCCTTCCCGTTCGCCTGCCTGTTCATGGCCGCCTTCCGGTACCTCAAGCGGATGTACCAGGAGGCCTCGGCCCGGCCGGACGCCGCCGCCCAGCACGTGGTGATCTACGGCGCCGGCTACCTCGGGACGTTCCTGGTGCACCGGATGATGCAGGACCCGAACTCCGACTTCCTGCCCGTGGCCCTGCTCGACGACGACCCCGCCAAGAAGCACCTGCGGATCTCCTCGGTGCCGGTGCTCGGCACCCTGCACGACGTCCGCGACGTCATGGCCCGCACCCGGGCCTCCGTGCTGATCGTGGCGATGTCCAGCCCCGAGCCCCGGCTCATGCACCGCGTGGCCGACGCCGTGGCCGGCACCGGGATCCGGGTCATGACCATGCCCCCGCTGGGGGAGGTGCTCACCGCCAAGCACAAGGCCGTGGACTTCCGCGACATCAGCATGGAGGACCTCATCGGCCGCCGCCCGGTGGACATCGACCTCGAGGAGATCGCCGGCTACGTCACGGGCCGGCGCGTCCTCGTCACGGGCGCGGGCGGCTCCATCGGCTCGGAGCTGTGCCGCCAGCTGGTGGGCTTCGAGCCCGCGGAGCTGATCATGGTGGACCGCGACGAGTCGGCGCTGCAGGGCACGCAGATCTCCATCACCGGCCGCGGCCTGCTCGACGGCCGCGACACGGTCCTCGCCGACATCCGCGACCCCGAGTCCGTCGGGGCGATCTTCCGCGACCGGCGCCCGCAGGTCGTCTTCCACGCGGCGGCCCTCAAGCACGTGTCGCTGCTCGAGCAGTACCCGGACGAGGCGTGGAAGACCAACGTCCTGGGCACCCTCAACGTGCTGCAGGCCGCGGAGGAGGCGGAGGTCGAGGTGTTCGTGAACATCTCCACGGACAAGGCCGCCAACCCCACCACGGCGCTGGGCCACTCCAAGCGCGTGGCCGAGAAGCTCACCGCCTGGATGGCGGACCGGACCGGGCGCCGGTACGCGTCCGTGCGCTTCGGCAACGTCTTCGGCTCCCGCGGCTCGATGCTGCCCCTGTTCACCGAGCAGATCCGGCAGGGCGGCCCCATCACGGTGACCGACCCGGAGGCCACCCGGTACTTCATGACCATCCCGGAGGCCTGCCAGCTCGTCATCCAGGCCGGGGCGATCGCCCGGGGCGGGGAGGTGCTGATCCTGGACATGGGCGAGCCCGTGCGGATCATGGACATCGCCGAGCGGCTGCGCGTGATGAGCGGGCGGGAGGACGTCGAGATCGAGATCACGGGACTGCGCCCGGGGGAGAAGCTGCACGAGGACCTCATCGGCCTCGGCGAGACGGACGAGCGGCCCTTCCACCCCAAGATCTCCCACGCCCGCGCCGACCGCCTGGACCCGGCCCAGCTGGACCGGCACACCTGGAAGGTGCGCGGCGGGATGGTCTACACCGGCACGATCCCCGTGGTCCGACCCTCCACCCAGCCGCCGCCCACCTCCGTGCAGCGCCCGCGCAGCCCCTCGGGGAGGGCGTCGTGAGCGCCGCCGTGCCGCTGCCCGTGCTGTGGCCGGCCGGGCTGGACCTCACCGACCCCGGCGCCGCCCCGGACCCGGAGGAGCTGCGCCGGCTCGGCGAGCTCGCCCTGACGGTCGGGGCCCCCGCCCTCGTGCTGAGCCTGGTGCTGCCCCTGGTGGTCAAGCCGCTGCTCGCGCGCTGGGGCGTGCTGGACGTGCCCAACGAGCGCTCCTCCCACCAGCGCACCGTGGTGCGCGGCATGGGCCTGGCGGTGGCCGTGGCCGTGCTCCTGGCCTACGGGGGCGCCCTGCTGGCCGGGGCGGTGGAGGTCGACCGCTCCGTGGCGCTGGTCGTGCTCGCGGTGGCCGGCCTGTGCGCGGCCCTCGGCTGGGTCGAGGACTACAGGGGGGTGTCCGTGCGGGGGCGCCTGGCCGCGCAGCTGGGCATCGGGCTGGCCGCCACCGGTGTGCTCGTGGCCGTGCTCGGCACCTCCGTGTGGTGGCTGCCCGTGGGCACCCTCGCGATCGCCGCCTACGTCAACATGGCCAACTTCATGGACGGGATCAACGGGATCTCCGGGCTGCACGGGCTGGCCGCCGGGCTGCTCTACGCCTGGGCCGGCGCCTCCAACGACCTGACGTGGATGGTCGCCGCGGGCCTGGCCGTGGCCGGCGGCTTCGCCGGGTTCCTGCCGTGGAACCTGGGCCGCGGCACCGTCTTCCTCGGCGACGTCGGCTCCTACCTGCTGGGCGGGTCGCTGGCCGGCATCGCGGTGGCCGCGTTCCTCTCCGGCGTCTACGTCGAGTACCTGCTGCCGCCGCTGGCCGTCTACGTGGCCGACACCGCCGTGACCCTGCTCCGCCGCGTCCGGGCGGGGGAGGACTGGTCCCGTCCGCACCGCTCGCACGTCTACCAGCGGCTCACCGACGCCGGGCTCTCGCACGTGGGCTCCTCGCTCGTGGTCACGGCCGTCACCGTCCTCGTGAGCGTGGTCTCGGTCCTGGGCCTGCGCACCGGGCCCACGGCCACGGTGCTCGCGGGCGCGTTCGTGCTGGCCGTGCTGGGGCTCTACCTCGTGCTGCCGGAGCTGCTCGCCCGCCGCGGGGCGCGCCGCCGGACCGGGGCCCCGCGGTGAGCGGGGCCGCGCTCAGCGCCCTGACCGGGGCCGGGCTGATCGCCGCGAGCCACCTGGTCACCCTGCTCGTGGCCCGGGCGACCGCCGGGGCCTCCGGGCCCGTGGCGGCCCCCGCCCTCGCCCTGAGCTACGTGGTGAAGGTGTTCGTGCTCGGCTGGGTGCTGCTGACCGTGCCCGCCCCGCCCTGGCTGTCCCCCGGCTGGCTCGCCGGAGGCCTGCTGGGGGCGCTGGCCGTCTCCCTCGTCCTGGCCGGGCGCACGAGCGCCCGGCGGACCCGCGCGGCCCTCGGGCCGGTGCTGCGCGCCCGCCAGGAGGACCGGCAGCGCCACGGACACGGGGACCTGCCCGGGGACCTGCACGGGGACCTGGGCGGGGGCCGGGACGACGAGCCCGCGGGGGCCGCCGGGGCCCCGGCGCACGACGACAGGAGACCCGAGCGCCATGAGCACGGATGACCGCGACGGCACGACCGGCGGCCCCGCGGACCCGCCCGACCCCGCCCCGGAGGGCGGCCCGGCAGGCGCGGAGCGCGACGGCCGGGACGGGCCCGCCCGCGGCCGCGGACTGCGCACCGCGGGGGAGCTCGTGGAGGGCGGCGGCCTGTCCGGCGGCCTGACGACACTCCTCTACGTGGTGATCGGGATGGGGTTCTGGAGTTTGGTAGGGTGGGGTGCGGATCGCGTGCTGGGAACCCGGTGGATCGTGGTCCTGGGAGCGTGCATCGGCGCCGCCTCCGGGATCTACGTCGTGTACCTCCACATGCAGGAGGGGCTCCGTCGCAGCCAGGCCTCCGACGGAGCTGATCCTCACAACCCGCACCAGTCCGGCCCGGACTCGGCGCCCCGACCGTGACCACCGGCCAGAGCACTGCAGAAAGGACCCGCATTGAACGCCGCCCTCAGGCTCCCCGCCACCGGAGGATTCACCGCCCCGACCGTCGATGAGATGCACCTGCCTCCGTTCTTCGAGCTGGGCACCTTCGAGTTCGGCAAGCAGATGCTGCTGGTCCTCCTGTCGGTCGTCCTGATCGCCGGCTTCTTCATGTGGGCCATCCGCCGCCGCGCGCTCGTCCCCTCGAAGGCCCAGTACCTCGGGGAGAGCGGCTACGGCTTCGTGCGCAACCACCTCGGCCGGGACATCATCGGCGAGAAGGAGTTCCGCCCCTACGTCCCGCTGCTGTTCACGTTCTTCTTCTTCATCCTCGTGAACAACCTCTTCGGCTCCGTCCCGATCCTCCAGCTGCCGACGCTCTCCCACGCGGGGTCCGCCTACGTGCTGGCCGGCATCGCCTACGTCACCTGGGTGTTCATGGGGATCAAGCGCCACGGCCTCGGCGGGTTCATGGGCAAGATGACCATGCCGCCGGACGTCCCGAAGGCCCTGTACGTCTTCCTGATCCCGATCGAGTTCCTCTCGAACCTGATCATCCGCCCGGTCACCCACGCCCTGCGTGTGTTCGCCACGATGTTCGCCGGTCACCTGGCGCTCATGGTCGCGGCCTCGATGACCGCGTACCTGCTGACCCAGGGCGGGCTGCTGGGCATCGTCTCCGTGGGCTCCACCGTGCTGGGCATCTTCATCTACTTCCTGGAGATCCTCATCCAGGTCCTCCAGGCCTACATCTTCACCCTTCTCTTCGCCGTCTACGTCCAGGGCGCCCTGCAAGAGGGCCACTGATCCCGGCGGAGCACCCGTCCGGCCCCGGCCGGACGCCCCCAGGTCCAACCTCCAACTGTTCAGAGCCGACACGGCTACGACGCCCGGCCCCCGGGCACCTAGAAAGGAAACACCCCTCATGACTGGTTCGCTCAGCGCTATTGGTTACGGTCTGGCTGCCATCGGCGGTGGCATCGGCGTGGGTCTGATCTTCGCCGCGTACATGCAGTCCGTCGCCCGCCAGCCGGAGTCGCAGCGCGTGCTGCAGCCGATGCTGTTCTTCGGCTTCGCCGTGGTCGAGGCGCTCGCGATTCTGGGCTTCGTGCTCGCGTTCATCAGCTGAGTGCCTGAACAAGTACAAGTCCTTCCTAGAGAACAGGAATCGCGAACATGACACTGTTGCTGGCAGCCGAGGAAGGGGCGAACCCCCTCTTCCCCAATGTCTGGGAGATGGCGATCACCCTGATCGGGTTCCTGATCCTGCTCGCCCTCGTGATCAAGTTCGTCGTGCCGGCCTTCGAACGGGTCTACCAGGAGCGCACCGAAGCCATCGAGGGCGGTCTCGCGAAGGCGAAGGCCGCGCAGGCCGAGGCCGCCGCCGCGCGTGACGAGTACAACCAGCAGCTCGAGAGCGCGCGCCTGGAGGCGCAGAAGATCCGCGAGGAGGCCCGCCTGGAGGGCGAGAAGATCCTGGCGGACTTCAAGGACCGGGCCAACGCCGAGTCCGCGCGCATCACCGAGAACGCGCACCGGACCATCGAGGCGGAGCGCTCGGCCGCCGTGGTCTCGCTGCGCAACGAGGTGGGCGCGCTGGCCACCACGCTGGCGTCGAAGATCGTGGGGGAGACCCTCGACGACGACGCCCGCGCCGGCCGGGTCGTCGACCGTTTCCTCGCCGACCTCGAGTCGGAGCAGCAGCGGAACGCGGGTGCAGCGCGGTAATGGCAGACGCACCGAACGAATACCGTCAGCAGACGACTGCCGGCGCCGAGCGCTGGGCCGGCTCCGCCAGCCCCGCGCTCGCGCGCGAGCTGTTCGCCGTGCTGGCCGTCCTCGACGAGAACGGCCCCGTGCGCCGGGCCCTGGTGGACCCCTCGTACTCGGGGGAGCAGCGGGCCCAGGTGGTCCGCCGGCTGTTCACCGGCAAGGTCTCCGCGGACGCCGTGGAGATCGTCGCCGCGATGACCGGTCGGCGCTGGCGCGACGACCGCGAGTTCGCCGACGGCCTGGAGCACGCCGGGGTGGTCCTCACCGCGGCGTCCGCCGAGAACCGGGCCGGCCTCGAGGGCCTCGAGCAGGTCGTCGACCAGCTCATCGCGTTCAAGGCCGTGCTGGACGGCTCCCACGAGATGCAGCGGGCGCTCAGCGATCCGCGTGCCGACGTGGAGGCGAAGACGCAGCTCACCCGCCGGCTCAGCCCGGGTGCCTCGGAGGAGACGCTGCTGCTCCTGGAGCAGGCCGTGCTCTCGCCGCGCGGCGCCCTGGTGGGCCGTCTCGTGGAGCGATTCGCGGAAGAGGTCGCGGCGCGCCGCCAGCGCTGGATCGCCCACGTGAGCGCCTCCCGCCCGCTGACCGACGAGCAGCGGGCCCGCCTGCAGCACCAGCTCAACACGCTGTACGGCAAGGACCTCAAGCTCACGGTCGACGTCGATCCGGCGCTGATCGGCGGGCTCAAGGTGCAGGTCGGCGAGGAGGTCATCGACGGTTCCGTCGCGGCCCGCCTCGACGCGCTGCGCCAGCGGATCGGCGCCTGAGCCGAGGCTCGCACGCCGCCGTGGCGGGGGCACCGCCCCGCCGGCCGGACGGCACCGGCCGGTGGACCGGCGCAGCCTTCCGCCACGACAATGGACTCACGGTCACCGCCGACGCAGTGATCACGAACTAGGAGAGCAGGGACAGGACATGTCCGAAGTCACCATCAATGCCGACGACGTCCGTAGCGCGCTGAGCGAATTCGCCGCGTCCTACGAGCCCGGCACCGCAGAACGAACCGAGGTCGGTCGCGTCAGCAGCGCCTCCGACGGCATCGCCCGCGTGGAGGGCCTGCCCTCGGTCATGGCCAACGAGCTGCTGCGTTTCGAGAACGGCGTGCTCGGCCTCGCGCAGAACCTCGACACCCGCGACATCGGCGTCGTGATCCTCGGCGACTTCCGCGGCATCGAGGAGGGCCAGGAGGTCCAGCGCACCGGGGAGGTCCTCTCCGTGCCCGTGGGCGACGCCTACCTCGGCCGCGTGGTCGACCCGCTGGGCATGCCCATCGACGACCTCGGCCCCATCGAGGCCGAGGGCCGCCGCGCCCTGGAGCTGCAGGCCCCCGGCGTGACCATGCGCAAGTCGGTGCACGAGCCGCTGCAGACCGGCATCAAGGCCATCGACGCCATGATCCCGATCGGCCGCGGCCAGCGCCAGCTGCTCATCGGTGACCGCCAGACCGGCAAGACGGCGATCGCCGTCGACGCCATCCTCAACCAGCGCGCCAACTGGGAGTCCGGGGACGTCAACAAGCAGGTGCGCTGCATCTACGTGGCGGTCGGGCAGAAGGCCTCGACCATCGCCGGCGTGCGCCAGACCCTGGAGGACAACGGGGCGCTCGAGTACACCACGATCGTCGCCGCCCCGGCCTCCGAGGCCGCGGGCATCAAGTACCTCGCCCCCTACGCCGGCTCGGCCATCGGCCAGCACTGGATGTACGGCGGCAAGCACGTGCTCATCGTCTTCGACGACCTGTCCAAGCAGGCGGAGGCCTACCGCGCGGTCTCGCTGCTGCTGCGCCGCCCGCCGGGACGCGAGGCCTACCCCGGCGACGTCTTCTACCTGCACTCCCGCCTGCTCGAGCGCTGCGCCAAGCTCTCGGACGAGCTGGGCGCCGGGTCGATGACCGGTCTGCCGATGATCGAGACGAAGGCCAACGACGTCTCGGCCTTCATCCCGACCAACGTCATCTCCATCACCGACGGCCAGATCTTCCTGCAGTCGGACCTGTTCAACGCCAACCAGCGCCCGGCCGTGGACGTGGGCATCTCGGTGTCCCGCGTCGGCGGCGCCGCGCAGGTCAAGGCGATGAAGAAGGTGTCCGGCACGCTGAAGCTGGAGCTGGCCTCCTACCGGTCGATGCAGGCCTTCGCGATGTTCGCCTCGGACCTCGACCCGGCCTCGCGCCAGCAGCTGACCCGCGGCGCGCGCCTGATGGAGCTGCTGAAGCAGAAGCAGTACACGCCGTACCCGGTCGAGGACCAGGTCGTGTCGATCTGGGCCGGCACCAACGGCCACCTCGACGAGGTCGAGGTCGCCGACGTGCTGGACTTCGAGCAGGCCCTGCTGGACCACGTCCGCCGCACCACCAACGTCATGGACTCCATCGTGGGGACCGGCAAGCTCGAGGACGACGCGGTCGCCGCCCTCGAGACCGCCGTGGCCGAGGTCAAGCGCGACTTCCGGGGCACCAAGCACGGCATCGAGCCGGGGCACGAGGAGCACGAAGCCATCGACGCCTCGAAGGTCGACCAGGAACGGATCGTCAGGAAGTAACCGGTCGGTCCGGTGCGCCGCCGCGGCGGCGCACCGGACACGGTGACGAAAGGAAGTCACATGGGAGCGCAGATTCGGGTCTACCGGAACAAGATCGCGTCGACCAAGTCCATGAAGAAGATCTTCAAGGCCATGGAGATGATCGCGACCTCGCGCATCAACAAGTCCCGACAGGGTCTGCTCGCGGCGCGTCCGTACGCGAACGCGCTGACCCGGGCGGTCTCACAGGTCGCCACCCAGCACAACGTCTCCCATGTCCTCACCACGCGGCCCGACGAGGTGCGCCGGGCCGCCGTGGTGATCATGACCTCGGACCGCGGTCTGGCCGGGTCCTACTCCTCCAACGTGCTCAAGGAGGCCGAGGGCCTGCTGGAGCTGCTGCACGGGCAGGGCAAGGAGACCAAGGTCTACCTGATCGGCCGCAAGGCCCAGGCCTACTTCGACTTCCGCAGCCGCCCGTACGAGCGCAACTGGACGGGCGACACCGACAACGCCCGCCCGGAGCGGGCGCGGGAGCTGCGCGAGGTGCTGATCGAGGACCTGGAGACCGCGTACGAGGACGGCGGGGTGGACGAGATCCACCTGGTCTACACGTCGTTCCAGTCGATGGTCACCCAGGAGCCCCGGGTGCTGCGCCTGCTGCCGCTGGAGGTCGTGGACGCCAACGCCCTGACCGACGAGGTCGCCCGGGAGTTCGACGAGCTGGAGGAGCCGGACAGCACCTTCGAGTTCGAGCCGAACCCCGAGGAGTTCCTCGACGCGGTGCTGCCGCGCTACATCGACGCCCGCCTGTACGCGAGCCTCTCGCACGCGGCCACGAGCGAGCTCGCGGCCCGGCAGAAGGCGATGAAGGCCGCCGGCGACAACGCCGACGAGCTGATCAAGAAGTACACGCGCCTGATGAACAACGCCCGCCAGGCCGAGATCACCACCGAGCTCACCGAGATCGTGAGCGGCGCCGAAGCCCTGTGACGGGCCGCCCGGCGATCCAGCAACTGACCACCACGAACAAGTGAAGTGAGAGAAATGACTGCCACCATCAGCGAACAGGCCGGGCAGCCGGTCTCGGGCGGCGCCACGGGCCGCATCGCCCGGGTCATCGGGCCGGTCGTCGACGTCGAGTTCCCGGAGCACGCCGTTCCGGAGATCTACAACGCGCTGACCGCCCAGTACGAGCTCAACGGCGAGACGCGCACGATCACGTTCGAGACGGCCCAGCACCTGGGCGAGAACATGGTCCGGGCGATCTCCCTGCAGCAGACCGACGGCCTGGTGCGCGGCACCGAGGTCAAGGACTCCGGCGGGCCGATCTCCGTGCCCGTGGGCGACGTGGTCAAGGGCCACATCTTCAACGTGCTGGGCGACGCCCTCGACGTCGAGACCTCCTCCCTGGAGATCACCGAGCGCTGGCCGATCCACCGCAAGGCCCCGTCCTTCGCGGAGCTCGAGGGCTCCACGGAGATGATGGAGACCGGCATCAAGTCGATCGACCTCCTCACGCCCTACATCAAGGGCGGGAAGATCGGCCTGTTCGGCGGCGCCGGCGTGGGCAAGACCGTGCTCATCCAGGAGATGATCACCCGTGTGGCCCGCAACTTCGGCGGCACCTCGGTCTTCGCCGGCGTGGGCGAGCGCACCCGTGAGGGCAACGACCTCTGGGTCGAGATGGAGGAGGCCGGCGTCCTCAAGGACACCGCCCTCGTGTTCGGCCAGATGGACGAGCCGCCGGGAACGCGCCTGCGCGTGGCCCTGACCGGCCTGACCATGGCGGAGTACTTCCGCGACGTGCAGAACCAGGACGTGCTGCTGTTCGTGGACAACATCTTCCGCTTCACCCAGGCGGGCTCCGAGGTGTCCACCCTGCTGGGCCGCATCCCCTCCGCCGTGGGCTACCAGCCCACGCTGGCGGACGAGATGGGCGTGCTCCAGGAGCGCATCACCTCCACCCGCGGCCACTCGATCACCTCGATGCAGGCGATCTACGTGCCCGCCGACGACTACACCGACCCGGCCCCGGCCACGACGTTCGCCCACCTGGACGCGACCACGGAGCTCTCCCGCGACATCGCCTCCCGCGGCCTGTACCCGGCGATCGACCCGCTGGCCTCGACCTCGCGCATCCTCGACCCGCAGATCGTGGGCCAGGAGCACTACGACGTCGCGATCCGCGTCCGGGCGATCCTGCAGGAGAACAAGGAGCTGCAGGACATCATCGCGATCCTCGGCGTCGAGGAGCTCTCCGAGGAGCAGAAGGTGGTCGTCGCCCGCGCCCGCCGGATCGAGCAGTTCCTGTCCCAGAACACCTACACCGCCAAGCAGTTCACCGGCGTGGAGGGCTCCACGGTCCCGCTCGCCGAGACCATCGAGGCGTTCGGGAAGATCACCGAGGGCGAGTTCGACCACGTCCCGGAGCAGGCGTTCTACAACGTGGGCGGTCTGGACGACGTCATGCAGAAGTGGGACGAGATCAAGACCCGGACCGGCGGCAAGTAGTCATGGCCGAGATGATCGTCGAAATCGTCTCCCTCGAGCGCTCGGAGTGGACCGGCACGGCCCGGATGGTGCGCGTGCGCACCTCCGAGGGCGACATCGGCATCCTGCCCGGGCACGAGGCCGTGGCCGGTCTGCTCCGGCCCGGTGACTTCGCGCTCGACCCGGTGGACGGCGCGCGCGTCGAGGGCACCATCGACTCCGGGTTCGTGTTCGTCGACAACGACCGGGTCACCATCGTGGCGGACAACGTGGAGCTCACCAGCGCCGCCGCCTGATCCGACCGGCCGCGGGGCCGTCGCCCCGCTCAGCACGCACAGTCGCGGCCTCCGCACCACCGGTGCGGAGGCCGCGGCCGTACCCGGGGCCCGGCGGGCACCCGGCCGAGACCGCCCAGGAGAGTGGATGGAAGAGAAGATCGTCGTGCACGGACCGACCGCGGTCGGGGGCACGCTGCGCGTCTCCGGGGCGAAGAACAGCGTCCTGAAGCTCATGGCCGCGGCGCTGCTGGCCGAGGGCGAGTCCACGATCACCAACGTGCCGGAGATCCACGACGTGACCATCATGGCGGAGCTGCTGCGCCGCCTGGGCTGCGCGGTGGCCTACGACCGGGTCGCCAAGACCGTGCGGATCGACGTCCCGGCCGCGCTGCACCACCAGGCGGACTACGACCTGGTCCGGGCCATGCGCGCGTCGATCTCCGTGCTGGGCCCGCTGGTCGCCCGCTGCCGGGTCGCCGAGGTGGCCCTGCCCGGCGGGGACGCGATCGGCGCCCGGGGCCTGGACATGCACCGGGCGGGGCTCGAGGCGATGGGGGCGGTGCTGCAGATCGAGCGCGGCTACCTGGTGGCCTCCGTCCCGCAGGCCCTGCGCGGGACGCCCTTCCGGCTGGACTACCCCTCGGTGGGGGCCACCGAGAACCTGATGATGGCCGCGACGCTGGCCGAGGGCACCACCGTGATCGACAACGCCGCGCGGGAGCCGGAGATCGTGGACATCGGGCGGATGCTGCAGGGCATGGGCGCCCGGATCGAGGGCCTGGGCACGAGCACCGTGACGGTGACCGGGGTCGCCTCCCTGCACCCGGTGGCGCACCGGACGGTGCCGGACCGCATCGTCGCCGGCACGTGGGCCTTCGCCGCCGCCGTGACCGGGGGGACCGTGCGGATCGAGGGGGCGGAACCGGGCCACCTGGCCGTGGTGCTCGACAAGCTGCGCGCGGCCGGGTGCCGCGTGGACACGCAGGACGGCTGCCTGGTGGTGGCCGGGCCGCAGCGGCCCCGGGCGATCAACGTCTCCACCCTGCCGTACCCGGGGTTCCCCACCGACCTCCAGCCGTTCGTGGTCGCCCTCAACGCGGTCGCCGAGGGCTCGGGCATGGTCACCGAGAACGTCTTCGAGGCCCGCTGGGGCTTCACCGCGGAGCTGGAGCGCCTGGGGGCCAGCGTGCGGCTCGACGGCCACCACGCCCTCGTCGCCGGGGTGCCCGTGCTCTCCGGGGCGCCCGTGGAGGCGAAGGACATCCGGGCGGGCGCGGCCCTGGTGATCGCCGGGATGGCCGCGGTGGGCACCACCGACGTGCACGGCGTGGAGCACGTCGACCGCGGCTACGAGCACTTCGTGGAGCAGCTGGCGGCGGCCGGGGCCGCCGTCGAGCGGCACCTGGCCGGCGCCGCGTCCTGAGCCGCCGGCCGGCAACGGAGGAGCCCCGCACCCGGGACGGGTGCGGGGCTCCTGCTCAGCCGGTGCGCGGAAAGCGGATCAGATGAGCGTGACGCCGGTGGCCTGCGGGCCCTTCTGGCCCTGGCCGATCTCGAACTCGACGCGCTGGTTCTCCTCGAGGGTGCGGAAGCCGCCCGACTGGATCTCGGAGTAGTGGACGAAGACGTCCGAGTCGGAGTCGTCGGGGGTGATGAAGCCGAAGCCCTTCTCGGCGTTGAACCACTTGACGGTGCCCTGGGCCATGAAATCTCTCCTTGCGAGATGGTGCGAAACGTGTGCACAGGTCGTGCACGGGAGGGCGGTAGGACGAGATGAGCCGAGGACCGTCGTGCCGGCCCCGCGGGGCCGGAGTCGGGATCCGGGTCGAACGTCACGCTCGCTTACCCGTTCTGCGAGCATGCAAAACATGGAACGAAGAACATGTTCAGCTTCACACATCCCCCGGGGACGGTCAACGTTGTTCGCCTGCTGACCATCCGCGCCGCCGGGGTGTTCGCTCACCGCGTGACGGGCCGCCGGGCTCAGAACAGCCGCGCGTCGCTGTCGTCCACCCCGCGCATGCCGTCGTAGTCGAGGGTGAGGCAGGCGATGCCGCGGTCCTCGGCGAGCACCCGGGCCTGGGGCTTGATCAGCTGCGCGGCGTACACCCCGCGCACGGGCGCCAGCAGGGGGTCGCGGTTGAGCAGCTCCAGGTAGCGGGTGAGCTGCTCCACACCGTCGATGTCCCCGCGGCGCTTGAGCTCCACCGCCACGGTCGCCCCCGCCGCGTCGCGGGCGAGGATGTCCACCGGCCCGATCGCGGTGGGGTACTCCCGCCGCACGAGCGTGTGCCCGGCCCCGAGCAGGTGGATCTGCTCGGCGAGCAGGCGCTGCAGGTCGGCCTCGACCCCGTCCTTCACCAGACCGGGGTCCACGCCCAGCTCGTGCGAGACGTCCTCGTGGATCTCGAAGAGCTGGATGACCAGGCGGTCGTCGCTCTTGGCCGCCTGCACCGTCCAGGTCTGCACGACGCCCTCGGCCGCGAGCTCGGCCTCCGGCTCGCCCACGTGCAGCCGGGCCGGCGGGCTCATCCAGTTCAGGGGCTTGTAGCTGCCCCCGTCCGAGTGCACGAGCACGGAGCCGTCGGCCTTCACGAGGAGCAGACGGCGGGCGGCGGGCAGGTGGGCGCGCAGACGCCCTTCATAGTCGACGGAGCAATCGGCAATGACGAGACGCACGGGGACCAGCCTAACCAACCCCGGGGACGCCCCGCGCCGGGGGCCGTGTGAGAGGATGTCGCCGTGCCCCGCTCCAACCACTCCTCGCGAGGCCGCCGGGCCGGCGGCCCGGCCACCGGTGCCCGCGCCAGCAAGTGGCAGCGCGCCGCGGCGCGGGAGCCCTGGTCGGTGGAGCGGGTCCTGGAGCCGGCGCCCACGGTGGAGCGCGCCCCCGACGGCGACTGGATGGTCCGCCACGTCCGTCCGGCCAACGCGGTGAAGACCTACGTCTGCCCCGGGTGCGGCCGGTCCATCCCGCCGGGGATCGCCCACCTCGTCGTCTGGCAGCAGGACTCCCTCCTGGGCGCGCGGAGCGCCTTCGAGGACCGGCGGCACTGGCACGAGCGCTGCTGGCGGACGCGCCGCTGAGCACCGTCCAGCTGAGCACCGCCCAGGGCCTCAGCGGTCGTCCTGGCGCGGGACGAACACCTCCCGCACGAGGATGAGGCCCGCCGCGGCCGTGGGGATGGCGATGAGCGCGCCGAGCACCCCCCACAGCGCCCCGCCGGCGGCCACGGCGATGACCGCGATGGCGCCCGGCACGGCCACGGCCCGGCGCATGATCCGCGGCGAGACGAAGTAGGCCTCCACCTGCAGGTAGGCGAAGTAGCCGATCGCGTAGGGCACGGCCGTCCCCCAGCCGGCGGTCACGGCCACGAGGGAGACGAGGATCCCGGCCAGCACCCCGCCCACCAGGGGGACGAAGGCGAGCAGCGCCACGACCAGGGACAGCAGCGCCGCGAACGGCACCCCGGTGAGCAGCATGAGGGTCAGCGCCACCGCGGCGTTGAGCAGGGCCACGCAGGTCTGGCCCACCACGTAGTTGCCGACCCCGCGCAGCATCCGGTCGCCCAGCTCCTGGACGCGGGCGCGGCGGGAGGCCGGGGCGAGCCGGTAGGCCCACTGGGTCATCAGCGGCAGGGAGGCCAGGAAGTACAGGGTCAGGGCGAGCACGATCAGGGTCCCCGCCACGGCGTTGAGCACCACCGAGCCCAGGCCCACGACCCCGCCGAAGAGCCCGCCCAGCAGCTCGCTGTCGGCCCCGATCCGCCCGCCCAGGCCCTGCAGCCACTGCTCGGTGGAGTCGCGGATCCGGAACCGGGAGTCCAGCTCCGCGAAGCTGCGCGAGGCGAGGAGCCCGTCGACGAGCCGGGGCGCCCGCTCGGCCAGCTGGGCGGCCTCGGCCACGATCCGGGGGACCACGAGGGCGATCAGTGCGGCCAGCGCCCCGGCCAGGCCCAGCACCACGAGCGCCACCGCCCCCGGGCGCGGCACCGACCGCGCCTCGAGCCACCTCACGAGGGGCTCGAGACCGAGGGCGAGGAACGTGGCCGTGACGACCCAGCCGACCAGCGGCCCGACGTTCGCCAGCACCCACCAGCCGAGCAGCGCCAGGCCCACCCCGACCGCCAGCAGGAACCCGGTCTGCACGGGGCGCAGCAGCCCCGGCGGCTGCGGCGGCCGCGCGGGGCGCTCCCCGCGCTCGGGCGGCACCTCGAAGCGGCGGCGCGGCCGCGCCCCGGGCAGGGGGCGCAGGAAGCGGTCCACGGCCCCGGCGCGGCGCGCGCGGGCCGGCTCCGGGCGGGGTTGCCCGGCCTCCTGCGCGGGCCCGGGGTCGGGTGGCGTCATGGCTGCTCCAGTGCGGTCGGCGGCGCCGCGGACCCGTCTGCGCCGTCGTCCGGCCGGGCCCCGGTCACGCCGGAAGCGTACACCGGCCCGCGCCGGTGGCCGAGCCGCGGTCCGCCGTCGATAATCGACGGTAGACCCGCGGCGCCCGCCGCGCCGCCACCCCGGATCCGCCCGGCTCCCACCGGCCCGGCCGGGGCCACCGCCGAGTTCCCCAGGAGACGCTTGTGAACGAGTTCCCGCACCAGCAGCCGCGCAGCGCCGCAGAGCCCGCCCCGCAGCCCGAGCCGGCCCTGCCCGCCTCCGTACGGGGGGCCGTGGACCTGGGGGCGGCGCCCGCACCGGCCGCCGCGCCCGCGGGCTACCCCGGGGAGGGCGCCGCCGGGGGCTACCGCCGCGAGGTGAGCACCGCGGACTTCCAGGAGGTCGCCCAGCTCTCCACGCAGGTCCCGGTCGTCTTCGCCCTGTGGGCGCGCTTCAGCCAGCAGTCCGTGGCCTTCGCCGACACCCTCGAGCAGGTCGTCGACCGCTACCGCGGCCGGATGCTGCTGGCCTCCGTGGACGCCGAGGCGTCCCCGGAGATCGCGCAGATGTTCCAGGCGCAGTCCGTGCCGACCGTCGTGGCCCTGCTGGGCGGGCGCCCCGTGCCGCTGTTCAACTCCACCGTCCCGGCCGAGCAGGCGGCCCAGCTCCTGGACGAGCTGCTGGGCCTGGCCGAGCAGAACGGGATCTCGGGCACCGTGGAGCCCGTGCGCGCCGACGAGCCCGAGCCGCTGCCCCCACTGCACCAGGAGGCGGCGGACGCCCTCGAGGCGGGGGACCTCGACGCCGCCGAGGCCGCCTACCGCAGGGCCATCGCCGAGAACCCGGGGGACCGGGACGCCAAGCTCGCCCTCGCCCAGGTCCACCTCCTCCAGCGGGTGCTGCCGCTGGACGCCGCCACGGTGCGCGCCGAGGCCGCCGCCGCCCCGGACGACGTCGCGGCGCAGCTGGCGGTGGCCGACCTCGACGTCTCGGGCGGGCACGTCGAGGACGCCTTCCGGCGGCTGCTGGACCTCGTGCGCCGCACCGCGGGGGAGGACCGCGACACCGTGCGCCGGCGCCTGCTGGAGCTCTTCGACGTGGTCGGCGCCGAGGACCCCCGGGTGGTCACGGCCCGGGGCTCCCTGATGCGCGCCCTCTTCTGAGGCCCGATCCCCGTCAGCCGGTGCTGAGGCCGGGCTCCGCCGCCGCGTGCTGAGGCCGGGTTCCGCCGCCGGGTTGCGGGTCCGGGCTTCCGGGGCAGGGCTCCGCCGCCCGGGGGAGCCCGGTCGCGGAGCGGGTCGGCGGGATCCGTCGCGCGCCGGAGGCGGCCCGGACCCGGCCTGCCTACGCTGGTGGCATGAGCCACCAGCCGCCCCTTCCCCCCGCCCCGGTCCCGTCCGCGGCGCCGGACCGGTCCGCCCCGCCGCCCGGCGGGCAGCCCGCGCTGAGCGTGCGCGGGCTGGTCCGGGTCTTCGGCCGGCCCGGGACCCCGGACGCCAAGGTCGCCGTGGACCGGGTCGACCTCGACGTGCCGCGCGGGTCCTTCTTCGGCCTCGTCGGCCGCAACGGCGCCGGCAAGACCACCATGCTGTCCATGGCCACCGGTCTGCTGCGCCCCACGGCGGGGACGGTCCGGGTCGCCGGGGTGGACGTGTGGGCCGAGCCCCGGCGGGCGAAGCAGCTGATGGGCGTTCTGCCCGACGGCGTGCACCTGTTCGACCGGCTCACGGGCCGGCAGCTGGTGACCTACTCGGGCCTGCTGCGCGGGATGGACCGCGAGGTCGTGGCCGAGCGCGCCGAGGACCTCCTGCGGGCCATGGACCTGCTGGGCGACGCCGGCACCCAGGTGCAGGACTACTCCGCGGGCATGACCAAGAAGATCGCCCTGGCGGGCGCCCTCGTGCACGCCCCGAGCCTGCTCGTGCTCGACGAGCCGTTCGAGTCGGTGGACCCCGTCTCGGCGGCCAACATCCGCGGGATCCTGCACGGTTTCGTGGCCGCGGGCGGCACCGTGGTGGTCTCCAGCCACGTCATGGACCTGGTGCAGCGGATGTGCGACCACGTGGCGGTCATGGACCGCGGCCGGGTGCTCGCCGCGGGCACGGTCGACGAGGTGCGGGCCGGAGCATCCCTGGAGGACCGTTTCGTGGAGCTCGTCGGCGGCCGCCGGGAGACGGGGGAGGAGCTCTCGTGGCTGCGCCCGGAGTGAGCCCCGGCCTCGCGCCCGCCCCGCACGGGCCCGTGCCCGGCCGCGCCGGTGCGGCGCTGCCGGTCCGCCACCTCGTGGGGCTCAAGGCGAGGATCCTGCTCAACACCCTCACCCGCAGCACCTGGGTGCTCGTGGGCACCGTCGTGGGCGCGGCCTACTTCCTGTTCCTGCTGGTCACCTCGCTCGTGGGGCTGTTCCTGCTCGGCCGGGAGGAGCTGTCCCTCGTGCGGACCGTGCTGGTCCTGGCCGGGTCCGCGGCGACCCTGGCCTGGTGGCTGGTGCCCGTCCTCGCCTCCCGCGCCGACGCGACCCTGGACCCGGCCCGGCTGGCCCTGTTCCCGCTCACGGTCGGCCAGGTCCAGTGGGGGCAGGCCCTCGGCGCCCTCGTCGGGGTCCCCGGGGCCCTGACGGCGCTCGCGCTGGCCGGGTCCGTGCTCGCCTGGCGGTCCTCGGCCGCGGCCGTGCTCACCGCCCTCGTCTGTCTGCCCCTGGCCCTCGCGCTGCTGTTCACGGGATCCCGCTGCGTCACGGCGCTCGCGATCGGGCTGAGCCGCCGGCGCCGGCTCACCGAGCTGCTGTCGGTGGTCGCGCTCATGGGCCTGGTCTTCCTCGGCCCCCTGTTCGCCGGGGCGGTGAGCGGGCTGGAGCTCGTGTGGGAGCGGCTCCCGGAGTACGCCGCGACCCTGGCCTGGACACCGCTGGGCGCCGTCTGGGCCCTGCCCGCCGACGCGGCCGCCGGCCGGTGGGCCGCGGCCGCCGCGCGGCTGGGCGTGGCCGCGCTGACCGTGCTCGCCCTCGTGCTGCTCTGGCGGGTCGCCCAGCAGCGTGCCCTCACCAGCACGGCCGGGGAGCGGGCCGCGGCGGCCGGCGGGAGCGACGGCGCCGGGCTCCTCGACCGGCTGCCGTCCCGCCCCTGGGCCGCCGTCGCGGCCCGCTGCCTGATCTACTGGGTCCGCGACCCGCGCTACTCGGCGGGTCTGCTCGTGATCCCGGCGATCGCCGTGCTGCTGTGGCTGACCCGCGACCCCGGCGGGCCCAACGTCCTGTTCCACGCCCTGGGGCCCATGGTGGCCGCGCTGATGGCCTACACGATCTCCGCCGACGTCTCCTCGGACAACACCGCCGTCCACCTGCACCTGCTGACGGGGCTGCGCGGCGTGCACGACCGCGCGGGGCGGGTGCTCGCCCTGCTGGTGGTCGCGGCGCCGCTCGCGGCACTCGGGCTGCTGCTGCCCCTGGCGGTGGAGGGCCGCTGGCACCTGCTGCCGGGGCTGCTGGGCACCACGGTGCTGGCGCTGCTCGGCGGGTGCGGCCTGGCCTCGGTGATGTCGGCCCGCTACACCTATCCGGTGGCCCCGCCGGGCTCCTCCCCGCTGAAGACCCCGGAGGGGTTCACGGTGCTCAACGTGCTCGTGCAGTTCGTTGCCCTGGCCCTCATGCTGGTCCTCACGCTGCCCGCGGCCGTGCCCCTGCTGGTGCACGCCGCCGGAGGGAGCGCCGGGTGGGGCTGGGCGGCGCTGGCCGCCGGGCTGGTGCTGGGCCCGCTGCTGTGCGCGCTCGGCGTCGTCGTGGGCGGGCGCTGGTACGACCGGCGGGCCCCGGAGCTGCTCCAGGAGGTGGCCCGGTTCCGCTGAGCCTGCGCCGGGTCGCACGCCCGGCGACGGCGACGGGGTAAACTGGCGCCCATGCACTCCTTCCCAGCCTCCACCACCGGCACCCCGACCAGCGGGCTGGACGACAGCCCCTACGGCACCGATCCGGCGCAGCCGGCGGGCGGCACCACGACCATCGAGCGCGAGGAGACCCGGGAGCTCCAGGAGCCCGGTGACCACGAGCGCTTCGCGCACTACGTGCGCAAGGAGAAGATCATGGAGTCCGCCCTCTCCGGCGAGCCCGTGATCGCGCTGTGCGGCAAGGTCTGGGTGCCGGGGCGGGACCCGCAGCGGTTCCCCGTGTGCCCCACCTGCAAGGAGATCTACGAGGGCCTGCGCCCGAGCAACGACAGCGGCGACGACCAGGGCTGAGCACGGCTCTTCCGACGAAGCGCCCGCCGCCGGCGGGCGCTTTTGCGTGGCCCGCCGCCGCGCCCCTCCCACCCGCCGCGCCCGTGCCGGGCCGCGGCACCACGAGCGAAAGGACGTCGCCCCCGTGTCCCAGGACGACCAGCTGTCCTTGTTCGGCGCCGCTGCCGCCGATCTCCCCCCGGCCTATCCGGACCGCGCCGCGTGGGGGACGGCCCCCAAGCTGCGCGCCTGGCAGGCGGAGGCGCTGCAGCGCTACTTCGAGGCCCAGCCCCAGGACTTCATGGCCGTGGCGACCCCCGGGGCCGGCAAGACGACCTTCGCGCTGCGGGTGGCCAAGGAGCTCTTCGACCGCGGCACCGTCAACCGCATCACGGTGGTGACCCCCACCGACCACCTGAAGCGGCAGTGGGCGGACGCCGCCGCCCGGGTGGGGCTGGCGATCGACCCGAACTTCAAGAACTCGGACGGCTCCCACGGCCGGGACTACCTGGGCGCCGCGGTGACGTACTCGCAGGTGGCCATGAAGCCGCTGCTCCACCGCGCCCGCACCGAGGCCGGCCGCACCCTGGTGATCATGGACGAGATCCACCACGCCGGGGACTCGCTGACCTGGGGCGACGGACTGCAGGAGGCCTTCGACCCGGCCGTGCGCCGGCTCGCGCTGACCGGCACCCCGTTCCGCTCGGACACCGCCCCGATCCCCTTCGTGCGCTACGTGGAGGACGGGGACGGCATCCGCCGCTCCAGCGCGGACTACACCTACGGCTACGGGGACGCCCTCAAGGACCACGTGGTGCGACCGGTGATCTTCCTCGCCTACTCGGGGCAGATGCGCTGGCGCACGAGCGCGGGGGAGGAGATGGCCGCGGAGCTCGGCGAGGGCTTCACCAAGGACATCACCTCACAGGCCTGGCGCACCGCGCTGGACCCCCAGGGGCAGTGGATCCCCTCGGTGCTGCAGGCCGCCGACCAGCGGCTCACCGAGGTGCGGCGCACCGTGCCCGACGCCGGGGCGCTGGTCATCGCGACCGACCACCAGGACGCCAAGGCCTATGCCGCCCAGCTGCGCCGGATCACCGGGGAGAACCCCACCGTGGTGCTCTCCGACGACAAGGGCGCCTCGGACCGGATCGACGAGTTCTCCGCCGGGGACAGCCGCTGGATGGTCGCCGTGCGCATGGTCTCGGAGGGCGTGGACGTCCCGCGCCTGGCCGTGGGCGTCTACGCGACGTCCACCTCCACCCCGCTGTTCTTCGCCCAGGCCGTCGGCCGCTTCGTGCGCGCCCGCAAGCGCGGGGAGACGGCGTCCGTGTTCCTGCCGTCCGTGCCCGCGCTGATGCAGCTGGCCAACGAGATGGAGGCCGAGCGGGACCACGCCCTCGACAAGCCGGCGGCCGCGGAGACCGGCCTGCCCGCCGACCCGATGGAGGAGGGCTGGGACGACGACCTGCTCGAGGAGGCCAACCGCGAGGAGAAGGCGTCCTCGACCCTCGCCCAGGGCCGCTTCGAGGCCATCGGCTCCGACGCGTCCTTCCACGGCGTGCTCTTCGACGGCGGCGCCTTCGGCGGCGGCGTGGCCGTGGGCTCCGAGGAGGAGGCCGACTTCCTGGGCATCCCCGGGCTGCTCGAGGCGGACCAGGTCTCGGCGCTGCTGCGGGAGCGGCAGTCCCAGCACGCCCGTCGCCGCTCGGGCACGGCCCGGGCACCGGAGGCGCCGGCGGTGCCCGACCACCGGCGGCTCAAGGAGCTGCGCTCCACCCTGTCCAAGAACGTCTCGGCCTGGGCGTCGCGCACGGGCACCCCGCACGGCATGGTGCACAACGAGCTGCGCCGGGTCTGCGGGGGCCCGCCGGTGGCGCAGGCCAACGAGGAGCAGCTGCAGGCCCGGGTGAAGAAGCTCCAGGACTGGTTCATCGGCCGCAAATAACCCCACCTCTCATCCCCGCGAGGTCGCGGCTGCCGGCCACCGGGGCGCCCTCGGCCGCCGACAGCCGCGACCTCGCGGGGAGAACAGCAGGGGTCAGGGGCGGACGATCTCGACGCCCGCGTCGGCCATCTCCTGCAGGGCGCGGGCGGTGGAGTCCTCGGCGACACCGGCGGTGAGCCCGACCAGCACCCGGGTGTCGTAGCCGGCCTCGACGGCGTCCAGGGCGGTGGCCCGCACGCAGTGGTCGGTGGCCAGGCCCACGATGTCCACGGCCTCGATCTCGTGCTCGCGCAGCCAGTCGTCCAGGCTGACGTCGGGCTCGTCGTCGACGTCCTCGTCGTCGCCCATCGGCACGTCCGCGTCCGGGGCGAGCAGGCCCTCGAAGCCGGAGTAGGCGGCGTCGTGCTCGCCCTTGCGGAACCACGCCTGGATCCAGTCGGTGTCCAGGTCCGGGTGCGAGTGCGCGCCGGCCGACTCGGCCACGCAGTGCACGGGCCAGGAGTGCACGTAGTCGGGCTCGTCGGAGAAGTGCGCCCCCGGGTCGATGTGCCAGTCCTGGGTCGCGGCGACGGCGGCGTACTCCCCGTGGTGGTTCTCGAGGTGCTCCGACACGGCGGCGGCCACCTCCGCGCCGCCGGTCACGGGGAGCGCCCCGCCCTCGCAGAAGTCGTTCTGCACGTCGACGACGATCAGTGCGGTCCTCATGGTGCTCCTCCTCTAGTCGGCCGGCTCCGGCGGGATGGGCTCGGGCCGGGTCGGTGCGGGTCGGTGGGGTGGGGTCGGGCGGGCCCGGGGGCTCAGGCGGCCGCCTCCGGTTCGACGACGGTGGGGATCACGGGGTCGCCCTCGCTCAGCCGCCGGGCGGAGCGGGGGAGCTCGGCCATCGAGGCGCTGTGCCGGGTCCGCGCCCGCTCCACGCCGGCCGGACCGGTCCAGCCGTCGAGCAGCTGCCCGTCGCGGACGAAGTCCTCGAGCAGGGGCCGGTCGTCGCCGTCGTCGAGCGGGGACCGGCCGACCCCGACCATCTCGTGGGTGGCGGTGCCCCGCTCGTCGCGGCGGCGCAGCGCGTACTTGCGCCCGCCGAGGGAGGCCTTGCCCACGGCGGCCTTGGCCACGGGCTGCAGCGTCCCGGAGGAGTCCTCCCGGGCCACGAGCTTGTAGACCATGGAGGAGGTCGGGGCGCCGGAGCCGGTGACCACGCGGGTGCCCACGCCGAAGGCGTCGACCGGGGCGGCGTTGAGCGCCGCGATCGCGTACTCGTCGAGGTCGGAGGTGACGGTGATCCGGGTGTCCGGGTTGCCGAGCTCGTCGAGCAGGCCGCGGACCCACGAGGCCTGGGTGACGAGGTCCCCGGAGTCCAGGCGCACCCCGCCCAGCTCGGGCCCGGCGAGCTGCACGGCCTTGCGCACGGCCGCCTCCACGTCGTAGGTGTCCACGAGCAGCGTGGTGCCGCGGCCCATCGACCCCAGCTGGGCGCGGAAGGCGTCCTCCTCGCTGTCGTGCAGGAGGGTGAAGGAGTGGGCGGCGGTGCCCACGGTCCGGAGCCCGTAGCGGTGGCCGGCCTCGAGGTTGGACGTCGAGTCGAAGCCGCCGATCACCGCCGCGCGCGCCGCCGCGACGGCGGCCTCCTCGTGGGCCCGGCGCGAGCCCATCTCGATGCACGGGCGGCCCGCCGCCGCGCCGACCATGCGGGAGGCGGCCGAGGCCACGGCGCTGTCGTAGTTGAGCACGGACAGGAAGTAGGTCTCCAGGACGCACGCCTCCGCGAACGTCGCCTCCACCACGAGCAGCGGCGAGGAGGGGAAGTAGGCCTCGCCCTCGGCGTAGCCGGAGATCGAGCCCGTGAACCGAAACCCGGCCAGGTAGTCCAGGGTGGAGCGGTTCACCACGCCGGTGGCGGCGAGGAAGCTCAGCTGCTCGTCGTCGAAGCAGAAGCTCTCCAGGCCCTCCAGCAGGCGGCCGGTGCCGGCCACCACGCCGTAGCGGCGCCCGGCCGGCAGGCGCCGGGCGAACACCTCGAACACGCTGCGCCGGTGCGCGGTGCCCGAGTGCAGGGCCGCCTGCAGCATGGTCAGCTCGTAGTGGTCGGTCATCAGGGACGTGGGCGGCGGGGTCCACGGGTGGCTGCGCTGGTTCACGGGCACCACTCTAGCGACGCCGCCGGTGCGCCCGGCCTCCGGGACTCGCTACGATGGACGGACCATGCACTGCACCCTCCCCGCCGCCGTCCGCGCCGCGGCCACCGTTTCCCCGGAGACCGGCACCCGGACCACCGGGGAGACGTCGGTGTCCTCGGCGACCGAGCGCCCCTGGAACGTGGTCGTCTGGGACGACCCGGTCAACCTCATGAGCTACGTGACGTACGTGTTCCGCTCCTACTTCGGCTACCCGGAGGACAAGGCGCGGTCCCTGATGCTGGAGGTCCACCACCACGGGCGCTCCGTCGTGGCCAGCGGCTCCCTGGAGGAGGCCGAGACCCACACGGCGGCCATGCACGGCTTCGGGCTGTGGGCCACCTTCGAGCAGGCGGGGGGACGCTGAGTGGCACAGGGATTCCGGTCGACCCGCAAGGGCATCACCGCCCGGTTCGAGGACGCGGAGAAGGAGCTGCTGCAGAAGCTCTTCGCGGACGTGGCGCAGACCCTGGCCCCCCAGGAGCCGGCCGCGCAGGACCCGCTGGAGCGGATGCTGGGAGTGTCCGCGGACGCCTCCGCCCCGGAGGACTCCGCGCTGCGGCGGCTGCTGCCCGACGCCAGCCCCGACCCGGAGCGAGCCGCGGAGTTCCGCCGGTACACGGAGCGGGGGCTGCGGGAGACCAAGATGGGCGCGCTCAAGCAGGCCGCCCTGGCCCTGGAGGCCCAGCCCGTGCGCCTGGACCCCGAGCAGGCCCAGGCCTTCGGGCAGGCGCTCAACGACGTCCGGCTGGTGCTGGCCGACCGGCTGGAGATCCGCAGCCAGGAGGACGCCGAACGGGTCGGCCGCTACGACGACTGGTCCACGATCGAGGACGTCGAGGCGTACATGTCGCTGCTGTACAACTTCGTCTCGTGGCTGCAGGAGACCCTCATGGAGGCGCTGCTGCACGACCTGCCCCGTCACTGACCCGGGACTGACCAGCGGCGGAGCGTGCGGGGCGCCCCCGCGAGAGGGTGCGGGTGACCGTGATCACACCGCCGCGGCCGCCGTGGGGTTTGGGGCGGCGGCACGCCCGGGACTACGCTCTTGACGATATGCAGGATGACGACGTCTTCGGGCCCGGCGGCCGGGCCGCGCGCGGCCCCAATCCCGGCTCACCCATCGGCGTGTTCGACTCCGGGGTGGGCGGGCTCACCGTGGCCCGCGCCATCATCGACCAGCTCCCGCACGAGGAGATCGTCTACGTGGGCGACACCGCGCACGGGCCCTACGGGCCCCTGCCGATCGCCCAGGTGCGGGCGCACGCCCTGCGGATCATGGACGAGCTCGTCGACTCCGGGGTGAAGCTGCTGGTGATCGCCTGCAACACGGCCTCGGCCGCGGTGCTGCGCGACGCCCGGGAGCGCTACACCCGGGTCTACGGCATCCCGGTGGTCGAGGTGATCCAGCCGGCGGTGCGCCGCGCGGTGGCCTCGACCCGCAACGGCCGGATCGGCGTGATCGGCACCGAGGCCACCGTGGGCTCGCGCGCCTACGACGACACCTTCGCCGCCGCCCCGCACCTGCGGATCGACTCGGTGGCCTGCCCGGCGTTCGTCGACTACGTGGAGGCGGGGGTCACCACCGGCCCCGGGCTGCTCGCGACGGCGCAGGGCTATCTCGGCCCGCTCAAGGACGCGGGCGTGGACACGGTCGTGCTGGGCTGCACCCACTACCCGCTGCTCACCGGCGTGATCTCCTACGTCATGGGCGACACCGTCACCCTGGTCTCCAGCGCGGAGGAGACCGCCCAGGACGTCTACCGGGCGCTCGTCAGCCACGGGCTCGAGCGCGAACCGGGGGCGCCGGGCGGATCGGCCCGGCACGAGTTCCTCGCCACCGGGGACGCGGCGTCCTTCGAGGTCCTCGCCCGGCGCTTCCTCGGCCCGGAGGTGGCGCGCGTGCGGCACACCAGCTCCGTGGCGGAGCAGTTCCCCACGGGCTCGCTCGCCCGGATCACCCCGGAGATGATCGGGGGCGCCGGCCCCTCCGGCCCCTGAAGCCCAGCGGCCGGTGCGGCCGCCGTCCCACCGGTTCCCCTGGAAGGCTCTCGCCCATGAAACTCACCATCATCGGATGCACCGGATCCTTCGCGGGTCCGGACTCCCCGGCCTCCTGCTACCTGGTCAGCGGCGAGGACGCCGACGGCCGGGTCTGGCGGATCCTGCTGGACATGGGCAACGGCGCCCTGGGCGTGCTCCAGCGGCACCTGGACCTGCACGACATCGACGCCGTGCTGGTCAGCCACCTGCACCCGGACCACTGCATCGATCTCGCCGGGCTGCACGTGGCCGTCAAGTGGGACCCGCGGGGCTGGGGCGGGGCCCGGATCCCGCTGTGGGGGCCCACCGGGATCCACGACTACCTCAGCAACACCCACGGCCTGCCGCTGGACCCGGGCATGCACGGGGAGTTCGACTTCCACTCCTGGGTGCCCGAGCAGCCCGTGCGGATCGGGCCGTTCACGGTCACGCCCTACCTGGTGGAGCACCCCATCCCCGAGCCCTACGCCCTGCGCCTGGACTACGACGGGGTGATGGGGCCCAGCACGCTGACCTACTCCGGGGACACGGACGCCTGCGCGGGGCTGGTGCGCGCCGCGCACGACGCCGACGTGTTCCTCTGCGAGGCCGCCTACCACGAGGGCCGCGACGACGCCCTGCGCGGCATCCACCTCACCGGCCGGCGCGCCGGCGAGGCGGCCCGGGATGCCGGGGCGCGCAAGCTGCTGCTGACCCACCTGCCCGTCTGGAACTCGCCGACGCGCGCGGTGGAGGAGGCCGAGGAGGTCTTCGAGGGCCCCATCGGCCTGGCCGAGCCGGCCTACACCTACCGCATCGTCCGGCACAGCAGCGGCCGCCCCGCCGCCGCCGTCGGTCCGTGACCCCCGGCGCCGCGGACGGGGCGTCCCGGCCCGGACCGAGGAGTAAGGTGGGGCCCATGGAAACCCCCGTCGACACGACCGCCCCGGCCTCCTCGACCCCGGGGGCGACCCGGGCGGACGGCCGCTCACCCGACGAGCTGCGGCCCATCACCATCACCCGCGGCTGGTCCCAGCAGGCGGAGGGCTCCGCGCTCATCGAGTTCGGCAGCACCCGGGTGCTGTGCACGGCCTCCGTGACGGAGGGCGTTCCGCGCTGGCTGAAGGGGGAGGGGCGCGGCTGGGTGACCGCCGAGTACGCCATGCTCCCGCGCGCCACCTCCACCCGCTCCGCCCGGGAGTCCGTCAAGGGCAAGATCGGCGGGCGCACCCACGAGATCTCCCGGCTCATCGGCCGGTCCCTGCGCTCGGTCATCGACCTGTCCGCCCTGGGAGAGAACACCGTGGTCCTCGACTGCGACGTCCTCCAGGCCGACGGCGGGACCCGCACCGCCGCGATCACCGGGGCGTACGTGGCGCTGGCCGAGGCGGTGAACTGGGCGCGCGCCGAGGGGCTGATCGCCCGGCGCGCCCAGCCGCTGACCGACACCGTCGCCGCCGTGTCCGTCGGGATCATCGACGGGGTGCCGATGCTCGACCTCCCCTACGTGGAGGACGTGCGGGCCGAGACCGACATGAACGTGGTCGTCACCGGCTCCGGCGACTTCGTGGAGGTGCAGGGCACCGCCGAGGGCGCCCCGTTCGACCGCGCCGAGCTCGACGCCCTGCTGGACCTGGCGCTCGCCGGCTGCGCCCAGCTGACCCAGATCCAGGTGGAGACGCTGCGGGAGGGCGACGGTGCCTGAGCACGACGGCGCCCGTGTGGTGCTGGCCACCCACAACCCCGGCAAGCTGACCGAGCTGCGGGAGATGATCGCGGCCGCGCTGCCCGGGGCGGACGTGCAGCGGCTCGTGGTGGACGCCGCCGCCGCGGGCGCCCCCGACGTCGTCGAGGACGGCACCACCTTCGCGGCCAATGCCCTGCTCAAGGCCCGCTCCGCGGCCGCCGCCACGGGGCTGATCGCCGTGGCCGACGACTCCGGGCTGGCCGTGGACGTGCTGCACGGCGCCCCCGGGATCTTCTCGGCGCGGTGGTCCGGCCGGCACGGCGACGACGCCGCCAACCTGCGGCTGCTGCTCGACCAGCTCGCCGACATCCCCGACGCCCACCGCGGCGCCGAGTTCGTGTGCGCCGCGGCCCTGGCGACCCCCGACGGGCGGGAGCACGTGGAGACCGGGACGCTGCGCGGCACGCTGCTGCGGGAGCCCGTGGGGGAGGGCGGCTTCGGCTACGACCCCGTCCTGCTGCCGGAGGGCTCGGACCGGTCCGTCGCCCAGCTCACCCGCGCCGAGAAGAACGCCGTCAGCCACCGGGGCCGGGCCATGAGCGCCCTGCTCCCGCACCTCCTGGCCGCGCTCGGCGCGGACTCCGGCACCGTCCCCGGCTGAGCCCACCCGGACCGAGAAGACAGCCCATGCCCTGGTCGTCGCTCCAGCACCTCCCCTTCGCCGGCGCCGTCGAGGCCGTCCTGGCCGAGGCGGGGATCCGCGTGGCGCGCAGCGAGTGGGAGGTCCACGCCGGCGGCTCCGCGCACGTGGTGGTGAACGTGGGGCACATCATCTCCGTGCGGATCGCGAAGAACCTCACCGTCTGCGAGCAGGTGGAGCGGCGCACGGAGGTCCTGCGCCGGCTGCCCCGCTTCTCCTTCCCTATCCCGCGTCCGCTGACGGGCGTGGTGGTCGCCAACGGCTACACGGGGGTGGGGCTGACCTGGCTCCCCGGGGTGCCGCACCCGCCCGGGTACGGCGACCCGGCCGTGCTGCACCGGGTGCTGACCGAGCTCGCGGAGGTCGACGCCTCCGGCTTCGCCGCCTACCTGGACCGGCCCGGTCAGCACTGGGGCGGGCACCGCCGCCGGCACGTGCTCCTCGACGAGGTCATCCCGCGGCTGCTGCCCCGCAACCAGGGGGCGGCCCTGCAGGCCGTGGCCGAGCTCGCGGCGCTGCCCACCGTCACCCCCTCCCTGGTGCACGGGGACCTGATGGGGCACAACATGCTCTGGGACGGGGAGGAGCTCACCGGCATCATCGACTGGGACCACGCCTGTCTCTACGACCCCGCCCACGACGCAGCCTCCCTCGGGCTGTGGTACGGCTGGGACGTCCTGCGGTCCGCCGTGTCCGAGTCGGTCTACGAGCGGGCCCGGTTGCACGCACGCACGTTCCCGCTGCAGGCGATCGCCTACGCCATGCACCACGACCTCGACACCGCCCAGGTCAACCAGGCCATCGCCCGGGCGGACGAGTGGATCGAGACCCACCTGCGCGGCGTCCACGCCTGAGCCGGGGCAGTAGGCTGTTCCGGTGCCTTTTCCCGCTTCCCCCGACACCGACGCACCGTCCCCCGCCCCGGCTCCCGGGACGACCGGCGCCGGGCCCTCGCCGGCCCCGTCCTCCCTCGACTTCACCGCGATCGACTTCGAGACCGCCAACCGCTTCATCGGCTCGCCGTGCGCGGTGGGACTGGTCCGGGTCCGCGGCGGGGTGGTGGTGGAGGAGCGCTCCGCGTACATGCGTCCCCCGCGCACCCGCGCCTCCTTCGACCCCGGCAACGTCCGCATCCACGGGATCACCGAGCGCACCGTCGCCGACCACCCGGTCTTCGACGAGCTGTGGCCCCGGATCGAGGACTGGATCCTCGCCGACGACGCCGACGAGCTGGTCGTGGCGCACAACGCGGCCTTCGACATGGGCGTGATCCGCGCCGCCTGCGCGGAGACGGGCACCCGGCACGCCCCGCTGGCGTACGCGTGCAGCCTCGCGCTGGCCCGGCGCGGCTACGACCTGCCCTCCTACGCGCTGCCGCGGGCGGCGGAGGCCGCCGGCGTCCCCCTGGAGCGCCACCACGACGCCCTCGAGGACGCCCGGGCCTGCGCCGGGATCGTGGTGGACCTCGTCCGGCGCTCCGGGGCGGGCACGGTCGGGGCGCTGCTCGCCGGCTGCGGCCTGAGCGTCAGACGACTGGCGCCCCGACTTCCCTGAGCCAGCGCTCGGCGCAGTCGGCCACCGCGTCCCGGGCGTCCAGCAGGGCGAGCCACTCCGGGGGCAGGGCGGCCGTGCCCAGCGCCGCGCCCGTGACGGCGCCGGCGATCGATCCGGTGGCGTCCGGGGCGGCGCCGGAGGCCGTGCCCAGGCCCACCGCGCGGCGGAACACCGACTGCGGGTCCGCGGCCGCCGGGGCCTCGGCCTCGGCGCGCAGGGCCGCCCAGAGCCCGGCCGCCAGGACCACGGGCGCCGTCGGTTCCCCGGCGAGGACCTCGGGGCGCCCGCCGGGCAGCGCCTCCGGGGCCGGGGCCTGCGCACCGGCGGCGCGCACGGCGTCGTCGAGCCGGGCGAGGGTCTCGGCGACCGGGCGGGTGAGGTGCGCCGCGGTCTCGCGGGCGGCGGCGACGGCGGCGGCGACCGGCCGTGCCGTCCCCTCCCGGCGGGCCCGGACGGCGGCGTGGACGGTGAAGCCGTAGACCGCCGCGGCGGTCTGCGCCTCGGGGTGCCCGTGGGTCAGCGCCGCGCCGTTGATCGCCAGCGGCGCGAGGGTGCGCCACCCCACGTGGGGCAGCAGGCCGAAGGGGGCGGAGCGCGGCACGGCCGCGGCGTCCTCGGCGTCCGGCAGCAGCGGCCGCTCGACCTCGCCCATCCGTCCGCTCCGCAGGGCCTCCAGCACCGTGCCGGCCGGGTCCCGGACGGCGTGCAGGACCTCGTGCTCGTCGAGCCGGCGGGGCAGGGGCCGTGGTGCCTCGGACGGGTGGGGCACCCCCTGGGTGCGCAGCCAGCGCAGGTAGGCCAGCCACAGGCAGGCGGTCTCGTCGGCGGGCTGGCCGTCGTTGGCCCACTCCACGACCTCCAGGAGGGCGTCCAGCGTGTAGAGGGTCAGCTGCGTGTCGTCGGAGACCAGCAGCCGCCCGGCGCCGCCGTCGGCACCCGGGTGCTCGGCGTCCGGGGCGTCCGCGCCGGCCCGGTAGCCGATGGCGTCCCCCAGGGCCCCGCCCAGCAGGGCGGCGCGCACGGAGTCGGCGTACTCGGGCAGGGCGGGATCGTGGCCGGCGTCGGGGCGGAGGAGGGGTCCAGGCATGCGGTCAGTGTAGTCGGGCCCTGCCGTCGGGCCGTGCCGCCCAGCAGCGCGGTCCGGGTCCGCACCGCGGTGTCTCACCGCGCTTTCAGGTGGCCTGTGGTTCCATGGCACGGGCGTCCGCCGCCCCGACCGCCACGGCACCCCGTCCGTGTCGACCCGACCCCCCAGGAGCACCCGATGACCGAGAACGTCCGCACGACCCCCGTGCGCCCCGGCGCCGAGGAACCCGCCCACGGCAGCGCCCGCGCAGGCACTTCCACCGCCACCCTGGCCGGCACCCTCCCCGGTGCCCGGCCCGAGGATCGCCCCGAGCACCACCCCGAGCACCAAGCCGACGCCGTCCTCGCCGGCCGGCGCGACCCCGGGCCCACGGGCCTGGCGGCCCCGGTGCCCGCGGCCGCGCGCAAGGACCCGGGGCCGGCCGCCGGGCAGGACCCCTCCGCCCCGGCGCGGTGGGCCGCGGAGTTCGCGGGCACGGCGCTGCTCGTCTTCGCCGGGCTGGGCACCGGCATGTTCGCCACCGAGGTCATCGACTCCGCGCTGGGCTTCGGCCTCGGCCTGCTCGCCGCGGTCGTGGCCTTCGGGCACGTCTCCGGCGGCCACTTCAACCCGGCCGTGACGCTGGCCGCCGTGGTCGCGGGCCGGACCGCTCCGGGCTCCGCGATCGGCTACGTGGTGGCCCAGGTGCTGGGCGCGCTGAGCGCCGCGGGCGTGCTGTGGGCGGTGCTGATGACCCTGCTGGACTCCTCCACCACCGCCCAGGTGATCGGGGGGATCTCCAACGGCTTCGGGGCGAACTCCGCCTCGCAGGCGGGCTGGACCACGGTCCTGCTGGTCGAGTTCGTCGCCACCGCCCTGCTCGCCCTCGTGGTGCTCGGCTCCACCGCGCCCCGGGCCAACGCCGTGCTCGCCCCGGTCGCGATGGCCGCGGCGCTGGCCTTCCTGCTGACGGTCACCGCGCCGTTCGACGGCGGCTCGCTGAACCCCGCCCGCTCCACCGGCGCCGCCGTGGTCGCAGGCTCGTCCCACCTCGGGCAGCTGTGGCTCTTCTGGCTGGCCCCGCTGCTCGGCGGCCTCGTGGCCGGGCTCGCCCACCGCGCAGCCGGCCTCCGGCGCCCGCGGGCCGGCGCGGCCACGGACGCCGCCGCCCACGACAGCACCGCCCACGACAGCACCGTGCAGGACGGCACCGTGCAGGACAGCACTGTGCAGGACGGCACCGTGCGGGACAGCACCGTGCAGGACGCCACCGTGCCGGGCCCCGCCGCGGATCCCGTCCGTCGCGGAGCAGACCGGGACCCGTCGGCCTGAGCGGCGGACGCGGCCGGCCGCCCCGGCGCGGGCCGCTCCCGGCCACCTCCGGCCCGCGCCGGGGGCGCCGGGAGCGGCCCGCGGTCCGTGGGGCCGACGCTTTCCGTCATCGTCCGGGGCCGTGGCTAGGCTGGTGCGTGCCCCGGCGCCCACCGGAAGGAACCGGACCACCCTCGTGAGCAGCACGCGCGCCCCCGAACCGCTCGGCGGGATCAGCATGGCCAGCCGTTCGCCGCTGGCCGACTCCCGCGAGCTCGCCGCCGTGAGCGGCGCCCTCTACCCGGTGCTGACCCTGCTGGTGCGCCTGCCCCAGACCATGGTGCCGCTGGGCGTGCTCACCACGGTGGCCCTGATCTCCGGGTCGCCGGCTCTCGGCACGCTGTGCGCCGGGGCCGTGACCCTCGGCTCGGCCGTGTGCGGCCTGGCCATGGGGGCGGCCGCCTCCTGGCGGGGGCGCCAGCTCGGCCTCGTCCTGCTCACGCTGGCGAACCCGGTGGCGGTCTGGTGGCTGGTCCGGCTGCTGCCGGGGGCCTCCGCCGCCCCCGAGCCCGACCCCGCCCGGCTGGTCCTGCCGTGCCTGCTCGCCGGACTGGTCCTGCCGCAGATGGGCGTGGTCTGCCGGCTGCGCTGGTGGTCTCTGCTCGGCCGGGACGACCGGCAGGACCTCTTCGACACGGCGCTGCGCCACGAGAGCGTGATGGACTCCCTGGCGACCGTCCTGGCCGCCGTGGTCACCGGGCTCGTGGCCGTGAGGCTCGGGCCGGCCGCCGTGCTGGCGCTCTCGGCGGCCCTCACCCTGGCCGGCACCACCGTGTTCCTCCTGCACTGCTCGGCGCGGCTGCCGCGCCGGCTCATCCGCTTCCGCGCCCCGGCCGCCGCCGGGCTCACCCGGGCGGCCCGGCTCCGGCGCCGCCGGACCGCGCAGCTGCGCCTGCTCCCGGTGGTGGGCATGGGGGCGCTGGGGGCCCTGCTGGGGTCGATCCTGGGCTCCGTGGTCGTCTTCGCGATCTCCGTGGACGCGGTGGTCTCGGTGGCCTGGCTGTACGCGGTCACGGGGCTGACCTCGGCGGTCGCGGCGGTGTTCGCCTCCGCCCGCACCGAGGAGCTGCGGCTGTGGAACCGCTGGGTGGGGGCGGCGTCGGGGGCGGTGCTGGCCTCGATGCTGCTGACGGTCCCGGACGACTCCGTGGGGATGGTGCTCGCCCTGGCGGTGGCCGGGCTGACCACCGGGCCCTGCCTGGTGGCCGTCTACGAGCTCGCGCGGCTGGTGGCGCCGAGTTCCCGGGTCACGGCCCTCACCACGGTGATGACCGCGGCGATGAGCGTGGGGCTGACCGTGGGCCTCGTGCTCTCCGGGTGGTTCGGGGAGACGTGGGGCTACCGCACCGCGGCCCTGGTGCCCGTCGGCTCCGCGGCCCTGCTGCTCGCCGGGGCCCTGGGCTTCGTCCACCGGTGGCGGCGCACCCTCCTCGACGACGCGTGAGTCCCGCCGGGTCCGGTGACCGGGCCCGGCGGGACGGACGGCTCAGTGGCCGCGGTCGATCCACTCCTGCAGGTGCGGGGCCTCGGCCCCGATCGTGGTGGGGTCCCCGTGCCCGGTGAGCACCTGGGTCTCCGGCGGGAGGGTGAGCAGCCGCTCGCGGATCGACCCGATGATCGTGTCGAAGTCGCTGTAGGAGCGGCCCGTGGCCCCGGGCCCGCCCTGGAACAGGGTGTCCCCGGAGAAGAGGACCCCGGACCCGTCCAGCGCCGGGGCGGAGAAGCACACCGAGCCGGGGGAGTGGCCGGGGGTGTGCAGCACCGTGAGGGTCAGGCCGCCGACGGTGAACTCCTGTCCGTCCGCGAGCTCGGCGTCGAAGGCAGTGTGCGGGTAGACCTGCTCCCACAGCACGGTGTCCTCCGGGTGCAGGTGGATCTCCGCCCCCACCTGCCCGGCGACCTCCTTCACGGCCCGGATGTGGTCGTCGTGGGCGTGCGTGAGCAGGATCGCGACGACCCGTCGCCCGGCCACGGCCTCCACGACCTTCTGCGGGTCGTGGGCGGGGTCGATCACCACGCAGGCGTCGTCGTCGCCGACGAGCCACACGTTGTTCTCGACCTCCCAGGTGCCGCCGTCCAGGGAGAACGTGCCGGCGGTGACCAGCCGCTCCACCCGCACCTGCCCGGCGGCGGGGCGTGCGGGCACGGCCCCGGAGTCGTCGGGGTGCGCGCGCCCGGTGTCGGGCAGGGCGTCGCCGTCGACGGCCGGGGCGGCCGGATCGGGTGCGGACGCTCCGGACGCGGAGCCGGGGGTGGGGCCGGGGGCGCTCATCGGGCCGCCTCCGTGCCCGGGGCCGGGGCGATCTCGACGACGGAGCGCAGGACCTTGCCGGCGGTCATCTTCTCGAACGCCGGCTCCACCTCGCCGATGCCGATCCGCTCGGACACGAAGCCGTCCAGGTCCAGCCGGCCCAGCCGGTACTGGTCCACCAGCATCGGGAAGTCCCTCGAGGGCAGGGTGTCGCCGTACCAGGCGGACTTGATCGACCCGCCCCGGCCGAACACCTCGTCCAGCGGGATCTCCCAGGTCGTCCCCGGGGCCGGGACCCCCACCAGGACCATCCGCCCGGCCAGGTCACGGGCCTCGAAGGCCTGCTGGAAGGTCACCGCGATGCCCACCGCGTCGATCACCAGGTCCGCGCCGAACCCGCCGGTGAGCGCCTTGATCGCCTCCACCGGGTCCTGCTGCCGCGAGTTGACGGTGTGGGTGGCTCCGAACTGCTGCGCCGTGGCGAGCTTCTCGTCGTCGAGGTCCACCGCGATGATCGTGGTCGCCCCGGCCAGGGCGGCCCCGGCCACCGCGGCGGTGCCGACCCCGCCGCAGCCGATCACGGCCACGGACTCCCCGCGCTGCACGGCCCCGGTGTTGAGCACCGCCCCGATCCCGGCCATCACCCCGCAGCCGAGCAGGCCCACCGCGGCGTACTGGTGCGGTTCGAGCTCGGCCTCGATCTTGGTGCACTGCCCGGCCGCCACCAGGGTCTTCTCGGCGAACGCGCCGATGCCCAGGGCCGGGGACAGCGGGGTGCCGTCCTCCAGGGTCATCTTCTGGGTGGCGTTGTGGGTGGCGAAGCAGTACCAGGGCTGGCCCTTGCGGCAGGCCCGGCACTCCCCGCACACCGCGCGCCAGTTCAGGATCACGGCGTCGCCCACGGCGACCTCGGTGACCCCCTCGCCGACGGCCGAGACGATCCCGGCGGCCTCGTGGCCCAGCAGGTAGGGGAAGTCCTCGCCCACGGCCCCCACCTTGTAGTGGTGGTCGGTCTGGCACACCCCGCAGGTGAGCACGTCGACCAGTGCCTCCCCGGGCCCCGGGTCCGGCACCAGGATCGTCTCCAGGGTGGCCGGTGCGTTCTTCGCCGTGACGACGACTCCTCTGACCTCGTGCATGGGGAATGGTCCTTTCTGCGGACGACGTGGCGGTTCCGGTCCGGAACCCTGCTCCCCAGTCTAGGGAAGGGCGTCCCGGGTGCACCGGGGCCGCGGTGCACCCGGGAACGCCGCAGCGGCGACCCCGTGGCGCTGGAAGCCACGGTGCCGCCGCTGCGGGGCCCGCGGAGCTGCTGGCGCTCTGCGGTGCGGTGTTCCGGATCAGGAGGCCGAGCTGCCCTGGCGGGAGTTCCCGGAGTCGCCGGAGGAGTAGTCCAGGTGCTCGTGCTCCAGGCGCAGCTTGCGGCCCTGGTCGACGAGCTTGTCCTCCTTCTTGTCCTTCTTCTCGACCTGACGGGTGTCCCGCGGCGGGAGCTGGATGGTCTCCTCGGCCTTGATCCCGCCCTGCAGCTGGCGGCCGCGCTCCACCTCGGCGTCGATCTCCGCGCCCAGCAGCAGCACGTTGTTGATGATCCACAGCCCGAGCAGGAGGATGATGACCGAGCCGATGATGCCGTAGGTCGCGTTGTAGGACGCGAAGTTGGTGACGTACCACGTGAAGGCCGCCGCGGCCAGGGCGGCCACGAGCAGCGCGACGATGGAGCCCATGCTGATCCAGCGGAACTTGGGCTGCCGCACGTTGGGGGTGAAGTAGTAGAGCACCGCGATGAGGAGGACCGCCAGGACCACGACGACCGGCCACTTGGCGATGTTCCACACGGTCACGGCGGTGCTGCCGAGCCCGATGAGGTCACCCACCCACTGGGCGATGCCGCCGGAGATCAGCAGCATGAGCATGATCAGCACCACGATGAGCACGAGCACGAGGGTGACGAGGATGTTCATGGGCCGCAGCTTCCAGACGGGCCGGCCCTCCTCGACCTCGTAGATCCGGTTCATGGCCCGGCCGAAGGCCCCGGTGTAGCCGGAGGCGGTCCACAGGGCGCCGACGATACCGGTGACCAGGGCCAGCCCGGCGCCGGTGCTCGTGGTCAGGTTGTTGATCGGCCCCTCGAGCAGGGTGACGAGCTCGGGCGGCGCGGCGCCCTCGAGGAAGCCGGTGATCGCCTGGGTGGTCGCCTGGCCCTGCCCGAACACGCCGAGCAGGGAGACGATCGCCAGCAGCGCGGGGAAGAGGGAGAGCACCGCGAAGTACGTCAGCGACGCGGCGAGGTCGGTGCAGTCGTCCTTGGAGAACTCGGAGAGGGCGCGCTTGAAGACGTAGCCCCATGCGGGCTTGGTGATCTCCGTCGGGCTGTCCGGCTTGCGGGGGTCCTCGGGGTCGGGCGCGGTCTGCTCCTTGGACCGGCTGTCCTGGGTCGTGTCGTGTGCCATCGTGCACGTCCTTCGGTCGTGGCCGCCGGATGCGGTGCCTGGGCTCCGTCCGGCGGCGGGGGCGTGTGGGGGAGGTCTCGTGCATCAGTGTACTGATGATCGGTGTCGTGGGCGACAATGGACCGGGCGGGCCGCGGGCCCGGCCGACATCCCACCTGACCAGGAGGCCCATCGTGCCCACCACCCGGCGCACCGTCTCCGCGGAGGTCGACTTCGCGTCCGAGACCGATCACCTGGCGGTGTTCTCGCTCGCCGCCGCCCGACTGGGCGGGGGCCCGCACCCCGGGGAGCGGCTGCGGCTGCGCGTGGACGGCGAACCGGTGCCGCTGGAGCCGGCCGAGGACCTGCACGGCACCCGGCTGCACCTGGCCCGCGTGCCGGGCGGGACGCAGTGCACCGTCTCCTACGAGCTGGCCCTGGACGGGGCGGGGGGCCCGCCGCCGGCGGCGGAGTCCGTGGACGTGGTCCGCTACACCCGCCCGAGCCGCTTCTGCCCGTCCGACGAGATGACCGGCACCGCCGACGCCCTCTTCCCGGGCGCCCGCGGCGGCGGCTACGCGACGCTGCAGCGGGTGCGGGACTGGGTGCACGAGAACCTGGACTACGTGGCGGGATCGTCGGCGGCCACGGACACCGCCGTGCACACGTACCTGACCCGCCAGGGCGTCTGCCGCGACTACGCCCATCTGCTCATCACCCTGCTGCGGTCCCTCGGCGTGCCGGCGCGGCTGGTGTCCGTCTACGCCCCCGGGCTGTCCCCCATGGACTTCCACGCCGTGGTCGAGGCGTGGCACGACGGCGGATGGTACACCCTGGACGCCACCGGACTGGCTCCCCGCTCGGAGTTCGTGCGGATCGCCACCGGCGCCGACGCCGCGGAGACCGCGTTCCTGACCACTCTGCAGGGGCGGATCACGCTGGGGGAGATGCGGATCGCGGCGGAGTCCGCCGCCGGCACGCCCGAGGACCCCGGGGCCCGGGTCGTGCTCCCGCTGCCCGCCTGAGCGGGCCGGTCAGAGGGAGTTCACGGCCTCCCGCAGCCGGTCGGCCAGCCGGGTGAGGATGCGCAGCTCCTCCGGGTCGAGCCCGGCGGACATCAGCTCGTGCACGTGCACCCGGAACTGCTCGGCGATCTGCGCCTGCATGGCCCGGCCCGCGTCCGTCAGCCGGATCCGCAGGCCCCGCAGGTCCTGCGGGTCCTGCCACCGGTGCACCAGCCCCTTGAGCTCCAGGCGCTCGAGCATCCGGCTGAGACTGGACTGGGTGAGCAGCACGTACTCGTTGAGCTCGTTGAGCCGCATCCCCGACTCGTCGGAGCGCGACAGGTTGAACAGGACGTCGTACTCGCGGGCCGAGAGCTCCGCGAACTCGGGTTGGCGCTGGAGGCGCCGCATGACCGTCACCTGGGCCCTGAAGAGGGCCTCCCAGGCGTCGGCGCTGTTCTGCACACGGTCTGTATCTCTGCGGGGCACACGTTAATGCTACGACCGGGTTACATGGGCGGACCGGGCGCGAGTGTCCCCCTTTCGGGGGTCCCCCTGCCGGGGCCGGGCGGAGTCCACCCGGGGACCGCCCCCGCCTCCCGCCGTGACCAGGCACGATGCGGCGGCGATCTCCGGTCCCGGCCGGGACGGCTGTGTGCGGACACCGTTATTTCCTATCGCAAATGTCCACGAAAGAGCGCAGGTGTCATGCGCCGGACAGCGCCGCGATCCGCTCCTCCCGGCGGCGGTGGCGCTCCTCCTTGCGGGCCTCCACGAGCCGGTAGAGCACCGGGACCAGCACCAGGGTCAGCAGGGTCGAGGAGATGAGCCCGCCGATGACCACCACGGCCAGGGGCTGGGAGATGAAGCTGCCCCGCCCCGTGACCCCGAGCGCCATGGGCGTCATCGCCAGGATGGTGGCCAGCGCGGTCATCACGATGGGCCGCAGGCGGCGGGTCGCGCCCCGCTCGATGGCGTCCTCCAGCGCCATGCCGTGCTCCCGCCCCCGGTACTGGTTGATGAGGTCGATCAGCACGACCGCGTTGGTCACCACGATCCCCACCAGCATGAGCACGCCCACGAGCGAGGCCAGGCCCAGGGGCACCGCGGAGGCGAGCAGGGCGAGCACCGCGCCCGTGGCCGCGAAGGGGATCGAGACGAGCAGGATCAGGGGCTGGACCAGGGACTTGAACGTCGCCACGAGGACCACGTAGACGATGGCGATGGCCGCGAGCACCGCGAGGCCCAGCTGGCGGAAGGTCGTCTGCTGCTCGGTGGCGGCCCCGCCGAGCTCGGCCGCCGCGCCCTGCGGGAGGTCGAGTCCGGCGAGGGCCTCCTGGACCGCGGCGCTCGTGGCGCCGAGGTCGTCGCCCGCCGGGGTGACGGCCACGGTCGCGGTGCGCTGGTCACGGCTGGAGGTGATGGTCTCGACGGTGAGCGTCTCCTCGACCTCGGCCAGGTCGTCCAGGCGCGCCACCCCGCCGGCCGTGGGCACCGGCAGGGCGCGCAGGGCCTCGACGTCCTCCACGGCGCGGCCCTCGCCGATGGTCACGGCCACGGAGTCGGCGTCCAGGTCGATGGACCCGGCCGGGACGGGGTTGACCGTTCCGGCCAGCGCCCCGGTGACCTGCTCCTCGGTCAGCCCGCGCTCGGCGGCGGCGGCCCGGTCGACCGTCACGACCACGGTGGGCTGGGTCGCGGCCAGGTTGCTCGTCACCTGCCCGGCGGAGTCGAGCCCGCGCATGACCTCCACGACGGCGTCGTCGGCCGCGACCAGCGTGTCCTGGTCCGGGGCGCTGACGGTGATCTCCACGTCGCTGCTGGTGAACCCCTGGGCGCCCTGCACGGAGAAGTCGCCGGCGCCGTCCAGCGCGTCCAGCTGCTCGCCCACGGTGCGGCGCAGCTGCTGCTGGTCGACCTCGGCGTCCGTCGTCACGGAGAAGGTGGCGCTGTTGCTGCCGCTGCCGGGCATGAACGCGGAGAAGCCGCCGCCGGTGCCCATGGTGACCTGGACGTCCTCGATGCCCTCGGTCGAGGCGAGCACCTCCTCGGCGCGGGAGGCCTGCTCGGAGGTCACGGCCAGGGCGGTCCCGGCCGGGAGGTCCTGCTCGACCGTCATCGTGTTCTGTCCCGTGTCCCCCAGCAGGTTCGTGGGCAGCACCGGCAGCAGGGCGGCCGTGCCGGCGAGGACCAGCACGCTCACCCCGAGCGTCGCCCACGGGTGCCGCTGGGTGCCGCGCAGCACCGGGAGGTAGCCGCGGGCCAGACGGGTCGGCGCCTCGGCGCCGGCGGAGGACCACGGAGCCGTCCGGGCGGGGGCCGTGCGGGAGCGGCGCCGGGCCAGGCGCGGATCGCGCAGGAACCAGTACGCCAGGACCGGCACGATCGTCAGGGACACCACCAGGGAGGACAGCAGGGCGATGGTCGTGGTGAGCGCGAACGGCCGGAACAGCTCACCGGTCACGTCGCCCACGAAGGCGATCGGCACGAACACCGCCACGGTGATCAGCGTCGAGGCGGTGATCGCCCCGGCGACCTCGCGCACGGCGGTGAGGATGGCCCGGCGCTTCGCGTTGGCGGGGTCGGTGCGCAGGTCCACCGTCCCGTAGTGGCGCTTGATGTTCTCGATCACCACGATGGAGTCGTCCACCACGCGCCCCACGGACAGCGTGATCGCGGCGAGCGTCAGGAGGTTGAGCGAGTAGCCCAGGGCGCTGATGCCGATGAAGGTGGCCAGCAGGGACAGCGGGATGGAGATCGCCGTGACCAGGGTCGAGCGCAGGGACGCCAGGAACACGAGGATGACGAGGACGGCGAAGGCGAGGCCCAGCAGGCCCTCCACGGTGAGGTCCTCGATGGACTGCTCGATGTAGGGCGCCTGGTCGAAGACGGTGGTGATCCTCGCGCCGTTGCCCAGGTCCGCCTCGAGCTCGGGGACCATCTCCTCCACGGCGCGGGAGATCCCCACGGTGTCCCCGTCCGGGGTCTTCGTGACGGACACGGCGAGGGTCGGCTGACCGTTGGTGCGCGTGATCGAGGTCTGCTCCTGGTCGGCGAGCTGCACGGTGGCCACCTCGCCGATGGTGGTCGTCCCGGCGTCCGCGGGCGCGTCCTCGGAGCGGGGGAGGGGGACGTTGCGCACGGCCTCGAGGGAGTCCAGCGGGGAGCCGGCCTGGACGGGGACGCTCGTGGCGCCGTCCTCGACCGTGCCCACCGGCACGAGCCCGCCGCTCTCCTCCAGCGCGGTGCGGAGGTCGGCGGGCGTGGCCCCGGCGCGCGCGAGCTGCGCCTGGTCCGGCAGGATGGACACGACCTGCTCCGGGGCGCCGCTGACCTCGGCCGAGCGCACGCCGTCGATCTTCTGCAGGTCCGGGACCGTGAGCCGCTCCAGGTCCGCGGCCAGGGGGCTGAGCTGCTCGTCGGAGGACACGGCGAGGAAGACGATGGGGAAGTCCGCGACGGACCCGGCGAAGGCGGTGGGCTCCACGTCCTCCGGCAGCTGCGCCTCGACGTTGGACACAGCCCGCTCCACCTGGTTGCGGGCCCGGTCCAGGTCGGTGCCGTACTCGAAGCCGAGCTGGATCTCGGACAGCCCGCTGCGCGAGGTGGACGTGGAGCTCTCCAGGCCCTCCACGATGTTCAGGGCGCGCTCCAGCGGCCGGCCCACCTGCTCGTCGACCACCTCGGCCGAGGACCCCGGCATGACCGAGACCACGCTGATCACGGGGATCTCCAGGGAGGGGATGAGCTCCTGCTTCATGGAGCGCATGCTGAGCACGCCGAAGACGGCCACGAAGACCGTGATGAGCACGATCAGGGCGCGGTTGGCCATTGAGGCGCGGGCGAGGAGAAACACGCGTGCTCCTAGGGGAGGGACGGTCGACGGCGCTCCGGGGAGGCCGGGCGCGGGCGCTCCTCAGCGTACCGCCGGAATCCGACAGGCCGCCGGGACCGCCCGTGCCGGGCACCGGGCGGCGGCGGGCACGCCGCGGGCCCCGGACCGGGCGGTCCGGGGCCCGCGGCGTGCGTGCCGGGGCCGGCGCGGGGTCAGTTGATGCCGAGCACCTGGGCGGTGCGGCCCATGACCTCGTCCGCGAGCTGCGGGTGGTCGTTGAGGGTGACGCCGTAGGAGGGGATGAGCTCCTTCAGGCGGGCCTCCCACCCGGAGATCCGCCCCGGGAAGGACTTGGCCAGCAGGTTGAGCATGATGGGCACGGCCGTGGAGGCCCCCGGGGAGGCGCCCAGCAGACCGGCGATCGAGCCGTCGGCGGCGGTGATGAGCTCGGTGCCGAACTGCAGCACGCCGCCCTTCTCCTTGTCCCGCTTCATCACCTGCACGCGCTGGCCGGCCTCGACGAGCTCCCACTGGGAGCCGTCGGCGGTCGGGTAGAACTGCTGCAGGGCCTCGACCCGCTGCCCCTTGGTCTTGGCCAGCTCGCTGAGCAGGTACTTCACGAGGTCCAGGTTCGCCAGGCCGGCGCGGGTCATGGGGTAGAGGTTGTGCGGGCGCACGGACAGCGGCAGGTCGAGGAACGAGCCCTGCTTGAGGAAGTTCGGCTTGAAGCCGCCGTAGGGGCCGAAGAGCAGGGCGCGCCGGCCGTGCTCGTACCGGGTGTCCAGGTGCGGCACGGACATGGGCGGAGCGCCCACGGAGGCCTGGCCGTAGACCTTGGCGTTGTGCTGGGAGGCCACGTTCTCGTCGGTGTTGCGCAGCCACAGGCCCGAGACCGGGAACCCGCCGTAGCCCTTGGCCTCGCGGATGCCGGACTTCTGCAGCAGGGGCAGGGCGCCGCCGCCGGCGCCCACGAAGACGAACTTGGCCCGGATGAGGCGGTGGCCCTCGGCGTTGAGCCGGTTCTTGACCTCGGCCACCCACGTGCCGTCGCTCTGCCGGTCGAGGTCCACGACCTGCTGGCCGTAGCGCACCTCGCCGCCCCGGGCCTGCAGGTGGGCGACCTGCTGCCGGGTCAGCTCGCCGAAGTCGACGTCGGTGCCCTCCGGGGACCAGGAGGCGGCCACCCGTCCGGCGCCCCGGCCGTGCATGGTCAGCGGCGCCCAGCCGGCGATCCTGTCCCGGTCCTCGGTGTACTCCATGCGCTCGAAGAGCTTGTTCGGCTTCAGGGCCTCGTAGCGGCGCCGCAGGTAGTCGCTGTGGGCGTCGCCGAAGACCAGGGACATGTGCGGCACGGGGTTGATGAAGGTGCGCGGGTCCTGCAGCTTGCCCTCGGACACGAGGGAGGCCCAGAACTGGCGGGAGAGCTGGAACTGCTCGTTGATGCTGAGCGACTTGGCCGGGTTCACCGAGCCGTCGGCGGCCTGCGGGGCGTAGTTGAGCTCGCACAGCGCGGAGTGGCCCGTGCCGGCGTTGTTCCAGACGTTGGAGCTCTCGGCGCCCACCTGGTCCAGGCGCTCGAGCAGCGTGATGTCCCACTGCGGCTCGAGCTCCTTGAGGAACACGCCGAGGGTGGCGCTCATGATGCCGCCCCCGATCAGGAGGACGTCGGTCGATTCCGTTGCCTGAGGTGATGTCACAGTCGATGCTCCCGTAGAACGCCCGGCGCGGACGCTGCGCCGGTGAGTGGTCGGGACTCAGACTAACGCCACGCCCGGACGATTCCCGAATGACACCGGGCGCTCGGCGGACGGGCTCAGCGCGCCGGGTCGAGGCGGACCCGGTTGAACTCCTCGTAGCCGGTGGAGGTCAGGGGGAAGGACGTGACGGAGTCGTCGACGGCCACGGCGGAGATCGGGTGGGCCAGCGGGACGGCCGGCAGCAGGCGGGAGAGACGGTCGTTGATCGATGCGTAGGCGCGGGTGCGCTCCTCGCCGTCGGGCAGCGCCGCCGCGCGGTCGACCGCCCGGAACAGCGAGGCGCTGTCGATCCCGAACTCGCCGCTGGGGCCGCCGAAGAGCGCCCCCATGAAGTAGTCGGGATCCCGGTAGCCGCCGTTCCAGCCCAGCAGGTGCAGGGCGTGGTCGCCGTCGGGGTCCTGGACCTGCTGCGCGTACCCGTCCGTCCAGTCCACCGGAACGGGCTCGATGACGAAGCCCGCCCGGACCAGCTGGGCCGCGATGTCGGCGTAGACCTTCTCGGGCTCCTGCATGTACGTGCGGGAGGTGTGGCGCGGGTAGTAGAAGCGCAGCGGCTGCCCGTCGTAGGAGGACTCCGCGAGCAGCTCCCGCGCCCGCTGCGGGTTGTAGGAGGGCACCCGCAGGTCCGTCCCGTCCATCGCGAAGCGGGCCGGGAGGAACTGGTCGGCGACCCGGGTGCCGTCGGGATAGTGCTCGCGCACGATCGCGCCCCGGTCCACCGCGGCGGCGATCGCCTCCCGCACGTCCGGGTCGTCGAGCGGGGGCACGTTCTGGTTGATGCCCAGGTAGGAGACCGAGTACGGGTCCCGCTGGAAGACCTGGACGCCCTCCCGGGCCAGCGGGGCGAAGGAGTCCAGGCCCACCTGGTCGTAGCCGTCCACCTGGCCCAGGCGCAGCGCGACGTAGCGCAGCTCGGGCTCGGCGACGGTGCGGAACTCGAGGGTGCCGATGTCCCCGAGCTCCCCCCAGTAGCCGGGATCGGCCCGGAGCACCACGCCGGCGCCGTCCCCGGACTCGTAGCGGAACGGGCCGGTCCCCACGGGGTGGTTGTCCTGGGTGCCGGCCGCCAGGGCCTCCGGGGAGGCGATGCCGAAGGCGGGCTGCGTCAGCGCCCGCAGCACGGGCGTGCGGGCGGCGGTCAGGGACAGCACCAGGGAGGAGGGCGACTCCACGGTGCAGCCCTCGTACAGGGTCCCGCCGCCGGCGGCGCGGAAGACCGTGGCGAAGGAGGTCCGCTGCCCGGCGGCGGCCAGGGACTCCCAGCGCTCGAAGTTCGCGCAGACCGCCTCCGCGTCCAGGACGGTGCCGTCGTGGAAGCGCACCCCGTCGCGCAGTTCGAAGGTGTAGCGCAGCCCGTCCGCCGAGCGCTCCCAGGAGGTGGCCAGCGCCGGCACGGGCTCGCCCGTCGACGGGTCCGCCCGCACGAGGCCCTCGAGGATCTGGGCGGCGATCCGCGAGGTCTCCACGGTGCTGACAGCCGCCGGGTCCAGGGTGGGCGCCGCCGCGGCGTTGGCGAAGACGAACGTGGCCTGCGGCACGGACCGGGAGGCCGTGGGCGCGGGCGCGCCGTCGCCGGGCGCGCACGCGCTCGCGGCGAGCAGCCCCGCGCAGAGCGCGAGGGCGGCCGCGGTGCGGGGGACTCGCCTGGGCGCCATGGGTCCTTCGTGGCCGGCCGGACCGGCCGGCGGAGTGGTCGTGGGCACCGCCGTGCTGATCGACGGCGGCCGGGTCGTGCTCGGGCCCCGGGCGGGGCCGTGGGGTGCGCGAGGCGGGACTCGAACCCGCACGCCGGTCAGGGCACAGGAACCTAAATCCTGCGTGTCTGCCAGTTCCACCACTCGCGCCGAGGGGCCCGTCCGGGCCCCTCGCCCATCCTAGCCTCAGGCGTCGAGTCCGAGGTCGCGGCGCAGCTTCGCCACGTGCCCCGTCGCCCGGACGTTGTACTGCGCGAGCTCCACGTCCCCCTCAGGGCCGACCACCACGGTCGAGCGCACGAGGCCCTCGTAGGTCTTGCCGTAGTTCTTCTTCTCGCCCCAGGCCCCGTACGCCTCCGCGACCCGGTGGTCGGCGTCGGAGAGCAGGGGGAACGTCAGGGCCTCGGCGTCGACGAACCGGGCCAGCGCCTCCGGGCCGTCGGGGGAGATGCCGACGACGGCGAAGCCGTCCGCGGCGAAGCGCTCCAGGCTGTCGCGGAAGTCGCACGCCTGCGTGGTGCAGCCGGGTGTGGAGGCCTTGGGGTAGAAGTAGACGACGACGCGGCGCCCGCGGTAGTCGGCGAGCGAAACGGGCCGGCCCTGCGCATCGGGCAGGGTGAAGTCGGGGGCCTTCCGGCCGGGTTCGAGACGTGCCGCCATGAACGGTTCCTCCATGCTGTGCTGTGCGGTGCGGTGTGGTCCGGGCGGTGCCCGGACCACGAAGACTACCGGCGGTTCCCGGGCTGCCGCCGGACGGGTCGGCGGGCGGCACCCGGGCTGCCCGGCGCCCCGCGCGGCGAAATGCTCATAAGTTTGCTTAGCATGATGCTGTAATCGGCGTTCCGGGTCGGTAGACTGCTTTTCATGCCTTTCACCACTCAATGGCCCACCAACAGACTGCTCTCCACGGCGGCACGTCTCGTGGAGCACGCCTGGAACGAGCGCCTGGCCACGCTCGGCGTCACCCATGCGGGCGTCATGGCCCTCGACGTGCTGCAGACCGCGGGGAGCATGACGCAGGCCCAGCTGGCGCACCGCGTGCGGGTGCAGGCGCAGACCATGGGCAAGACGCTGCACCGGCTCGAGCTGCACGGGCACGTCACCCGCTCGAAGAACGTGCGGGACCGCCGCAGCCACCTCGTGTCGATCACCCCGGAGGGGCAGCGCATCCTCGAGGCCGCCACGCAGCTCGAGGACGACCTGGTCGGGGACGGCCTGCTCACCGACGAGAGCCTGCGCCGCACCCTGGCCGACATCATCACCACCCTCGGAGGCGCCCGCTGGAAGCTGCGGGTGGAGCCCGACGGGACCGTCACCGACGCCGGGTCCGCCGGTGCGCCCCCGGCCGCCCAGGAGATCGAGGTGGATGACGCGGTGGAGCGCGAGACCGTGGTCCAGGGCGACACCACGCCCTGAGCCGGTCGGTGCCGCCCGCGATCACCGGCCGGGGGCGGCGCGGCACGGCCTCCGCGCCGCCGCGCGCCGGCAGGGCCACGAGGATGTGGTCCGGCCGAGAACACCCGGGGCGCGGTCGTGGCCCCGGGTGCTGTCGTGCCCGGACCGGCGCGTCCGCCGCCGGGTCCGGGGACGGCGGGTCCAGGGGTGACGGGAGGCGCTCCGGGCCGGGGCGCTGGACGGTTCCGAGCGGTGCCCGGTTCCGGCAATGACAAGAGGCCCTGCCGCGTGCTGACGCGGCAGGGCCTCTGCTGTGGTGCGCCCCCTCGGACTCGAACCGAGAACCCATTGATTAAGAGTCAATTGCTCTGCCAATTGAGCTAGGGGCGCGGGTGCTGCGGCAGAAACAGTAGCACGACCCGGCTCGAGGGCCGAATCGGGCCGGCCGGCTTGCGCCGTGCTCCGCCTCGCAACGAGAAAGTACTCTACCACTTCACGGCGGCTTGTCCATTTCGCCCGGGTCGCACCGGGCCGCACCGGGTCCGCCGCGGGGCACGTCCGGCCGGCCCTCGGCCCGGCTGCGCGCCGTCCGAGGGTGCGGGCCGGCTCGTCGCGGGGAGCGGCCCCTGCTCCGGCGGCAGCCGGACGTCCCCGCGGGGCCCGCCGCGCAGGCGCGACGACGGCCGCGGCGTGCGCTGTCTCACATGGTGGGACGAGCCGTCCGAAGATTGACACACCCGGGCGGGCGGCAGAGCATGGAGCCATGCAACTCAGCCACGGTGTCGTCAAGCTCACGGTACGCGTCCTCGTCGGACGCGGGGCCTGAGCCGACGACCGGTCGAGCGCACGGGCCCTGTCGCACCACCCGGTGCAGCGAGGGCCCTTTTTCTTGCCCGGCGCCGACGGGGACGCGACCGCAGGGGCCGGAACAGAACCACCGACACCAGAAGGACAGTGACATGAGCAAGGGACAGCCGATCAGCCCGGCGCTGATGGCCACCAAGCGGGTGGACACCGCCGCCGACCACCGGCCTCCGGGGGCCCGCGAGCACGTCGTCCCGGCAGCTCCGGCCGTCCACGGGCCCGGCAACACCGTGCCGCCCATGCAGATGACCGGCTCCCAGGCCGTCATCCGGTCCCTGGAGGAGCTCGGGGTGACCGACGTGTTCGGCCTGCCCGGCGGCGCCATCCTGCCGACCTACGACCCGCTGATGGACACCGACAAGATCAACCACATCCTGGTCCGGCACGAGCAGGGCGCCGGCCACGCCGCCGAGGGCTACGCCCTGGCCTCCGGCCGGGTGGGCGTGTGCATCGCGACCTCCGGGCCCGGGGCGACGAACCTCGTCACGGCGATCGCGGACGCGCACATGGACTCCATTCCCATGGTCGCCATCACCGGGCAGGTGTCCTCGAAGGTCATCGGCTCCGACGCCTTCCAGGAGGCCGACATCGTGGGGATGACGATGCCGATCACCAAGCACTCCTACCTGGTGACGCAGGCCGAGGACATCCCGCGCGTGCTCGCCGAGGCCTTCCACCTCGCCTCGACCGGCCGGCCCGGTCCCGTGCTCGTGGACATCGCCAAGGACGCCCAGCAGGACACCATGACGTTCTCCTGGCCGCCGCGGATGGACCTGCCCGGCTACCGGCCCGTCACCCGCGGGCACGCCAAGCAGGTGCGGGAGGCCGCCCGGCTCGTCGCGGCCGCCCAGCGCCCGGTGCTCTACGTGGGCGGCGGGACGATGCGCGCCGACGCGGCGGCCGAGCTCGCCGAGCTGGCGGAGCTGACCGGGGCCCCGGTGGTCACCACGCTGACCGCGCGCGGGGTGTTCCCCGACTCCCACGAGCAGAACCTCGGGATGCCCGGGATGCACGGCACCGTCCCGGCCGTGTACGCGATGCAGCAGGCCGATCTGCTGGTGACGCTGGGCGCGCGCTTCGACGACCGGGTCACCGGCCACCTGGAGACCTTCGCCCCCACCGCCCGGATCATCCACGCCGACATCGACCCCGCCGAGATCTCCAAGAACCGCACCGCCGACGTCCCGATCGTGGGCGACGTGAAGGAGATCATCCCGGACCTGGTCGCCGCCGTGCGCCAGGAGTTCGAGCGCAGCGGCGCCCCGGACCTCTCCGCGTGGTGGACCACGCTGAGCGGCCTGCAGGCCACCTATCCGCTCGGCTACCCCAAGCCCGCCGACGGGCTGGGCTCCCCGCAGCACGTCATCGAGCGGATCTCCGCCCTGACCGGCCCCGAGGCCGTCTACGCGGCCGGCGTGGGCCAGCACCAGATGTGGAGCTCCCACTTCGTGCGCTACGAGCGGCCCCGCCAGTGGCTGAACTCCGCCGGGCTGGGCACCATGGGCTTCGCCGTGCCCGCCGCGATGGGCGCGAAGGTCTCCCAGCCGGACCGCGTGGTGTGGGCGATCGACGGCGACGGCTGCTTCCAGATGACCAACCAGGAGCTCGCCACCTGCACGATCAACAACATCCCGATCAAGGTGGCCGTGATCAACAACTCCTCGCTGGGCATGGTGCGCCAGTGGCAGACCCTGTTCTACGACGGCCGGTACTCCAACACCGACCTGAACACCGGCCACGACAGCATCATGGTGCCCGACTTCGTGAAGCTCGCCGAGGCCTACGGCTGCGCCGCCCTGCGCTGCACCCGGGACGAGGACGTGGACGACGTCATCCGCCAGGCCCTCGAGATCAACGACCGCCCCGTGGTGATCGACTTCGTGGTCTCCGCGGACGCGATGGTGTGGCCGATGGTGCCCGCCGGCGTGTCCAACGACCAGATCCAGATCGCCCGCAACATGACCCCCGAGTGGGACGAGGAGGACTGACCATGAGCCGACACACCCTCTCCGTGCTGGTCGAGGACAAGCCCGGGGTGCTCACCCGCGTGGCCGGGCTGTTCGCCCGCCGCGCCTTCAACATCGACTCGCTCGCCGTGGGACCCACGGAGCTCGACGGCGTCTCCCGCATCACCGTGGTGGTGGACGCCGAGGGCGAGCTGCTCGAGCAGGTGACGAAGCAGCTGAACAAGCTGATCAACGTCATCAAGATCGTCGAGCTCACCACCGACTCGTCGGTGCAGCGTGACCACATCATGGTCAAGGTGCGCGCCGACGCCGCGACCCGTCTGCAGGTCACCCAAGCCGCAGACCTGTTCCGGGCCACCGTTGTCGACGTCTCCACCGAGTCGCTCGTCATCGAGGCCACCGGCGCCCCGGACAAGCTCCGGGCGCTGCTCGACATCCTGGAGCCCTTCGGCGTCCGGGAGATCGTCCGGGCCGGTACGCTGGCCCTCGGACGTGGTCCCAAGTCGATGAGCGACCGCGCCCTGCGCCACTGACGCCCCCGGGCGGCGGTGCCCCGGGCGCCGGCCCACAGACACCCCAACCACCTCGCGGCGGGCTCCGCCGCGCCCATCCATGCTTCAAGGAGACACCCCCATGGCAGAGATCTTCTACGACGACGACGCCGACCTGTCGATCATCCAGGACCGCTCCGTCGCCGTCATCGGCTACGGCTCCCAGGGCCACGCCCACGCGCTGAACCTGCGCGACTCCGGCGTGGACGTCCGGATCGGCCTGGCCGAGGGCTCGAGGTCCCGCGCGAAGGCCGAGGCCGAGGGGCTGCGCGTCCTCACCGTCGCGGACGCCGTCGAGGAAGCCGACGTCATCATGATCCTCACCCCGGACCAGGTCCAGCGCCACGTCTACGCGGAGTCGATCGCCCCGAACCTGAAGGACGGCGACGCCCTGTTCTTCGCCCACGGCTTCAACATCCGCTACGGCTACATCGAGGCCCCCGAGGGCGTCGACGTCGTGATGGTCGCCCCCAAGGGCCCCGGGCACACCGTGCGCCGGGAGTTCGAGGCCGGCCGCGCCGTCCCCGCCCTCGTGGCCGTCGAGAAGGACGCCTCCGGCAAGGCCCTCGAGCTGGGCCTGTCCTACGCCAAGGCCATCGGCGGCACCCGCGCCGGCGTCATCAAGACCACCTTCACCGAGGAGACCGAGTCCGACCTCTTCGGCGAGCAGGCCGTGCTGTGCGGCGGCATGTCCCACCTCGTCCAGTACGGGTTCGAGACCCTCACCGAGGCCGGCTACCAGCCGGAGATCGCCTACTTCGAGGTCCTCCACGAGCTCAAGCTGATCGTGGACCTCATGGTGGAGGGCGGCATCGCCAAGCAGCGCTGGTCCATCTCCGACACCGCCGAGTACGGCGACTACGTCTCCGGCCCCCGCGTGATCAACCCCGCGGTCAAGGAGAACATGAAGGCCGTGCTCGCCGACATCCAGGACGGCACCTTCGCCAAGCGCTTCATCGAGGACCAGGACCAGGGCGGCCCCGAGTTCAAGAAGCTGCGCGAGAAGGAGGAGGCCCACCCGATCGAGGTCACCGGCCGCGAGCTGCGCAAGCTCTTCGCCTGGACCTCCCCGGACGCCGACTACGTGGAGGGCACCGCGGCCCGCTGATCCGCACCCGCTCCCGCCGCCCCGGACGGGGCCGGGAGCACCGGCCGAGGGGCCGCGTCCGCACGTCATGCGCCGAGCATTCCGCGCGGACGCGGCCCCTCGCCGTACCCGCAGCCGTACCCTGAGGGCGGAGGCAGCCGCCACGATCGGGGGGTGGTCCGCATGGCGGACGTCGGCGCACGCGAGCGGTCGCCCGGCAGGGGTGTGCGGGACTGGACCGCACGCCACCAGCTCGTGGCCTTCTTCGCGCTGGCCTACGCCTGGTCCTGGGCGTGCTGGGCGCCCCTCCTGGCCGGGGCCGGTGGCACGGTCCTGCTCCTGCTCGGCGGCTTCGGGCCGCTGGTGGCGGCCTGGACCGTGCAGCGGCTGGCGGGGGAGTCGCTGCGGCCCTGGGCCCGGGCGATCGTGCGGTGGCGGGTCCCCGTCCGCTGGTGGGCCTGGGCGCTGGGGCTGCCCGCGCTGCTGTACGCCGTCGCCAACCTGGTGCTCGGGGCGCTGGGCCGGGAGATCGACTGGTCCCTGGCCCTCGACCGGGCGCCCGCCTACCTGGCGGGCTTCGCCTTCGTGGCCGTGCTCGGGGGCGGCCTCGAGGAGCCGGGCTGGCGCGGGTTCGCGCTGCCGCGCCTGCAGCATCGGCTGGGGCCGCTGCGCGCCACGGCGCTGCTGGGCCTGCTGTGGGGAGTGTGGCACGTGCCGCTCTACGGGCCGCTGGGCTTCGTGGTGCCCTTCGTCCTGGCGTTCTTCTACACGCCGCTGCGCAACCGCACCGGCAGCGTCCTGCTGTGCGTGCTGCTGCACGCCAGCTTCACCCCCGCCCAGGACCACCTCGTCCTGCTGGCCGCGAAGCCGGTGCACACCGGGCTGCTGGACGTGGTGGACCTCGTCGTGCTCGGCACCTACGCCGGGGCCGCGCTGCTGGTCGTCGCCCTCACCCGGGGGCGCCTGGGCGCTGAGCGCGCCCGGGGCCGGCCGCTCAGCCCTGCCGCACCACCGGGACGCCCTCCGAGGGCTGGACGATGACGAAGCCGGGGCCGGAGAAGGCCAGCTGGAAGGACTCGCCGGAGCCGCCGCGCAGCAGGGAGCCCATCGACAGGTCGTTCCGGATCCCCGGGACCAGGTTGGCCGACCACGCCACGGCCGCCTGCGGGTCCACGTACGTGGGCTGGCCGGCGCAGTCCAGGATCATCGGCGCCCCGTCGGAGCACAGGGCGAGCACCCCGTGGCCGGAGAGCTCCAGGTTGAACAGCCCGCCCGCCATCAGCCCGGCCCCGCCCACGCGCCGGATGTCCCAGGACAGGGTGTCGTCGAAGGCCAGCAGGGAGGAGCTGCTGACCGTCATCCCCTCGCCCTCCAGCAGCACGGTGAACACGTTGCGCGCCTGCCGGGCGAAGAAGACCTCGCCCTCGCCCGAGACGCGCATCATGGGTGCGTCCTCGCTGGTCAGGACCTTCTTCATGAGCTTGCCGAGCGAGCCCGAGCCCTCGTGCCGGAAGCCCATCCGCCCCTGGTAGGCGACCATGGCGCCCTTCGTGGCGACCACGTCCGGGCCCAGGCCCACCCGCAGCATCCGGGGGGACTGCAGGGTCCAGCGCTCCTGGCTCTGGCGTTCGAAGTGGTCCTGGGCGAAGAGCTCGCTGCGCACGGTGGCCTCCTGAGGGATCGGTGCCGGCTGTCCCGCCCATCGTGGCACCCGCGGGCGGGCGCCGCAGCCTCCGCGCGGTCGGTAGAGTGGAAACCGTGACTTCCTCCGACCGCACCCCGTACTACATCACCACGGCCATCGCGTACCCCAACGGCACCCCGCACATCGGGCACGCCTACGAGGTGATCGCGACCGACGTCATGGCCCGGTTCAAGCGGCTCGACGGCTTCGACGTCCGCTTCCTGACCGGCACCGACGAGCACGGGCAGAAGATGCAGCAGACCGCGGAGAAGGAGGGGCTGACGGCCCGGGAGCTCGCGGACCGCAACGCGGCGCGCTTCCGGGAGATGGACGACGCCCTGAACATCTCCTACGACCGCTTCATCCGCACCACGGACCCCGACCACTACGCCGCCTCGGCGGCCATCTGGCGGCGCATGGAGGAGGCCGGGGACATCTACCTCGGCAAGTACGCCGGCTGGTACTCGGTGCGCGACGAGGCGTTCTACGCCGAGGACGAGACCGAGCTGCGCGAGGACGGGCTGCGCTACTCGGTGGGCACCGGCACGGAGGTCACCTGGACCGAGGAGGAGTCCTACTTCTTCCGGCTCTCCGCCTACCAGGACCGGCTCCTGGCCCTCTACGAGCAGCAGGGCTTCGTGTTCCCGGAGACCCGCCGCAACGAGGTCGCCTCCTTCGTGCGATCGGGCCTGGAGGACCTCTCGATCTCCCGCACCACCTTCGACTGGGGCGTGCCCGTGCCCGGCGACCCGGACCACGTGATGTACGTGTGGGTGGACGCACTGACCAACTACCTCACCGGGGTCGGCTTCCCGGACACCGACTCGGAGCTGTTCCGGCGCTACTGGCCGGCCGGCGCGCACGTGATCGGCAAGGACATCGCCCGCTTCCACGCGGTGTACTGGCCGGCGTTCCTGATGTCGGCCGGGCTGCCCCTGCCCGAGCGGGTCTTCGCCCACGGGTTCCTGTTCAACCAGGGCGAGAAGATGTCCAAGTCCGTGGGCAACGTGATCGACCCGCACGCCCTGGTCGCCGAGTACGGGCTGGACCAGCTGCGCTTCTTCCTGCTGCGCGAGGTGCCCTTCGGCCAGGACGGCAGCTACTCGCACGACGCGATCCGCAACCGCATCAACTCCGACCTCGCCAACGACCTCGGCAACCTGGCCCAGCGCTCGCTGTCGATGGTGGCGAAGAACTGCGAGGGCCGGGTCCCGGAGCCCGGGGAGCTCACCGCCGAGGACCGGGCGATGCTCGACGCCGCGGCCGGCCTCTACGAGCCGGTGCGCGCGGAGTTCGACGAGCAGCAGTTCCACCGGGCCCTGGAGCTGATCTGGCGGGTGGTCGCCGAGACCAACCGCTACTTCACCGCGCGGGAGCCGTGGAAGCTGCGCAAGACCGATCCCCAGCGGATGGCCACGGTGCTGTGGGTGACCCTCGAGGTCGTGCGGACGGTGGGCCTGCTCGTGCAGCCGGTGATGCCGGAGGCGGCCGGCCGGCTGCTCGACGTGCTCGGCCAGGCCGAGGGCGACGCCCGGCTCTTCACCGCCCTGGGCGCGCGGCTGGTCCCCGGCACCCCGCTGCCCGCCCCGGCGCCGGTGTTCCCCCGCTACGAGGAGCCGGCGGCCCTGCAGGCCTGAGCCCCACCGGGCCGTCCGGCATGTGAGACGTCCGTCCGAGACGTGGATGCCCGCGCCAGGGCGCTCCTATTCTGAGGGCATGAGCGAGCCGACTCCCGCAGCAGCCCCCGCCCCCCTGAGGATCGCCGTCGTCCCCGGCGACGGCATCGGCCCGGAGGTGGTGGCCGAGGCGGAGAGGGTCCTCGACGCCGTGACCTCCGCCGTCGGCGTGCGCGTGGAGAAGCGCCGGTTCGGTCTCGGCGCCCAGCACTGGCTGGAGACGGGGGAGACCCTCACCGAGCAGACGCTGGAGGAGCTGCGCGCCCACGACGCCATCCTCTTCGGCGCGGTGGGCGCCGCCCCCGGCGACCGCCGGGTGCCCTCCGGGATCATCGAGCGGGACGTGCTGCTGCGGATGCGCTTCGCCCTGGACCACTACGTGAACCTGCGCCCCTCCCGGCTCTACCCGGGCACCACCAGCCCGCTCGCCCGGCCCGGGGACATCGACTTCGTGGTGGTCCGCGAGGGCACCGAGGGCCCCTACGCCGGCAACGGCGGGGTGCTGCGCCCCGGCACGGACGCCGAGATCGCCACCGAGGTGTCGCTGAACACCGCCCACGGCGTGCGCCGGCTGGTGCGCTACGCCTTCGAGCTGGCCGCCCGGCGCGAGCGCCGGAAGCTCACCCTGGTGCACAAGCACAACGTCCTGGTCAACGCGGGGCGGCTCTACTCCCGGCTGGTCGAGGAGATCGGCGCCGAGTTCCCGGAGGTCGCGGTCGACTACCTGCACGTGGACGCCGCGACCATCTTCCTCACCACCGACCCGGCGCGCTTCGACGTGATCGTCACCGACAACCTCTTCGGCGACATCCTCACCGACCTGGCCGGCGCGGTCACCGGCGGCATCGGCCTGGCCCCGGCGGGCAACATCAACGCGGACCGCACCGCGCCGTCGATGTTCGAGCCCGTGCACGGCTCCGCGCCGGACATCGCCGGACGGCAGCTGGCGAACCCGGTCGCGGCGATCCTGGCCACCGCCATGATGCTCGAGCACCTCGGGCTCCCGGAGCAGGCCGCCCGGATCGAGGCCGCCGTGCAGCAGGACCTCGCCGAGCACGGCACCGAGGCCCGCAGCACCGCCCAGGTGGGCGACGGCGTGCTCGCCGCGCTGACCTGAGCCGCTCCCGCCCGTGCGCTCCGGGGATAGGCTGGGAACACGAAACATCCGCCCGCCCCGCGTGCCGGTCGCCACGGGGTCGACCCCGCAGGGAGACGCAGTGACCACTCAGCCCACCACCTTCGCCCACCACCTGACCCAGGACCCGGTCCCGGAGGAGGTGCGCGCGGCCATCCTCGCCGACCCGGGCTTCGGCACGAACTTCTCGGACCACATGGTGAAGATCGACTGGTTCGGCGACGTCGTCGCGGGCACGGGGCGCTGGAGCGACCCGCGGATCGAGCCGTACGGGCCGCTGGTGCTCGACCCCGCCGCCGCGGTGCTCCACTACGGCCAGGAGATCTTCGAGGGGCTGAAGGCCTACCGGCACGCGGACGGCTCCGTGTGGACGTTCCGGCCCGAGGCCAACGCGGCCCGGCTCAACCGCTCGGCCCGCCGGCTGGCGCTGCCGGAGCTGCCCGAGGCGATGTTCCTGGACTCCCTGCGGGAGCTCGTGTCCGTGGACGAGCAGTGGGTGCCGGACGGGGAGGGCGAGTCCCTGTACCTGCGCCCGTTCATGATCGCCACCGAGGCGTTCCTGGGCGTGCGCCCGTCCCGGCAGGTGCTGTACTCGGTGATCGCCTCCCCGGCCGGCAACTACTTCGGCGGGCCCGTGAAGCCAGTGGACATCTGGCTCTCCCGCGACTACGCCCGCGCCGGGCGCGGCGGCACCGGGGCGGCCAAGTGCGGCGGCAACTACGCGGCCTCGCTGGTCGCCCAGATCGAGGGCGAGGCCCACGGCTGCCAGCAGGTGATGTTCCTGGACCGCGACCGCGGGGACGCCGTCGAGGAGCTGGGCGGGATGAACGTGTTCTTCGTCCTCGGGGACGACACGCTGGTCACCCCCGAGCTCACCGGCACCATCCTGGAGGGGGTCACCCGCACGTCGATCATCCAGCTCGCGCGCGACCGCGGGATGACCGTCGAGGAGCGCCGCTTCACCCTCGAGGAGTGGCGCGAGGGCTGGCGGTCGGGCACGGTCACCGAGGCCTTCGCCTGCGGCACCGCGGCCGTGATCACGCCCATCGGCCGGCTCCTCTCCGCGGAGGGGACCATCGGCGACGAGGGCGCCCGGCCCGGGACCGTCACCATGGACATCCGCAAGCAGCTGCTCGACATCCAGACCGGCCGCGCGGAGGATCCCCACGGCTGGCTCACCCGCCTGGTCTGAGGCAGGCGCGGCCCTCTCGGTGACCGGACGAGGGGGCCGCGCGCCGCCCTGCGGGCCGTGGGATAGCCTGGGGCCATGCGAATTGCCAGGTTCACCGTCGACAACGAGATCCACTTCGGCGCGGTCCAGGGCGCGCCCGGCGCCGAGACGGTCACCGTCCTCGCGGGCGACCCGTTCTACACCGGGATCCACCCCACGGAGCAGCGCCACGAGCTCGCCGACGTCCGCCTCCTGGCCCCGGTGATCCCGCGCTCCAAGATCGTGTGCGTCGGGCGCAACTACGCCGACCACGCCGCGGAGCTGGGCAACGAGCTGCCCACCTCGCCGATGCTGTTCTTCAAGCCCAACACCTCCGTGGCCGGCCCCGGCGACCCGGTGACCCTGCCCCCGTGGACCGAGGAGGTCTCCTACGAGGCGGAGCTCGCCGTGGTGATCGGGCGGATGTGCAAGGACGTGCCCGTGGAGCGCGTGCCCGAGGTGGTCTTCGGCTACACCGCCGCCAACGACCTCACCGGCCGCGACGTGCAGCGCACCGACAACCAGTGGGCCCGCGCCAAGGGCTTCGACGGCGCCTGCCCGCTGGGCCCCTGGATCGAGACCGACCTCGACACCTCCGCACTGGCCGTGCGCAGCCGCGTCAACGGGCAGACCAGGCAGGACGGCAGCACCCGGGACATGGTCTTCGACGTCCCGTTCCTCGTCTCCTACGTCTCCCAGGCATTCACCCTCCTGCCCGGCGACGTGATCCTCACGGGCACGCCCGCCGGCGTCGGCGTCGTCGACGAGGGCGACCGCATCGAGGTCGAGGTCGAGGGCATCGGCGTCCTGCCCACCGTCCTGCGCCGCTGACGCCCGCGACCGCACGCCCCGCTGACCCACCCACGCACCCACCGACGTCCCGAAAGAGCCATGACCGAAAAGCCCGCCACCCCGGCCACCGCCTCCGCCTCCTCGCCCGTGCGGGTGCGCTTCTGCCCGTCCCCGACCGGCACCCCGCACGTGGGGCTGATCCGCACCGCGCTGTTCAACTGGGCCCACGCCCGCCACACCGGCGGGACCATGGTGTTCCGCGTCGAGGACACCGACACCCAGCGGGACTCCGAGGAGAGCTACCAGCAGCTGCTCGAGGCCCTGGCCTGGCTCGGCATCGACTGGGACGAGGGCGTGGAGACCGGTGGTCCGCACGCCCCCTACCGGCAGTCCCAGCGCCTGGACATCTACCGCGACGTCGCCGCGAAGCTGTTGGCGCACGGGGCCGTCTACGAGGCCTACTCGACCCCGGAGGAGGTCGAGGCCCGGCACCGCGCCGCCGGCCGCGACCCCAAGCTGGGCTACGACAACTACGACCGGGACCTCACCGAGGAGCAGGTCGCGGCCTACCGGGCCGAGGGCCGGGAACCGGTGCTGCGGCTGCGGATGCCGGACGAGGACATCGTGGTCCACGACATGATCCGCGGCGAGATCGTCTTCCGGGCCGGGTCCATCCCGGACTACGTCGTGGTGCGCGCCAACGGCCAGCCGCTGTACACCCTCACCAACCCCGTGGACGACGCCCTGATGGAGATCACCCACGTGCTGCGCGGGGAGGACCTGCTCTCCTCGACGCCGCGCCAGATCGCCCTCTTCCGGGTGCTGGTGGAGATCGGCGTCGCGCAGTACGTGCCCGAGTACGGCCACCTGCCCTACGTCATGGGGGAGGGCAACAAGAAGCTCTCCAAGCGCGACCCCGAGTCCAGCCTGTTCCACCTCAGGGACAGCGGCTTCGTCCCCGAGGGACTGCTCAACTACCTGGCCCTGCTCGGCTGGTCCCTGTCCGCGGACGAGGACGTGTTCACCGTGGAGCAGCTGGTGGCGCACTTCGACGTCCACGACGTCCTGGCGAACCCGGCCCGCTTCGACCTCAAGAAGGCCACCGCCATCAACGGCACGCACGTGCGCCTGCTCGAGCCCGCCGACTTCCGCGACCGCCTCGTCCCCTACCTGCAGGCCGCGGGCGTGCTGGGGGAGACCCTCACCGAGCGGGAGGCCGCCGTCCTCGACCAGGCCGCCCCGCTGGTGCAGGAGCGGATGAACCTGCTCGGGGAGGCCCCCGAGCTGCTGTCCTTCCTGTTCGCCGCCGACGACGAGATCGAGCTCGCCGACGACGCCCGCAAGCAGCTCAAGGACTCCGCCGGCGACGTCCTCCGGGCCGCCCTCGAGGCGCTGGAGCCCCTCGAGGACTGGCGCGCCCCGGCCCTGGAGACCGCGCTGCGCGAGGCGATCGTCGACGGGCTGGGCATCAAGCCCCGCCTCGCGTTCGGACCCGTCCGCACCGCCGTGTCCGGGCGGCGGATCTCCCCGCCGCTGTTCGAGTCCCTGGAGATCCTCGGCAAGGACTCCTCCCTCGCCCGGATCCGCGCCCTCGCCGAGCAGCTCGGCTGAGCCTGTACGACGACGCCGGCCCGGAGCACCGCGTGCGGTGGTCCGGGCCGGCGTCGTCGTACAGGCCCGGTGGCCGCGCGCGGGAGGGCGCGGCGGCGTAGCCTGGACCCAGGGGGCGATGGCCATGGACCGGACCGACGAAGAGATCAACCGGATGCGCACGGGCCGTGCGCAGCACCGCAACCCGGTGCAGCGGGACACCGTCACCTGGTTGCGCACCGGTGCCGAGACGGGCGGCGAGCACGCCCTGCTCCACGTCGAGGTGAAGCCCGGAGGCGAGGTGCTCGCCCACTACCACCGCCGGATCGGGATGCACCTGCGGGTCCTCGAGGGGATCCTGCGCGTCCAGGTGGGGCACGTGGTGCGGGACCTCGGGCCCGGCCGCGAGGTGGAGGTCCCGGAGGAGCACCTGTTCCGGTGGAGGAACCCGGGCTCCGCGCCGGCCCGGTTCGTCGTCGAGCTGCGCCCGGCCCCGGCCTGCCTCGAGAAGGGCCTGGTCGCCCTGTACGGCCTCGCCCGTGACGGGCGCACCCGCCGCGACGGCAGGCCGAGGAGCCTGCTGCGCACGGCGCTGCTGATGCAGTGGACCGACATCAGCCTGCCGGGGGTCTACCGGTGGCTGGGGCCGGTGCTGCGGGGGCTCGCCGCGGTGGCCTGCCGGCGGGGGATCGACCGGGAGCTCGAGGAGCGTTACTGCCGGTGACCCCGATTTGCCGCCCCGGCCGAAGGCCGGTATAGTTTTTTTGCGTTGCGCCGGTCGGTGCGGGAAACCGCAGGGACCGGGGACGACAGTGGGATATGGTGTAATTGGCAACACTACGGTTTCTGGTACCGTCATTCTAGGTTCGAGTCCTGGTATCCCAGCGCTGATCGCTCGATCAGTAGGGCCCCATCGTATAGCGGCCTAGTACGCCGCCCTCTCACGGCGGTAACGCGGGTTCGAATCCCGCTGGGGTCACACCGAGAAGAACCCCCGGACCGTACGGTCCGGGGGTTCTTCCGTGTCCGGACCCGGAGGGGGCGGCACCGCGCGGTGCCGCACCGACGCGTCCGGAGATCTCCCCGGAACCTGGTACAGTGTACGAGTCCGGCAGCGGGAAAGCGCCGACCGGACAGCCGCGGCCCCATCGTATAGCGGCCTAGTACGCCGCCCTCTCACGGCGGTAACGCGGGTTCGAATCCCGCTGGGGTCACCAGCAGAAGCCCCCCGGACCGGACGGTCCGGGGGGCTTCGTGTCATCTTTGGGCTGGTAACCGCCGATGGTGTCGACGGGTTATGCGACCGACTCCTCCGGCGAGCGGCCCCATGGCCCCGCGATCGCCAACGTGAATCCGGGGGACTGGATGTTGACGAACAGGAGTTGCCCGTCCGGGGAGAACGTCGGGCCGCAGAACTCGGAGTCGTTGTAGTCGTTGCGGGCCATGGCATAGGCCCTGCCCTCGCTCGTGACGCCCACCAGATGGCTGGTGCCGTCACCGTCCTCGGCCAGAATCAGGCCGCCCTGCGGTGACACCGTGATGTTGTCGGGCCTTTCGAAGCGCATTTCGAGGTTGGGATCCTCCCGGACACCGAAGAGCACGGTCAGCGTCACGGTCTCGGCGGACGGGTCGTAGAACCACACCTGCCCGTTATGGTGCTGCGGGGCGCCGCTCGGCAAATCACCCGTGCTTCCCTCCTCGCCAGGCTGGTCCGGGACGTCCGCGTAACTGGACACGAAGTAGACGCCTCCATCTCCCCACCACTGACCTTCGAGTTTGTGCGCGCGGGTGATGCCGTCGTTGCTGAACTGTCGGCGCACCGACTCGTCCTGGCCGTCGCGGTCGAAGATGTCCATCCACAGAACGTCATAGCGAGTTCCGATGCTTGTCGCCTCGGACAGATCGGCCACGACAGCCCCGTCGTCAAGGCATTGCATCGCCTGCAACTGGCCGGCGACGTCGCCGCCCTCTGACTCCGCGAGTTCGCGTAGCGCCCCACGCCCAGCGACAAATCCCGGCGGAGGAGTCCAGCGGAAGTACAGCCCGTTGGGGTCCGCAGCGTCTTCAGTCAGATAGATCTGGGTGGTGGACGGGTCGATGGCAACAGCTTCATGGGAGTAGCGGCCCAGGAACTTCAATGGGACGGGCGACTTGTCGATATTGTCCTCGAGGCTCTGCGGGTCCACCTCGAACACGTATCCGTGGTCTTTCGTCAAGCCGTCCTCCCCGGCTCGCGCACTCGTCTCCTCGCAGCTCAGCCACGTTCCCCAAGGCGTGACGCCGCCGGCGCAGTTGTTGACCGTCCCCGCGAGCGACGTGTATCGGGCCGTCCGCCGGCCCTCGGCGTCGACGACCAGCGTCGATGTGCCGCCGGCCGCCCCCGGGTCGTAAGTAAGCCCCTCGACCGTCGGAACCCCGTGTGGCTCGGATCCGTCGTTCTCATGATTGCAGATCAGGATGCTTCCACCATCCGGCCCGGTGAAAACGCCCATGCCGTCCGGATCGGACGGATAGGCGCCCTCGGACGTCGAGGTCTCCCCAGATCGAGCTATCACCGTGTAGGTGAAGTCGCTCGGCAGCGCCAGAAGGCCCTCAGGGTCCGCAATGAGCTGCCCGTATCCGGCCACGGCCTGCGTAGTGGGGTGATTCGGGCGCCCACACGAGGCAACACCTCCAAGGCCCGCAAAGACTAGGCCCAGGGTGCCGGCCCGCAGGAAGCCTCGGCGCGAGATTTGAGAGGGCATGAATGGACTCCTCAGGGAGGATCAACGGCTGTCCAGCGACGACTGCATCGGAATGGTCACACTAAGGAATGCCGGTCCTGCTGTGCATCCCTTTGGCGTCACATGACGGGTTCCTCAACCCACGCGTCGTGACTGCTAGGTAAGTGCACTTATCGTCAGTCCTGCGTACTGCTACCGTGGCAGGACATCGCAGGACCGGCGCCGGGTCTCCGGCGCCCACCGCCGAAGGAGCAGACGTGAACGACATCCCTCAGCACGACGACCTGCCGCTGCCCGACTACGACCACCTGCCCGTGGGGGTGCTCGGGTCGAAGATCACCGGTCTCGACGAGTCCGGCCTGCAGCAGCTGCTCGCCTACGAGCGCGCGCACGGGGACCGGCTGCCCGTCGTCCAGGTCCTCGAGCGCCGGCTCGAGGCGCTGCGCCAGGGCGCCGAGCCCAGCGGGTCGGTGCCCACCGAGGCCCCCGAGGTCTCCTCCTCCAGCCAGGGGTCCCCGGTCTCGCCGGAGACCTCCGGCCCGCCGATCAACCCGCCGTCCCAGGGCACGCCGTTCAACCCCGCCCAGCCGCGCTGACCGTTCCAGCGGCGCACGGCTCCGGGGCCGGCGGCACGCCCGTGGCGGGCACGGACGTGCGCGGTGACGCCACGGAGTCGTCCGCCCGGTGACGCCGCGGGTCCGTCCGCACGGGTCCGCCCGCACGGATCGCCGGAGCGAGGACCCCGGCGGAGCCCTCGTGCGCCACCAGGGGTGAGGACCCGCCGGGCCGGTGGCGGCCCGGCGGGTCCTGCGCGTTCAGGCCACGCGCTCAGGCCAGCGAGGCATCCACGGTGATGTCCACGGACAGGGCCTGGGAGACGGGGCAGTTCGCCTTGGCCTCGTCGGCCAGGCGCGCGAAGTCCTCGGCCGAGAGGTTCTCGACCTCCGCCTGCACGCTGAGCGCGATGCCCGTGATCCCCTCGCCCGCGACGAACGTCACCTCCGCGCTGGTGTCCAGGCGGGTGGGCGGGGTGTCGTTCTGCGCCAGTCCGTTGGACAGGGCCATGGCGAAGCAGGTGGCGTGGGCGGAGGCGATGAGCTCCTCGGGGCTCGTCCGCGGCCCCGCGCCCTCCTCCGCGCGGGCCTTCCAGTCCACGTCGATCGGGCCCAGGCCCGAGCCGGACAGGCGGGTGCTCCCCGAGCCGCTGAAGAGATCGCCGTTCCAGACGGTGCTGGCCTTGCTGACGACGGGTTTCGGCATGGTTCCTCCTGAGGTCCACGGCACGCGGGCGATCCGCCTGCCGGCGCCGGGCGGCGCTGCTGTCACGGTAACGGATCGGGCGGGCGTGTGACCGCCCGGTGACACCGGTTCCGCGCCCGGCGTGACGCCGGGCGGGGTGGGGGACTGCGGCGGAGCGTCGGCCGCTAGCCGAGGGGCGTGCGCGGCGGCCCGGGGTCGCGGGGCCTCGCCCGGTCCGCGACGGTGCGGGCGGTGGCGTGCGCGGCGCCGGCCACGACCCGCTCCAGGGGCCCCCGGCCGAAGGCGTGCCGCCAGGCCAGGGCCACGAGGGCGGAGACCACCAGGCAGGCGAGGAACCACAGCAGGGGGCTGCTGTGGTGCACCTCGGTGGAGAGCAGCACCAGCTGCCCGGCGTACAGGGTGAGGGCCATGGCGCCCATGGCGGTCAGCGGCAGCAGCCACGTGGCGAACTGCCGCTCCAGGAGCAGGAACGCGGCGAGCACCGCCAGGCTCACCCCCAGGCTCCAGCCGACGGAGAGCGGCGTGTTGACGTGCGGGGCGGCGATCACCTGCCACCACAGGGTGTTCGTGGGCAGCTCGCCCTCGGCGCCGAAGACGATGATGTGCTCGAGGTCCGCCCGGGTCAGGGACTCGATGCTGTACAGCAGCACGTTGTAGCCGTCCGCGGCGTAGAGGAGCAGCCAGGAGAGCAGCTTCGAGACGGCCGCGAGGCCGAGCCCGGCCGCCAGGAGCCGGAGCTGGACGTGCAGGTTCTTGAGGTTGAGCCGGCCCACGGCCAGACCCGCCAGCAGATAGGCCAGGTAGGCCACCGCCGGGTACCCGCCCGTGACGAGCAGCTGCCAGAAGACCGCCACGGGCTCCGTGAACAGGCTCGCGAACGTCGGGTTCGCGTCCGTGTGCTCCGGCACCCGGTCGGCGAGCCAGTGGATGAGCAGCGGCCCCAGCACCAGGAAGGCGCCCGAGCACGCCAGCAGCGTCCGTGCCCGCAGACCCAGGAACGGCAGGGCGAGCAGGAAGAAGGCGCCGTAGTGGACGAGGATGCCGACGGCCGGAGGATCCGGGGGCATCAGGTACCCGATCGTCAGGCCGACCAGCATGATGAGCAGGGCCCGCACGGCCGTCCCGGCCCGCACGGCCGTGAGGTCCCTGCCCCGTCGGGGCCGGCGGCCGCCGGAGGCGAGGGCGAGGCCCACGCCCGCGAGCAGGGCGAACAGCGCTGCGGAGTCCCCGGCGAAGAGCAACCACGACAGCGTCGGCCGGTTGTTGTCCGGGTAGGCGTCCGGCAGGAAGTGGACGGCGGTCATCCCCGCGAGCGCCAGACCGCGGGCTGCGTCGACGGCGACCACCCGTCCGGCCGAACGGCGGGGGTCGAGCCCGCCGGCGGCCTCCGTGGCCCGGTCCTGGGTGGAGTGGTCGTTCATGCGTCCCGCCGTTCTCTTTCTCGTCCCCCGGTGCGGCACTGCTCAGGATCGTGCGTGCACTGCCGCCAATCTTTGCACCCCCGGTCGTGGACGCGGCAACGTTGCGCTCGGCGACCCGGCGCCGGTCCGGCCCCTGGTGGCCGGAACCGTCAGGAGGCGGCGCTGAGCGCGGGCTGGGGCAGCGGCACGGGAAGCTCGCCGGCACGGCGCTGCAGGATCCCGTGCCGCAGCCGGCGCCGGGCGTCCAGGGCGGTGGCTGCGGCCCCGGAGGGGATCCGCTCCGGGGCGAGGATCTCCACGGCGTCGCCGAGGCCCGGATCCTGCTCCACCGCCTCGCGGAGCAGGTCGAGGGCGTGCGGGTCCAGATCGCGCACGCAGCTGAGGTCCAGGCGCACGGTGGCCGCGGGGAGCATCGTGCGGGCCCGCCGCAGCACGGGGTGCAGCCCCTGCTGGTTGACCGCGGTCACGGCTCCGGTCACGTCGACGCGGACGTACCGGCCGTCGAGGTCCACCTCGACGAGGACGGAGATCTTGCGCTGCACGGGGTTCACTCCTTCACGGGACGACCGGTCGCGCACCCCCGGCAACTGCTCAGCCTGCTGTCCGTCAGGGTGCCCTGGAATGCTAAGCCGACTGTCGGTCGTGGTGCAAGCCCGGATTCCTCCACGGGGCGGGCGCGGTGCCGGGGCAATGCTGAAGAAATGACGAAGATCCGCGCGCGCGGCCCGCTCCGCAGGCACCGGCGACCGGTCCGGGAGGACACTGGACGCATGGGAACTGCTGTCGAGGACGCCGCCCGCCCGGCCGGACGGGTGCTGGTGGTGGACGACGAGAAGGCGCTCGCGGGGATGGTCGCGTCCTACCTGGTGCGGGCCGGGTACGACGTCACCCAGGCGCACACCGGTCCGGCCGCGCTGGAGGCGGCCGACGCCGGCGCGCCCGACGTCGTGGTCCTGGACCTGGGGCTGCCCGGACTGGACGGGGTCGAGGTGTGCCGGAGGATCCGCGCCTCCTCGGAGTGCTACGTCCTGATGCTGACCGCGCGCGGGGACGAGGAGGACCGGCTCGCCGGTCTGGCCACGGGTGCCGACGACTACATCACCAAGCCGTTCAGCGTCCGGGAGCTCGTCGCCCGGGTGCAGGCGGTCATGCGGCGCCCGCGCACCGTCGCCCAACCGGACGGTGCCGCCGCGCCGCGCGTGTTCGGGGAGCTGGAGGTCGACGTCCCGGGCCGGCAGGTGCGGGTGGCGGGGGAGCGGGTGCCCCTGACGCGCACCGAGTTCGACCTGCTGGCGGCCCTGACCCAGCGGCCCCGGGAGGCGATGTCCCGTCGCCGGCTCATCGACGTGGTGTGGGACCCGGCCTGGGTGGGGGACGAGCACCTCGTGGACGTGCACATCGGCCACCTGCGGCGCAAGATCGGCGACGACCCGGCCGCGCCCCGCTACGTGGAGACCGTCCGCGGGGTCGGCTACCGGATGGTGGCGCGGTGACGGCGCGGCGCGAGCGGGGGCTGGCGGCGCGCTTCCTGCTCGCCCAGCTGCTGGTGGTGGCGGCGAGCGTGCTCGCCGCGGCGGTCGTGGCCTCCCTCGCCGGGCCGCCGCTGTTCCACGAGCACCTGGTGCGCGCCGGGGCCGAGCCGGACCCGGCCCAGCTGATGCACGTCGAGCGCGCCTACCGGGACGCCGGCCTGTGGACGCTCGGCGTGGCCCTGGTCACCGCGCTGGCCTGCGCGCTGGCCGTGAGCGCCTCCCTGGCCCGCCGGCTGCGCGGCCCGCTCGCCGCCCTCACCCGGGCCGCGCAGGACCTGGCCCGGGGCCGCTGGGGTGCCCGGGTCCCGGCCATGGGCGCCGGCAGCGAGGTCGACGCCCTGGCGGCCGCCTTCAACGCGATGGCCGCCGAGCTCGAGGCCACCGAGGGCGTCCGGCGCCGGATGCTCTCCGACCTCGCGCACGAGATGCGCACCCCCCTGTCCGTGCTCGGCGTCTACCTCGAGGGGCTCGAGGACGGCGTCACCGAGTTCGACGCGAGCACCGGCGCCGTCCTGGCCGAGCAGCTCTCCCGGCTCACGCGGCTGGTGGAGGACATCGACGACGTCTCCCGGGCCGAGGAGGGCCGCATGGTCCTGGAGCGCTCGCCCGTGCCCGTGGCGCAGCTGCTGGGCGCGGCCGCCGACGCGGCCCGGGAGGCCTGCGCCGCCAAGGGGGTGGCGCTGCGGGTCGAGGACGGCACGGCCGGTGCGGTCCTGCCCGTGGATCCGCAGCGGATGGGGCAGGTGCTGGGCAATCTCCTCTCCAACGCCCTGCGCCACACCCCGCCCGGCGGGGAGATGGTCCTCGGTGCGGCCCGGCTCGGCACCACGGCCGTGGTGCTGCGGGTCGCCGACACGGGGGAGGGCATCGCGGCGGAGCATCTGCCGCACGTCTTCGAGCGCTTCTACCGCGGGGACACCGCCCGGGACCGGGAGCACGGCGGCTCCGGCATCGGACTCACCATCTCCAAGGCGCTCGTGGAGGCCCACGGCGGTGCGCTCGAGGCGAGCTCGGCCGGCCCCGGGCGGGGCGCCGAGTTCCGGGCGGTGCTGCCCGTCCGGTGCCCGGCGTCCTCCGAGGGCACGGCGCCCTCCGAGCACGCGGTGCCGGCAGGCGACCCCGGCCTCTTGAAACATACCCCTGGGGGGTATAGTCTCGGGTTCACGGACGGGCCCCGGCCGGCACGCCGTGCAGCCGCACCGGAGCCGCCGCCCACCTCGCACAGCCGCGGAAGGAGCTCATCATGAACACCCCGGACACCCACCCGCACGCGCACGGGGGTGGCCTCGGGCGCCACCCCGGCGACGCCGACACGCACGGGCAGGCCATGCCGCACGGTCCCGCCCACTCGGCCGTGGACGAGGAGCACACGGTCCACACCCACGGTGAGCACGCCGGGCACTCCACGGCGATGTTCAAGAACCGGTTCTGGCTCTGCCTCGTGCTCGCGGTCCCGGTGGTGGTCTTCAGCCCGATGGTCGGCCACCTGCTGGGCTACCACGTCCCCGCGTTCCCGGGCTCGGCCTGGCTCCCGCCGGTGCTGGGGACGGTGATCTTCGGCTACGGCGGCCTGCCCTTCCTGCGGGGAGGGCTCACCGAGCTGAGGTCGCGGCAGCCCGGGATGATGCTGCTGATCGCCATGGCGATCTCGGTCGCGTTCGTCGCCTCGTGGGTCACCACGCTGGGCATCGGCGGCTTCGAGCTGGACTTCTGGTGGGAGCTGGCGCTGCTGGTGGTGATCATGCTGCTGGGCCACTGGATGGAGATGCGCGCCCTGGGCGCGGCCTCCAGCGCCCTGGACGCCCTGGCGGCCCTGCTGCCCGACGAGGCGGAGAAGGTCGTGGAGGACGGGACCGTGACCGTCCGGATCGGTGAGCTCTCCGTGGGCGACGTGGTGCTGGTCCGCTCCGGGGCCCGCGTGCCGGCCGACGGGGTGATCCTCGACGGGACGGCCGAGTTCGACGAGTCCATGATCACGGGCGAGTCGCGGACCGTCTCCCGGTCGCCCGGCGATGCGGTCGTGGCGGGGACGGTCGCCACCGACAGCACCGTGCGGGTGCGGGTCGAGGCGGTGGGGGCCGACACCGCCCTGGCCGGCATCCAGCGGATGGTCGCCGACGCCCAGGAGTCCTCGTCCCGCGCCCAGGCCCTGGCCGACCGCGCCGCCGCGCTGCTGTTCTGGTTCGCCCTGGTGGCCGGCATCCTCACCGCCGTCACCTGGACGCTGCTGGGCAGCCCCGACGACGCGGTGGTCCGGACGGTCACCGTGCTGGTCATCGCCTGCCCCCACGCCCTGGGGCTGGCCATCCCCCTGGTCATCGCCATCTCCACCGAGCGCGCCGCCCGCGCCGGGGTGCTGATCAAGGACCGCCTGGCCCTGGAGCGGATGCGCACCATCGACGTGGTCCTGTTCGACAAGACCGGCACCCTCACCGAGGGCGCCCACGCCGTGACCGGCGCCGCCCCCGTCCCCGGCACCTCCGAGGGGGAGCTGCTGGCCCTGGCCGCCGCGGCCGAGGCCGACAGCGAGCACCCGGTGGGCCGGGCCATCGTCACCGCCGCCGCGCACGACGCCGAGGCGCGGCGGCTGGACCTGCGCGGCACCGACTTCCGAGCGGCCACCGGCCGCGGCGTGACCGCCGCCGTCGACGGTGCCCGGATCACGGTCGGCGGGCCCAACCTGCTGCGCGAGCTCCGCCTCGAGACCCCCGCCGCCCTGGGGCCGGCCGTCCGCGAGTGGACCTCCCGCGGGGCCGGGGTGCTCCACGTGCTGCGCGACGGACAGGTCATCGGCGCCCTGGCCCTGGAGGACACGGTCCGCGCGGAGTCCCGCGCTGCGGTGGCCGCCCTGCAGGACCGCGGGGTGAAGGTCGCCATGATCACCGGCGACGCCCGCCAGGTCGCCGACGCCGTGGGCGCCGAACTGGGCATCGACGAGGTCTTCGCCGAGGTCCTCCCGCAGGACAAGGACAGCAAGGTCGTCGAGCTGCAGGACCGCGGCATGACCGTGGCGATGGTCGGCGACGGCGTCAACGACGCCCCGGCCCTGGCCCGCGCCGAGGTCGGCATCGCGATCGGGGCCGGCACCGACGTGGCCATGGAGTCCGCCGGGGTGGTCCTGGCCGGCAACGACCCCCGCTCGGTGCTGTCGATGATCGACCTCTCCCGGGCCAGCTACACCAAGATGATCCAGAACCTGGTGTGGGCGGCCGGCTACAACGTCGTCGCCGTTCCCCTGGCCGCCGGCGTCCTCGCCCCCGTCGGGATCGTGCTGTCCCCGGCCGTCGGCGCGGTCCTCATGTCGGTCTCCACCATCGTGGTCGCCCTCAACGCCCAGCTGCTGCGCCGGCTCGACCTCTCCCCGGCCCACCTGGCCGCCACCGCCGCCGAGTCCGGCCGCGCCGGGGCGCGGCCCCTCGCCGTCCCCACCCGCTGACCGCCCACCCCACCGACACCGAACGAAGGACAGACACCATGACCCGCACCACCACGCTCCCCGCCCTGGCGCTCGCCGCCGCGCTCGCGCTCGCCGGCTGCGGCAACGGCCAGGAGGCGGAGGCGCCGGCCACCGGCGGCGCGAGTCCCGCCGCGGACGCCGCACCGACCGGAACCGCCTCGGCCGGGAGCACGCCGACCGGCAGCACGCCGGCCGCCGGCGCCGCGGAGATCTCCGGTGAGCACAACGACGCGGACGTCATGTTCGCGCAGATGATGATCCCGCACCACGAGCAGGCGGTGCAGATGAGCGAGATCCTCCTGGGCAAGGACGGTGTCCCGCAGGACGTCCGGGATCTCGCCGAGCGGGTCGGGCAGACGCAGGAGCCCGAGATCGAGCAGATGCAGGCGATGCTGACGGCCTGGGACGCCCCCGCGACCCCGGACGAGTCGGCCACCGCCCACGGCGGCCACGGCTCCGGGATGGTCGACGAGCAGGGCATGAACTGGCTGCGCGAGGCCGAGGAGGGGCCCGAGGCCGCCGAACTGTACCTGGAGCAGATGATCCGCCACCACGAGGGCGCCACCGAGATGGCCCGGGACGAGGTGGAGCAGGGATCCAACCCCGAGGCCGTCGAGCTCGCACGGGAGATCGTCGAGGCCCAGGAAGCGGAGATCGAGGAGATGAGGACGATGCAGGAGGAGCTGAGCCAGCCATGATGTGGGGCGACGGCATGGGCTGGGGCATGGGCTGGATGTGGATCTTCTGGCTCCTGCTGATCGTGGGCACGGTGGTCCTGGTGTTCGTGCTCGTGAAGCTGCTGACCGGCGGTGCGGGCGGCGGGACCCGGCAGGACGGTCCCGCCCCGCCGACCGGCCCGCGGCCACGCCGGTCCCTCGAGATCCTCGAGGAGCGCTACGCGCGCGGGGAGATCAGCACCGAGGAGTACCGCGAACGGCTGCGCACCCTGGAGGAGGGCGACCGGTGAGCCCGCTGACCCGCCGGCAGCTGCTGGCACTGGGGGCCGTCGGCGCGGGCGCCGCCGCCGTCGGCGGGGCCGGTCTGTGGTGGAGCGGGGGCGGCGAGGCCCTCGGCGGCGGCCGCGGACTGGTCCAGCCGGAGGTGCTGACCGCCGCGGACGGGCTGCTCGAGCTGGAGCTCGCCGCCGCCCCGGCCACGGTCCGCGTCGGGGCCCGCGCGGCGCACGTCCAGGCCTTCAACGGGTCCCTGCCCGGGCCCACCCTGCGGCTGCGGCCCGGGACCACGCTGCGGGTGGCGATGACCAACCGGCTGGAGGCCCCGACCAACCTGCACGTGCACGGGCTGCACGTCTCCCCGGAGGGCAACGGGGACAACCCGTTCGTGAGCATCGACCCGGGGGAGTCCTTCGACTACGAGTTCGCCCTGCCGGAGGACCACCCGCCCGGCACCTACTGGTACCACCCGCACCGGCACGGCCACGTGGCCGACCAGCTGGCGGCCGGACTCTACGGGGCGATCGTCGTCGAGGACCCCGACCCCGTCCCGGTGACGCGCGAGCGCGTCCTGGTCGTCTCCGACATCACCCTGGACGCCTCCGGCGACCTCGCCGAGGTCTCCCCGCCGGAGCAGATGATGGGCCGGGAGGGTGAGACCGTCCTGGTCAACGGCCAGGTCCGTCCCGAGGCCACCGCCGCTCCGGGCGAGCGGGAGCTGTGGCGGGTCGTCAACGCCTGCCCGGCCCGGTACCTGCGGCTGCAGCTGGACGGCCAGACCCTGTGGCTGCTCGGCCGGGACACCGGCCGCCTGCCCGCACCGCGGGAGGTCACCGAGGTGACGCTGGCCCCGGGCAACCGGGCGGAGCTGCTGGTGGACACCCGCGAAGGCACCTCCCGGCTGCTCGCCGCCCCGGTGGACCGCGGCGGCATGGACGGCATGATGGACGGCATGATGGGCGGGCGGATGCCCGGGGACGGTCCGGGCAACGACGAGCCGATCGAGCTGCTCACCCTCGAGGTCGCCGGGGCCCCGGCCGGGGACCCTGGTCCCGTGCCCGCCGGCCCCGCGCCGCGGGACCTGCGCGGGGAGCCCGTGGCGGCCCGGCGGACCCTGGACTTCGCCATGGGCGCGGGCATGGGCATGGACGGCGGGATGATGGGCGAGGGGATGACGGGCGACGGGACGACGGGCGGCACGCGCGGGCCCGGCTCGATGATGTCCTTCACGATCAACGGGGAGCGGTTCGACGAGGACCGCACCGACCAGCGGGTCGCCGCGGGGACCGTGGAGGAGTGGACGCTGACCAACTCCAGCCCCATGGACCACCCGCTGCACCTGCACGTGTGGCCCATGCAGGTGGTGCAGGACGAGGACCGCGACGTCGGCACCCCCCTGTGGCTGGACGTGGTCAACATCCCGGCCTTCGGCGAGGTGGTGGTCCGGGTGGCCTTCGACGACTTCACCGGCCGCACCGTCTACCACTGCCACATCCTCGACCACGAGGACCTCGGCATGATGGGCACCCTCGAGGTCCGCTGACCGCACAGCCCACCGCACCGACGCACCACCGCACCGACGCACCACCGCACCGACGCACCACCGCACCGACGCACCACCGCACCGACGCACCACCGCACCGACGCACCACCGCACCGACGCACCACCGCACCGACGCACCACCGCACCGACGCAGAGGAGGACCGTGGAACGCCACGACGCGCACGAGCACCGGACGACGCAGCGGGAGCAGACGCAGGGAACGGACCGGGATCAGGAGCAGAAGCTCTCCCTGACCGGGTCCGTGGCCCTGGGCACGGGGGTGATGATCGGCGCCGGCATCTTCGCCCTCGTGGGACAGGTGGCCGAGCTGGCCGGCGGCTGGGTGCCGTGGGCGTTCCTCGCCGGAGCCGTGGTCGTGGCCTTCAGCTCCTACTCCTACATCCGGTACTCGGCCACCAACCCGTCCTCCGGCGGGATCGCCATGCTGCTCAAGGCCGCCTACGGCCCCGGGGTGGTGGCCGGGTCGTTCTCCCTGTTCATGTACGTCTCGATGATCCTCGCCCAGAGCCTGCTCGGACGCACCTTCGGCACCTACCTGCTGCGCCCCTTCGGGATGCAGGACTCGGCCGTGTGGGTCCCGGTGCTGGCGGTGGCCGCCATCACGGCCGCGGCGCTGGTGAACCTCGTCGGCAACCGGTGGGTGGAGCGCTCGGCCACGGTGACGGCCGCGATCAAGATCGCCGGGATCGGGGTGCTGGCCGCCGGCGGGATCCTCGCCGCCGGCGTCTCCTCGCTGGGCCGGCTGGTCACCGCCGCCGACCGCACTCCGCCGGAGCAGGGGTGGGCAGGATTCCTGGCCGCGGTCACCCTGTGCATCCTCGCCTACAAGGGCTTCACCACGATCACCAACCAGGGCGCCGACCTGGCGCGGCCCGAGCGCAACATCGGCCGCTCCATCATGATCTCCATCGCCCTGTGCACCGTGCTGTACCTGCTGATCACGGTGGCCGTCACCGGTAGCCTCAGCGTGCCGGAGATCGTGGCGGCGCGCGACTACGCGCTCGCCGAGGCGGCCGAGCCGATGTTCGGCGTCTGGGGCGTACGGCTGACCGTGCTGATCGCCGTGGTGGCGACGCTGTCGGGGCTGGTCGCGAGCCTGTTCGCGGTCTCGAAGCTCTACGACATGCTCCGGGACATGGGTCAGGCCCCCGGGCTGCCGGGGACGGAGGGCCACCAGTCGCTCTACATCACGGCGGGACTGGCCGTCGTCATGGCGGCCTTCTTCGACCTGTCCCAGATCGCCGCGCTGGGGGCCATCCTCTACCTGGCGATGGACATCGCCATCCACCTCGGCATCCTCCGCCACCTCGCGGACGACGTGCAGGCCAGCCCCTGGATCCCCTGGGTCGCGATCGCCCTCGACGTCGCCGTGCTCGTGCCGTTCGTGCTGCTGAAGGCCCGGGCCGACCCGTTCACCGTGGTGGTCACCGCCGTGGTGGCGGGGACGATCGTCGCTGCCCAGTGGGTCGCGGTACGCCGCCGCTCGGGCACGCGGGAGGACCGGGAGCCGGAGCAGCACCCCCGGCCGTGAGCGGGGCCACCGGTCCTCCGGGGCCCGGAGCCGTCGGGATCGCCCCGAGCCCCACCGCCCGAGGCCGCCGTCCGGCATCAGGCCCGCGCCACGGGGCCGGGAAGGACCGACGCCGTGCCCCGCACGTCCGACGGGCTCGTCAGGCGTGTCGGAACAGGCCCCGGCACCGCGCTCGCCGGGACCCGGGTGCTACGCTCCGATGAGCTCGACGACACCCCGCGACGGGCTCCGGCGCGCGCGCCCGGCCTGCCGACCCGGATGGAGGCGATCACCGTGCCCCCGTACCCCGACACGTCCGGCACCGACGGCCGGGGCCGCACCTTCGGCGTCGAGGAAGAGCTGCTCCTCGTGGACGCCGAGACCCTCGAGCCCGTGGCGGTGAGCCGCGACGTGGTCCGCGACCACGACCGGCACCCGGCGGCCTCCGGGCACCGGATCACCACCGAGCTGCAGCAGGAGCAGATCGAGGTCGCCGGGCCCCCGGTGCGGGGGCTCGCGGAGCAGCTCGCGGCAATCCGACAGGGCCGGGCCCTGCTGGACGCCGCCGCGCGCCGCAGGGGAGCCCGGGCCGTGGCGCTGGCCTCACCGGTGTTCCCGGCCCGGCCCCACCTCGTGCCCCAGCCCCGCTACGAGTGGCTGCACGAGCGCTACGGCATGGTCGTCGAGGAGCAGCTGACCTGCGGGCTGCACGTCCACGTGGGGACCTCCGGCCCGGACGAGGGCGTCGCCGTGCTGGACCGGATCCGCGGCTGGCTGCCGGTCCTCCTGGCGCTCAGCGCCAACTCACCCTTCTGGTACGGCCGGGACACCGGGTTCGGCAGCTTCCGGTACCAGACGTGGACCCGCTGGCCCACGTCCGGCCCCGACGAGCTCCTGGCCACGGCCCAGGAGTACGACCGCCGGTGCGCAGCCCTGCTGCGCTCCGGGGTGGCCCTGGACCGCGGCATGCTGTACTTCGACGCCCGGCTCTCGGCCCGGTACCCCACCGTGGAGATCCGGATCGCGGACGTGTGCCTCGAGGCCGAGCACGCCGCGGTGCTCGCGGCCCTCGCCCGCGCCCTGGTCGAGACGGCGGCCGGGCAGTGGCGGGCCGGCGACCCGGCGCCGCCGATCGGCGTGGCACAGCTGCGGGCCTGGTCCTGGCAGGCCAGCGCCGCGGGGACCGGCGGAACGCTGGTCAGCCCGGTCTCCGGCGCGCCCACGCCCGCGGATGAGGTCGTGGCCGAGCTGCTGGCGCACGTGCGCCCCGCCCTCGAGGCGCAGGGCGAGCTGGAGTCCGTGGCCGGGACGGTGGCGGCCCTCCTGCGGGGAGGGGCCGGGGCGCGGCGTCAGCGCGAGGCCTGGGCCGTGCGGCAGGACCCGCACGACGTGGTCCGCGCGGCCCTCGAAGCGACCCACCGGTGAGCCGGGTCACCGACGGCCGGGAGGCCTCGCTGCGCCCCGGGCGGACCCGGGCGGGGGAGCGCGCCGCGCCGCCGGCGTCGAGCACCGGCCGGGTGCGCCGGCACCCGCTGCTCCGGCGGCGCCGCGTCGTCGTCGGGCCCCACGCGGTGGACGTGCGGGGGACCTTCGACCCCGCGCTGCCGCCGGTGGTCCTGGTGCACGGGGTCGGGATGTCGGGGGCGTACTTCCTGCGCCTGGCGGACGAGCTCGCCGCGACCCGGGACGTGTACGCCCTCGACCTGCCGGGCTACGGCACGACGCCCAAGCCGCGGCGGCCCCTCTCCGTGGCCGAGCTGGGGGAGGCCGCCGCGGGGGCGGTCGCGGCGCTGGGGCTGTCGAGGCCCGTGCTGGTCGGGCACTCCATGGGCTGCCAGATCGTCGTGGACGCCGTCAGGGACCACCCCGGGCTGTGCTCGGGCTACGTCCTGGTCGGGCCGACCGTGGACCCGGACGCGCCCAGCCGGCCCGGCCAGGCGTGGCGGCTGCTGCGGGACACACTGCGGGAGCCGCCGCCGACCAACGCCCTCGTCCTGCGGGACTATCTGCGCATGGGCCCGCTCCGGTATCTGCGCACCGCCCGGTCCATGGTCCGGGACCGGATCGAGGAGGACATCCGGGGCTGCGCGGTACCGGGCCTGCTCGTGCGCGGAGGACGGGACCCCATCGCCCCGCGGGACTGGGTGCGGCGACTGGCCCGGGCCGCCCCCGACGCCCGGGTGGTCGAGATCCCCGGCGCCCCGCACAACGTCCAGCACACCGACCCGAAGGAGCTCGCCGCAGCATGCGCCCCCTTTCTCGACGCCTGCCGACCCGCCCGCCGTCCGGACGCCCCGGCGTGATCCCGCGCCGGCTGACGGAGGCGGGGGCCAACATCGCCGCCTGGGCGCAGGACTACGCCTACGCGCTCCGCTGGCAGGCGGCCGGTGTCCTCGGCCGGTGGGACCCGGCGCACTACCGGGCACCGGCGGATCCGGACCGGTCGCCGGTCGTGCTGATTCCCGGCATCTACGAGTCGTGGACCTTTCTGCTGCCCGTGGCCGGGCTGCTGCGGGAGCACGGGCACGACGTGCACGTGGTCGAGGACCTGAAGTTCAACACCGGCACCATCGAGGAGATGGCCGAGCTGGTGGACGCGCACCTGCGCACGGCCGGCGTGGAGCGGTGCGTGCTCGTGGCGCACAGCAAGGGCGGGCTGATCGGCAAGCACCTCCTGGCCCACCACAACCGGGACGCCGGGATCCACGGGCTCGTGGCGGTCAACACCCCGTTCTCCGGGTCGCAGCTGGCCCGGCTGCTGCCGCTCTCCACCATCCGGGTGTTCCTGCCGCACTCCCCGGAGCTCACCGCGCTGACCACCCAGCAGGCGGTGAACCGGGACATCGTCTCGATCTACGGCCGCTTCGACCCGCACATCCCCGGCGGCAGCCGGCTGGAGGGCGCGCACAACGTCCAGCTCGAGACCCGCGGGCACTTCCTGCCCCTCAACGATCCCCGGGTGCACCGGGCGATCCTCGACGGCATCCGCGCGCTGACCCGCTGACCGCCCGCCCCGTCCCCGGCGTCGGGGGCGGCTGGTACTCTGCGGCCATCGTCCGCCCTCCGGCGGTTCGCGCCGGCGAGCGGGGACGACGTCGGAGGGGACGGTGGCACCGTGGTCGTGATGGGACTGACGCCCTTCCAGGGCTGGGAAGCCGTGTCCTGGGTGCTGCTGCTCCTCACTGCAGGGTGGGGGCTGATCCGGCTGGCGCGCCGGCTGGTGCTGCGCTACGGGAGCAACACCCGGTGGGGCCGGCGGACCCGCACCCGGCTGGGGCTGCGCCGGGCCCGCGACGACCTGCTGGAGCGCCATGCCCGCGGGGAGATCACCGAGGCGGAGTACCTGGAACGGCTGCGCATCCTCGAGCAGGAGGGCCGGTCCGGTCCGTGAGCCGACGGCCCGGAGCGCCGGGCGGGACGAGCGGGCCGGTCCTGACCGCGCCGGCTCCCCGGGGCGACGCGCGGTCGGCGGCCGGGGGCTGACGAACGACAAGCAGGCTGACAGACTGGGGATGTTCGTGTCCCGTCGAGCCGGCGGGACGAGACCGCGCGACGACAAGGAGATCCCCATGTCCGACAAGCCCAACCCCATCGAGCTGCAGAAGCACCTCAGCGGCCTGGACTACCCGGTCAGCAAGGACGAGGTCGTGCAGAAGGCGCAGGACTCCGGCGCGGACGACTCGATCCTCGAGGCGCTGCGGAACCTCCCGGAGCAGCAGTACGAGAAGCCCACGCACGTGACCGAGGCCGTCTTCGGCGAGTAGCGCCCGCGGCCCCGACTCCGGCAGGCCCCGCAGCGCGCGCCGCGGGGCCTGCCGCGCTGCGGGCTTCATCGAATCTTCAGGGTTCCGGGGTTCACCCGCCGGAACGGACAGTCTACTGTCGATCGTGTGGGGCGCGGCCGGTGCCGGGCCCCACCCAGCACCGCAGGACGGGCGGCCGGCGCGCGGCCGCCGATCGGACGAAGGAGCGACACCATGACCCACGTGACATCGATGCTCGAGACCTACCCGAAGGACCTCGGCGGAGTGGACCGGCAGAAGCTGGCCGAGTGCATCGCGGCGTGCTTCGAGTGCGCCCAGACCTGCACCGCCTGTGCCGACGCGTGCCTGTCCGAGGACATGGTCGCCGAGCTGACCAAGTGCATCCGGACCAACCTCGACTGCGCCGACATCTGCGCCACCACCGGCAACGTGCTCTCCCGGCACACCGGCTACGACGCCAACCTCACGCGGGTGGTGCTCCAGGCCTGTCAGGCGGCCTGCAAGGCCTGCGGGGACGAGTGCGCCCAGCACGCGGGGATGCACGAGCACTGCAGGATCTGCGCGGAGGCCTGCCGCCGCTGCGAGCAGGCCTGCGCCGACCTGATCAGCTCCCTGGGCTGATCCCGTCTCCGGCGAACGAGGGGCCCGTCCGGCGGACGGGCCCCTCGTTCGCCGTCCGGCCCCGACGCCGGCGGACAGGGGACGGCCGGACGCCGGCGGCACCGTGCGACCGGGGCGGACCGCGCTCAGTCCGCCACGATCAGGACCTGCGGGGCCGCCTGCTGCATCCGCGTCGACAGCCGGTGCAGCTGCGTGCGGGTCTCGCCCTCGCAGCGTTCCGCGACGTCGATCAGGCCCCGATCACGGTGCCCCCGGTCCGGACCGGTCCCGGCCGTCGCCACCGCCCCGGGCCTCGAGCCCGCGGACGTCCTCGAGCGCGGACCCGTCGCCGTACGTGCTCGACGTGATGACGCTGAGCTTGCCGTTGGTCTCGAGCACCACCGCCGCCACCTGGGACAGGTCCCCGGTGCCCTGCATCCGCACGGCCTGGCGCAGCTCGGACTCCGTGAGCCGGTTCCGGTGCAGGGCGTCGTAGCGGATCTCCCCGTGCGCGAGCAGCAGCGCGGGCTGCGAGGTGAACATGCCTCGCGCCCGGGGCCACCGGGTCGAGATCCAGGCCACCAGCAGCTGCAGCCCCGCCAGCAGGACGAGCGCGGTGACGCCCTCCGTCCAGGAGACGTCCGTGCTCAGGAAGATGGTCGCCAGGGTGGAGCCCAGCGCCACCGTCACGATGAAGTCGAAGACGTTCAGCTGGGCGAGCGTCCGCTTGCCGGACAGGCGCAGGATCACCACCAGCGCCGTGTAGGAGGCGGCGCCCACGAGGACGATCCGCAGGATCTCGGACCAGGAGTCAAACCACACGGCGCGGCCTCCGATCCGTCGTCGGGCGCTGCGGACAGTGCTGCTGGAATCTCATGCGGCGGTCTCCTCCTCCTGTTTCCGCTCCGGCTCCCGGTGCTGGAGCCAGGCGCTCAGCGGGGCCGTGGACAGCCCGTGGACCAGCACCGACAGGGTGACGGCCAGGGTGGTGTAGACGAAGATGTCGTGCCGGCCCGTGTGGCGCTCGGCGAGGGTCGCGTAGAACAGGGCGGAGACCCCGATGGGGCCGAACCAGCTCAGGAAGAACGTCTCGGAGCGGTCGTGCACGTCCCGCAGCAGCGGCCGCAGCGCCCAGAGGGTGACCAGGCGGCGCAGCAGCAGGGCAGCGGTGAGGACCACGGGGGGCACCCAGCCCAGCCGCGCCCACTCCTCGACCGGCAGGGCCATGCCGAGCAGGATGAACACCGGCAGCAGGAACAGCCGGGCGACGGCGTCCTGCACCTTGTCCTCCTGCGCCTCGTCGCGCTGGGGGATCACCTGGCCGAAGACGGCCACGCCCACGAACACGGCCAGCAGGGCGTCGGTGCCCAGCAGCTTGCCGGTCCCGAGGACCAGGAGGGCCAGCGGCACGACGAAGGCGAGGTAGGAGCTCTCCTCCATGAGCCCGTGCCGGCGGACGAGGACGAACAGCTTGCCCATCAGGAAGCCCACCAGCGCGCCGAACACCGCGGCGCCGAGCACCTCCCGGAGCAGGACCGTGGTCAGCAGCTCCCGCCACGCCCGGTCCGGCTCGGTCAGCAGCAGCACCGGGAGGAGGACGAAGAGATAGGCGAGCCCGTCGTTGAGCCCGCTCTCGGCCGAGAGGTTGTGCCGGACCCGTTCGGGGATCCGGTTCTCGGCCAGCGAGCCCGTGACGATCGGGGTGGTGACGACCGGGTCGGTGGGGGTGATGATCGCGCCCAGCAGCAGCGCCACCAGGAACGGCACGCCCAGCGCCGCCCACAGCACGCCGGTGGCCACGGCGAACATCAGGGCCATGCCCAGCCCGATGACCACGGCGATCCAGCGGGCGTCACGCCGCCAGTAGCCGTGCGGCAGGCGCAGGGCGACTCCGGCCAGGCCCACCGCCAGGGTGATCCGCGCGGCCTGCTCCAGCAGCGTGCCCGGGGGCAGGCCGAAGTCCTCGATCCGCACGACGTCCAGCGCGAAGGGGCCGATCAGCGCCCCGAAGGCCAGGGCGAGCACGGGGCCGGGAAGACTGACCCGCTGCAGCAGCGTGGAGAACGCCGAGATCAGCAGGACGGCTCCGGCGAAGAGCGCCAGCACCAGGTTGATGTCCATGGCCGTCCTTCCGCGTGGGGGGCCGCGGCGCCGTCCCGGGCCGCGCGTGCCCCCACCGTAACCCTGCTGATGGTCCTCGGGGCAAGCGCCGGCGGCGAACCGCCGGGACGGGCCCGGGCGCCACCGGGTAGGGTGCCGGGGAAGGACAAGCGCGAACGGGGAGGGAGCGACGACGTGGCCGTGCTGCTGACGCTGCTGGGGATCGTGATCGTCCTGGTGGGCCTGTGGGACATCTACCACAGCCTGCTGCACCCCAGCGGCACCGGGGCGATCGGCGGACGGGTGCAGACGGCCGTCTGGCGGATCTCCCGGCGCACCGGGCACCGCTTCGGCTCGGCCGTGGGGCCGGGGTCGATGATCACGGTGGTCCTCCTGTGGGTGTTGCTGCAGGGGGTCGGCTGGGCGCTGGTCTACCTGCCGCACGTCCCCCAGGGCTTCACGTACTCGCCCGGGGTGGACCCGGCCGACTACCCCGACGTCCTCGGCGCGCTCTACATCTCCCTGGTGACGCTGGCGACGCTGGGGTTCGGCGACGTCGTGGCCACCGACCCCTGGGTCCGGCTGGCCACCCCGCTGGAGGCGCTGACCGGGTTCGCCCTGCTCACCGCCGCCCTGACGTGGTTCACGCAGATCTACCCGCCCCTGTCCCGCCGCCGCTCCCTGGCCCTGGAGCTGAAGTCCCTGGCCGACGTCGGCTACGCCGACGGGATCGCCCAGGAGGACCCCGTCACGACGGCACGGGTGCTGGACGGTCTCGCCGCGGAGGTGGCCAAGGCCCGGATCGACTTCACCCAGCACGGGGAGACCTACTACTTCCAGGAGGAGGACCCGGACCTCTCCCTGGCCCGGCAGCTGCCCTACGCGCTCGAGCTGCGCGAGCGCGCCGCCGCGTCCGCCTCGCCGGCGGTGCGCACGAGCGCCGGCCGCCTCGGTCTGGCCCTCGAGCAGCTGGGGCAGAAGCTGCGCGAGGACTTCGTCCGCACGGGGGAGACCCCCGAGGAGGTCTTCGCCGCCTACGCCGCGGACCACGGGCGGGAGCCGGTCCGCTGACCGGCCGCCGGGAATAGGCCCCCGCGGCCCCCGGTTGCCCCGAGCATGAAGGCATTGACGTACGCCCGCTACGGCGGCCCCGAAGTCCTCGAGCTCACCGACCTCCCCGAGCCCAAGGTGCCCCCGGGCTGGGTGCTCGTGCGGGTGCGCAGCGCCGCGATCAACCCGGTCGACTGGAAGATCATGGCCGGTGGACTCGACCCTCTCATGGAGGTCCAGTTCCCGGTGGTGCCCGGCTGGGACGTGTCCGGGGTCGTGGAGTCGGTCGGCATCGACGTGCCGGAGTGGGCCCCCGGGGACGAGGTGATCTCCTACGCGCGCACGGACTGGGTGCACGGCGGCACGATGGCCGAGTACGTCGCCCTGCCGTCCCGGCTGCTCGCGCCGAAGCCCGCCTCGGTGGACTGGGACCGGGCGGCGTCGCTGCCGCTGGCCGGGCTCACGGCCTACCAGGTCCTCGGCCGCCTGGAGGTCGCCGCGGGCCAGACCGTGCTCGTGCACAACGCCTCCGGCGGCGTGGGCGGCTACGCCGTGCAGCTCGCCGTCGCCCGGGGCGCCCGGGTCGTCGGCACCGCCTCGGAGGCCAACCACGACTACCTGCGCGGCCTGGGCGCGGAGCCGGTCGTCTACGGGGAGGGGCTGCCCGGGCGGGTCCGGGCGCTGGCGCCGGAGGGCGTGGACGTCGTGGTCGACCTCGTGGGCGGGGTCGTCGAGCAGACGCTGGCGGTCCTGAAGGACGGCGGGCGGCACGCCTCCGTGGCCGACGACGCCGTGGAGGCCCACGGCGGGACGTGGATGTGGGTGCGGCCCTCCGCCGAGGACCTCACGGAGCTGAGCCGGCTCGTGGACCGGGGCGCGCTGCGGATCGAGCTCGGCGGCAGCGTGCCGCTCGCCGAGGCCGCCGAGGCCTACCGGCGGAGCCAGGAGGGCCACGTCCGCGGCAAGATCGCCGTGCGCATGGGCTGAGCCGGGGAGCTCCCGTAGGTGCACAGCAGGCTGACTGGCACAATGAGCGGGTGACCGATCAGACAGAGACCCTCAGGGCCCTCGAGCACGCGCGGGACCTGCTCGCGGCGTCGAGCCTGCCGCTGTCCACCACGAACGTGCTGCACGAGCGGGAGGACATCGACCGCGCCGTCGCCCAGCTGGACGACTACGTCCTGCCGCGCGTGCGCTCCCTCGACGCCCCGCTGCTCGCGGTGGTCGGCGGATCCACGGGCGCGGGGAAGTCCACCCTCGTCAACGCGGTGGTGGGCCACCCCGTGACCCGTTCGGGGGCCATCCGCCCGACCACCCGCCAGCCGATCCTGGTCCACCACCCCCGCGACGCCGAGGCGTTCGCCACCCAGCGGGTGCTCCCGCACCTGAGCCGGATCCACGCCCGGAAGGTCACCCCGCCGGGCACCACCGCCGCGGACACCGCGGCCCCGTCCGCGCTGCCCGGGACCGCGGACGGCCAGGCCCTCGTGCTGCTGGCCGAGCCGCGCATCCCCGAGGGCGTCGCCCTGCTCGACGCCCCCGACGTCGACTCGATCTCCGACGAGAACCGCCGGCTCGCCGGCCAGCTGCTGGCCGCCGCCGACCTCTGGCTGTTCGTCACCACCGCCAACCGCTACGCGGACGCCGTCCCGTGGCGGCTGCTGGTGGAGGCCGCCGGGCGGGACATCACGGTGGCCGTGGTCCTCGACCGCGTCCCGCTCGGGCTCGAGGCCGAGATCGAGGAGGACCTCCGGCGGATGCTCGCCGACCAGGGACTCGGCGACGCCCCGGTGTTCACGGTCCCGGAGTCGCCGCTCAACGAGACCGGCATGCTCCCGCCCCACGTCGTCGCCCCCGTCGTGGACTTCCTCGCCGAGCTCGGCCGGGACGCGGCCTCGCGCTCGGAGATCGCCCGCCGGACCCTCGGCGGCGCGGTGCGCTCCATCGCCGAGCGCACCGACGCCGCCGGGGACGCCGTGCTCTCCCAGCAGCGGGCCGGGGCGCAGCTGCGCCACGACGTGGACCGCGCCTTCGACGAGGCGCTGGCCTCCGTGATCGACTCCACCCGGGACGGCACCCTGCTGCGCGGCGAGGTCCTCGCCCGCTGGCAGGACTTCGTGGGCACCGGGGAGTTCTTCCGCAACCTCGAGGCCGGCATCGGCCGGGTCCGCGACCGGATCACCGCCTTCCTCAGCGGCAGGCCGGCCCCGGAGGTCCAGGTCGAGGAGGCCATCGAGACCGGTCTGCAGACCGTCATCGTCGAGGAGGCCGCGCGCGCCTCCGAGACCGCCGAGCGCCGGTGGCAGGACGAGCCCGCCGGCCGCGTGCTGCTGGGCGGCTCCGACCTGGGCTCCCTGCCCCCCGACTTCCGGCAGCGCACGGCCGAGCAGGTCCGGGCCTGGCAGGGCGACCTCATGGAGCTGATCCAGCGGGAGGGCGCCGACAAGCGCACCAAGGCGCGGGCCATGTCGCTCGGCGTCAACGCGCTGACCGTGATCCTGATGATCGGGGTGTTCTCGATGACCGGCGGGCTGACCGGACTGGAGGTCGGCATCGCCGGCGGCTCCGGGGTGGTCGGCACCAAGCTGCTCGAGGCCGTGTTCGGCGAGGACGCCGTGCGGCGGATGGCCGAGGACGCCCGCCGGAACCTCGAGGCGCGCATCTCCGCGCTGCTGGACGAGCAGGCGTCCGTGTTCCTGCGGCGCCTCGACGTCCTGGACGGACACCCGGAGGCGGAGGATCTGAAGGCCGCCGCCGAGCGCATCCGCGCCGCCGCCCGGACGCTGGGGGACACCGCGTGAGCCCCGCCCGCCGGCCCGCCCCGACCCTCTCCGAGCGGCTGCCCGCGCTCGCCCGCGCCACGGACCTCGCCGACGGGCGGCTCGACGAGGAGGCCGTCGCGGCGGCTCGCACCGTCCTGGCGCGCGCCGCCGAGCGCCGCTCGCTGTCCGCCGACCACACGGTGGTGGGCTTCTTCGGGGCCACCGGCTCCGGGAAGTCGACCCTCTTCAACGCCGTGGTGGGCCGGGAGATCGCCCGTGCCGCGGCCCGCCGCCCCACCACCTCGGAGCCGCTGGCCGCGGTGTGGGGGGAGCCGGGCAGCCAGGCCCTGCTGGACTGGCTGGACGTCTCCCAGCGCCACCACGTGGACACCCCGCTGCCCGCGGGGCAGGAGGACGCCGGGCGGTGGACGCGCGTGAAGGAGCGGCTCGCGGGCGGATCCGCCCCGGAGGGCCCCGGCGGGCTCATCCTGCTGGACCTGCCGGACTTCGACTCGGTGAGCCTGCACCACCGCACGATCGTGCAGCGGCTGGTCGGGATGGTCGACGTGGTGGTGTGGGTCGTGGACCCGCAGAAGTACGCGGACGCGATCATCCACCAGGAGTTCATCGCCCCGCTGGCCCGCCACGGGGCCGTGACCATGGTCGTCATGAACCAGGTGGACCGCCTGCCCGCCGCCGAGGTCCCCGCCGTGATGGCCTCGCTCGCGGAGCTCGTGGCCCAGGACGGGCTGCCCACCACCGGGCTCTCGAAGCCCGTGGCCGTCTCCGCGGTGTCGGGGGAGGGCGTCGAGGCCCTGCGCTCCCGGATCCGCCAGGTGGCGGACACGAAGGCCGCGGCCGGGGCCCGGCTCGACGCCGACGTCACCGACGCCGCCGAGCGGCTCGCGCAGGCCTCCGGCGAGGGCGAGCCCGCCGGGATCACGCCGGAGTCGGAGGACCGGCTCACCGACGGCCTCGCCCAGGCCGCAAACGTCCCGGGCATCGCGCGGGCGGCCGGGAAGTCCTACGCCCTGCACGCCGCCGGGCACACGGGGTGGATCGCCACCCGGTGGCTGCTGAAGTTCCGCAAGGACCCCATGCGGCGGCTCAACCTGGACCGGGGGGACGCCGTGAACCCCGAGGTCAACCGGACCTCGCTGCCGCCGATGGGCGCGGCCCAGCGGGCGGCCGCCGACTCCGCGGTGCGCGGCTTCGCCCACGACGCCGCGGCCGGGGCCGCCGAGCCGTGGACCCGGTCGGTGCGCCAGGCCGCCCGCACCCACGAGGCCCGGCTGCCCGACGCCATCGACCAGGCCATCGCCGGCACCGACTTCCGGGCCCGGAAGAACGTCTGGTGGTGGCTCCTCTTCGACGTGCTGCAGTGGATCGCGATGCTCGCCGTGGTGGCCGGCCTCCTCTGGCTGCTGGGACTGTTCCTGCTGGAGTACTTCCAGATCCCCGTGCCCCCGCTCCCCACGGTCGAGGGCTTCCCGCTGCCCGTGCCCACGCTGCTCGTGCTCGCCGGGGTGGTGACCGGGCTGTTCCTGGCGCTGACCGGGCGGATCCTCGCCGGCTTCGGCGCCCGGCTGCGCGAGCGCACGGTCCGGCGGAAGCTGCGGGCCTCGGTGGCCGGGGCGGGCCGGCGCACCGTCGTCGAGCCGGTGCGGGCGGAGCTGGAGGCCCACGCGGCCTTCCGGGAGGCGCTCGCCGCGCTGCGCGGCTGACCCCACCCTGAGGGGCCCCGGGGCGGCCTCCGGGTCGTCCCCGGCCGCCCTCCGGGCGGGTGCGGACGCCCGGAGGGCTCCCTCAGCGGCGACCGGCCGCCGGGCGCAGCGCGAGGATCCATCCGCCCGCGGCGCCGATGGCGAGCAGGACGGTGACGAAGCCGATCGCGGGCGCGGACGCCCACGTCAGGGCCTCGCCGTACCTCAGCAGGGCGATCGCCTGCAGGAGGGCGAAGGCCAGGGCGCCCACCCCGAGGGGGCGGACGGTCAGGGCGTCGCCGCTGCGCAGGGCGTAGGCCGCGGCCCAGCCGAGCCCGACCAGCCACGCCCCGACCGCTCTCGCCGTGAGCGGGGTCAGCGGCCATGGCCACAGCGCCGCCGCCGCGGCGGGCACCACCAGGAGCGCGACGCCGACCCCCAGCAGCACGGCGGCGACGGCCGCCAGGAGCAGCCGCAGCCCGCCCGGCAGCGGTGCGCGGGCCGCCGCGGGCTGCCCGGCAGGCCCCCGGGAGCGCAGCTGGAGCCGGCCGATGACGAGCATGGCCACGGGCACGGCGGCGTAGATGGCCAGCCAAGCCCAGGTGGCGAAGCGGGCCAGGGGCGGGTGCTCCGGCGACAGGTGGAAGCGGTCGAGGTGGAGCAGGGTCACACCCAGGGTCAGCGTCGTGAAGACGAACACGGGCCAGACGGCCAGCCTGGCCCGGTCCCAGCCGGCGGAGCGGGCCCCCGCCACCTCGAGGAGCGCGCTGGACCAGTACGCCGCGCCGAGGAACACGGCGGTCATCGGCGGCTCGATCGTCCAGGCGAACCAGTCGGCCGTGCGCAGGGGGAAGACGAACAGCACCAGCCCGGCGAGGAACACGAGGAAGGCGGCGACGTAGAGCAGCCGCCGCATCGCCGGGATCAGCGGCGCGGTCTCAGCCGGGGAGCGCATCGCCGGCCGGGTTCCCGGGATCGGCCGTCCGGGCCGCGGGCGGGGCCGGGGCGGCAGGAGCGGCCGGGGGAGACTCCGGGGCGGCCGGCGGGTGCCCGGCCAGGTAGCCGTGCAGGAGCGAGACCACGGTAGCGCCGTCCCCCACGGCGGTCGCCACGCGCTTGATCGAGCCGGCCCGGACGTCGCCGATCGCGAAGACGCCCGGAAGACTGGTCTCCAGGGGCAGCGGCGACCTGGCCGGTGCGCCGCTCCCGGCGCCGTCGGGATCCCCCGTGCCGCCCGTGCGCAGGAACCCGGCGCGGTCGCGCTCCACCGACCCGGGCAGCCACGACGTCCGCGGCACCGAACCGATCAGCACGAACAGCGCGGACGCCGTAATCTCCTCCGGACCCATCTCCGCGACCTGCTCCGGGCCGGCCGCCGCATTCTTCTCCGCGACCCCCTCCGCGACCCCCTCCGCGACCCCCTCCGCGACCTCCTCCGCGGGGACGGCGCCGGGACCGCCGGTGGGGGCGACCACGACGGCGGTGAGGCACCCGTCGTGCTCGCGGGCGCCCACCACCGAGGTCCCGTAGCGAACCGTCACGTTGCGGGTCGCCTCGAGCTGGGTGATCAGATAGCTGGACATGCTGGCCGCGAGCGAGGGCCCCCGGACCAGCAGCGTCACGTGCTCCGCGTACTTCGCGACGTGCAGGGCCGCCTGCCCCGCCGAGTTGCCGCCCCCCACCACACAGGCACGCTGCCCGGCCAGCGACGGCGCCTCGGAGACGGCGGCGCCGTAGAAGACCCCCCGCCCCACCAGGGCCTCGAGCTGCGGTACGCCGAGGCGCCGGTAGTCCACGCCGGTGGCCACCACCACCGTGCGGCCCCGCACCACGCCGCCGTCGGACGTGGTCACCGTGCGTACGGGCCCGTCGGTCCCGAGGCTCTCCACCCGCCGCAGGAACAGGAAGTCCGTGCCGAAGACCCAGGCCTGCTGGAAGGAGCGGAAGGCCAGGTGGGCGCCGCTCACCCCGCGGGAGAAGCCCGGGTAGTTGCGGATCAGCGAACTGGTGCCGGCCTGGCCGCCCACGGCCTGCTGCTCCACGACCATGGTGGAGAGACCCTCGGAGGAGGCGTAGACCGCCGCGGCGAGACCGGCGGGACCGGCACCGACGATGACGACGTCGAAGACCTTGTCCGTCGGCGGCGGCCGGTTCAGCCCGAAGGCCTCCACGATCTCCGGGTCGCTGGGATCCTCCAGGACCGTCGGCGGCGAGGTGAACTGCAGCACCAGGACCGGCAGCGCCGGGTCGTGCAGGCCCAGGCTCTCCAGCATCCGCTGCGCGGCCGGGGATCCGACCGGATGGAAGCCCACCGGGATGTGGTTGCGCACCAGGGTGTCGCGCAGCGTGTGGGCCCGCTCGTCGCGCTGGTCCCCGATCATCCGGACCGCCTCGAACCCGCCGCCCTGGGCCAGGTGCCAGTCGTCGAGGGCGTCGGTGATCGCGCCGTGGAACTCCTCGTCGCGCGGACGCTCGGGGCGCAGGACGAGCAGGTCGGCGTGACCCTGGGCGATGGCACGGAACACGGTGGGGCCGCTGGCGAAGTCGCCCCAGGTCACCGCGACGGCCCGCTTGGCGGCGGGGTGGTCGGCGTAGGCGCGCCGCAGGAGGTCCAGCCCGTCGCGGTCCGACGGCCCGTAGCAGCCCACGATGAGGGCCACCGCACGGCCCCAGCGCCGCAGCCCCCCGAGGACCGCCCGGGCATGGGCGTGGTCGGCGCAGACCACGACCTCGTAGTCGGCGCCGTAGCGCCGACGCAGCTCGTCTCCCAGGATGCCCCGGGAGACCGGGTCGCTGGTCGCGAGCAGCAGGACCGGGACCGGGTCGTCCATGGCCGCCACCTCCTGGTGGGTCCCCTGGCCGGATGGCGCTCAGGCTACTCGCGCGGGCATCCGCGGGCAAGAGATCCGCCGCCGGACCGGTCCGGGCGGCCGCGGGGCGCTCGGGAGGGCTCCGGGGGCGAGCGCCTCCGCCCGAGGGGGCGGACAGCACCGGGCCGCTCCGGTCGCGCTCCCGCGCGCCTCCGGGGCCCCCTGCGGCGTCCGGCGGACCAGCCCATCTAGTGCGCGGCGGCCCGCACCGTCTCGGTGAGCTGGCGGGCGGCCTGCACCACGACCTCCGCGTGCAGGCGTCCGGGCTGGCGGGTGAGCCGCTCGATCGGACCGGAGATCGACACCGCCGCGATCACGCGGCCGGAGGGCCCCCGCACGGGCGCGGACACGGAGGCGATGCCCGGCTCCCGCTCGCCCAGCGACTGGGCCCAGCCCCGGCGCCGCACCCCGGCCAGCACCGTGGCGGAGAACCGCGCGTGGCGCAGGCCCTCGAGCAGCCGGTCGTGGTCCTCCCACGCGACGAGCACCTGCGCGGCCGACCCGGCCTTCATCGACAGCTGCGTGCCCACGGGGATCGTGTCCCGCAGCCCGATCGGCCGCTCGGCCGAGGCCACGCACACGCGCCAGTCGCCCTGCCGGCGGAAGATCTGCGCGGACTCCCCGGTCGCGTCCCGCAGGTTGACCAGCACGGGGCCGGCGGCGGCGATCAGCCGGTCCTCGCCGGCGGCGGAGGCCAGCTCCACGAGCCGGGACCCGAGCACGAAGCGGCCCTGCATGTCCCGGCCCACGAACCGGTGGTGGGCCAGGGCCACGGCGAGCCGGTGCACGGTGGGCCGGGCCAGACCGGTGGCGCTCACCAGCTGCGCCAGGGTCGCCGGCCCGGCCTCGAGGGCGTCGAGGATCATGGACGCCTTGTCCACGACGCCCACACCGCTGGGGGAGGCGGCCGAGCTCAGCAGCAGGGCCTCGCCCGTGCCCTGCCCGCCCAGGGGGCTGCCCAGGGGGGCGCCGGACGGGTCCATGTGTCCAGATGTGTCCATGCTCTGATACTGCCGTCTCAACATGTGAGAAGCAAGCGACAAAGCTGGCCACTCCACGAGCCCGCCCGCGACCATGGAGGCACGACCCCGCACAGGCAGCCTCGCGCAGGCAGCACGGAAGGATCCGCCATGCCGGACTACCAGTCCTCCACCCCCTCCACGACTCCCGCCCCGGCCTCCGGGCGCGCGGGCGGGCGCACCCTGGCCGAGAAGGTCTGGGCGGACCACCTCGTGCGCCAGGGCGAGGACGGCCGGCCGGACCTGCTCTACATCGACCTGCACCTGCTGCACGAGGTGACCTCCCCGCAGGCCTTCGAGGGGCTGCGCCTGGCCGGCCGGCCGCTGCGCCGCCCGGACCTGACGATCGCCACCGAGGACCACAACACGCCCACGCAGGACATCTTCTCCCGCATCGCCGACGACACCTCCCGCAAGCAGATCGAGACGCTGCGCGCCAACTGCGCCGAGTTCGGCGTGCGCCTGCACCCGCTCGGCGACGCCGAGCAGGGGATCGTGCACGTGGTGGGTCCCCAGCTGGGGCTCACCCAGCCCGGGATGACCGTGGTCTGCGGCGACTCCCACACCTCCACCCACGGCGCGTTCGGCGCGCTGGCCTTCGGCATCGGCACCTCCGAGGTCGAGCACGTCATGGCGACCCAGACGCTGCCGCTGGCGCCGTTCCGGACCATGGCGATCACCGTCGAGGGCACCCTGCGCCCGGGCGTCTCCGCGAAGGACATCATCCTGGCCGTCATCGCCAAGATCGGCACCGGCGGCGGGCAGGGCTACGTCCTGGAGTACCGCGGCTCCGCGATCCGCTCCCTGTCCATGGAGGCGCGGATGACGATCTGCAACATGTCCATCGAGGCCGGGGCGCGGGCCGGCATGATCGCCCCGGACGAGACGACCTTCGACTACGTCCAGGGCCGTCCGCACGCCCCCGCCGGCGCCGACTGGGACGCCGCCGTGGAGTACTGGCGGACCCTGCACACCGACGAGGACGCCGTCTTCGACGCCGAGGTGTTCCTCGACGCGGACGAGCTCGAGCCCTTCGTCACCTGGGGCACCAACCCCGGCCAGGGCGTCCCGCTCTCGGCGGCCGTGCCCGACCCCGAGGACATCGGGGACGAGAACGACAAGGCCAACGCGCGGCGGGCCCTGGAGTACATGGGCCTGAGCGCCGGCACCCCCATGAAGGAGATCCCGGTGGACACTGTGTTCCTGGGCTCCTGCACCAACTCCCGGATCGAGGACCTGCGGGCCGCCGCGGAGATCGTCAAGGGCCGGTCCAAGGCCGGGAACGTGCGGATGATGGTGGTGCCCGGCTCCGCGAAGGTGCGGCTGCAGGCCGAGGCCGAGGGCCTGGACCAGGTGTTCAAGGAGTTCGGTGCGGACTGGCGCTTCGCCGGCTGCTCGATGTGCCTGGGCATGAACCCGGACCAGCTGGCCCCGGGCGAGCGGTGCGCCTCCACGTCGAACCGCAACTTCGAGGGCCGCCAGGGCAAGGGCGGGCGCACCCACCTCGTCTCGCCCGTCGTGGCCGCGGCCACCGCGGTGCGCGGCACCCTGTCCTCCCCGTCCGACCTCGAGCCCGCCGCCGCCCCGACCGACCTCGCGTCGGCCGGCGCGTGAGCCCCCGACCCGCAGCCCAGGAAGGCCCTCCCATGGAGAAGTTCAGCACGCACCGGGGCGTCGGCGTCCCGCTGAAGCAGTCCAACGTGGACACCGACCAGATCATCCCCGCCGTCTACCTCAAGCGGATCACGAAGACCGGCTTCGAGGACGCCCTGTTCGCAGCCTGGCGCAAGAACGAGGACTTCGTGCTCAACCGGGAGCCCTACCGGCACGGGACCGTGCTGGTGGCCGGCCCGGACTTCGGCACCGGCTCCTCGCGCGAGCACGCCGTGTGGGCGCTGCGCGACTACGGCTTCCGGGTGGTGATCTCCGCCCGCTTCGCCGACATCTTCCGCGGCAACTCCGGCAAGCAGGGGCTGCTCGCCGCCCAGGTCGACCAGTCCGACGTCGAGCTGCTGTGGAAGCTGATCGAGGAGCACCCCGGCACTCCGATCGAGGTCGACCTCGAGGCGCGCACCGTGAGCTGCGACACCGTGACCGTGCCGTTCGTCATCGACGACTACACCCGCTGGCGGCTCATGGAGGGCCTGGACGACATCGGGCTGACCCTCCAGGACGAGGACGCCATCACCGCCTACGAGGCCCGCCGGCCCGCGTTCAAGCCCACCACGCTGCCCGCCCGCACCTGAGCCCCGGCGCCCCGATCCCGGCCCGGCGGAGCCCTTCACGGCTCCGCCGGGCCGCGCGCTGTCCCGGACACGCACGACCCCGCCTGTGCGAGGCGCCTCTCCGGGGAACCTACACTGTACGGGTGCCGCTCCCGCTCGGGGGTGGCCCGGCAACAGCAGATCGGAAGTTCATGAGCAGCGCACTGCACATCACGGGCGGAGTTCCCCTGTCCGGCCAGGTCACCGTGCGAGGTGCCAAGAACCTCGTCCCCAAGGCCATGGTGGCCGCCCTCCTGGGGTCCACGCCGTCCGTCCTGGCGAACGTGCCGGAGATCAAGGACGTCCAGGTCGTCACCAACCTGCTGTCCCTGCACGGGGTCGAGGTGGGGCGCGAGGACGGCCGGCTCTCCCTGGACCCGTCCAACGTCACCACGGCCCGGCACGCGGACATCGACGCCCACGCGGGGGACTCCCGCATCCCGATCCTGCTGTGCGGACCCCTCCTGCACGCGATCGGCGAGGCGTTCATCCCCGACCTCGGCGGATGCAAGATCGGCGACCGGCCCATCAACTACCACCTCGACGTGCTGCGCCACTTCGGGGCCCGGGTGGAGAAGCTCGAGTCGGGGATCCGGATGAGCGCCCCCCACGGGCTGCACGGCGCCAAGGTCGAGCTGCCCTACCCCTCGGTCGGCGCCACCGAGCAGGTGCTGCTCACCGCCACCCGCGCCGACGGCCACACCGAGCTGCGGGGCGCGGCGACCGAGCCCGAGATCATGGACCTGATCGCGATCCTGCAGAAGATGGGCGCCATCATCACGGTGCAGACCGACCGGGTGATCCGGATCGAGGGCGTCCCCGAGCTCACCGGCTACCGCCACCGGGCCATGCCCGACCGGATCGAGGCCGCCTCCTGGGGCTCGGCCGCGCTCGCCACCGGCGGCGACATCTTCGTGGCCGGGGCCCGGCAGGCCGACATGATGACCTTCCTCAACACCTTCCGCAAGATCGGCGGCGGCCTCGACATCACCGAGGACGGGATCCGCTTCTACCACCCCGGCGGGGACCTCAACCCGCTCATCGTGGAGACCGACGTCCACCCCGGCTTCATGACCGACTGGCAGCAGCCGCTCGTGGTCGCCCTCACCCAGGCCAAGGGCGTGTCCATCGTGCACGAGACCGTCTACGAGAACCGCTTCGGCTTCACCGGCGCCCTCAACCGGATGGGGGCCACGATCCAGCTGCACCGCGAGTGCCTGGGCTCCGTCCCGTGCCGGTTCGGGCAGCGCAACTTCGTGCACTCGGCCGTGATCTCCGGGCCCACCCCGCTGCGGGCCGCCCAGATCAACATCCCGGACCTGCGCGGAGGCTTCTCCCACCTGATCGCGGCGCTGGCCGCCGACGGGGTCTCCCACGTGACGGGCGTCGAGCTCATCAAGCGCGGCTACGAGCACTTCACCGACAAGCTGACGGGGCTCGGGGCGTCGTTCGAGCTCGACGGCGAGTGAGCCGGGCCCGTCGATGAGCCGCACCTCGAACCGCCGCCTGTTCCGTGTGCTGGCGGGGATCGTCAAGCCGGCCTACCGGCTGGTGGCGCGGCTGCGCTGGACCGGGGCGGAGCACCTGCCCGCGGAGGGCGGGTTCATCGTGGTCCCCAATCACCTCACCGAGCTCGACCCGCTGACGGTGGCGATCACGCTCTACGACAACGGCATCATGCCCCGGTTCCTCGCCAAGGAGTCGCTGTTCCGCGCCCCCGTGGTCGGCGCGGTGCTGCGGGCCACCGGGCAGGTCCCCGTCCTGCGCGGCACTCCCGACGCCGCGGCCGCGCTCACCGCCGCCCGCGCGGAGCTGGCCTCCGGCGGGGCGGTGGTGATCTACCCCGAGGGCACGCTCACCCGCGACCCCGACCAGTGGCCGATGACCGGGCACACGGGTGCCGCCCGGCTCGCCCTGGCCACCGGCGTCCCGGTGATCCCGCTGGCGCACTGGGGGGACCAGGAGGTCCTCGGCCGGGCCCCGTCCACCGGTCGGCAGACCGTCAGCCTGTTCCCGCGCAAGCACGTGCGCGTGCGGATCGGCCCGCCCGTGGACCTCACCCCGTGGCGCGACGACGCCCCGGCCCTGACGCACCCCGTGGGGCGCCACGCCGCCCGGCTGGAGGACGCCACCGACGCGATCATGCGGGCCGTGACCGACGAGCTCGCGGCGCTGCGCGGGGCCGAGGCCCCGCCCGCCCTGTGGGACCGCAGCCGAGGAGGCCGCCTGTGACGTCGCCCTCCGGCCCCGCCCGGCCCATGCCCGGCTCACCCCTGCCCGTCCCGTCCGGAACCGCCGGGGGCCCCCGGAAGATCGCCGTGCTCGGCGCCGGGTCCTGGGGCACCACCTTCGCCAAGGTCCTGGCCGACAGCGCCCGGGCCGCCGCGCACGCCCGGCACGAGCCCCCGGCCCGCACGGTCGTGCTCTGGGGGCGTGACGCGGACGCCATGGGGCACGTGGCGCGCACCCACGTGAACGACCGCTACGTGCCCGGCATCCGGCTGCCCGGGCTCCTGCAGGTCACCGGGGACCTCGCCGCCGCCGTGCACGGGGCCGACCTGGTGGTCCTCGCGGTGCCCGCCCAGGCGCTGCGCGCGCAGCTGGCCGCCGCGGCCCCGCACCTCGACCCGGAGGCGGTGCTGCTCTCCCTGGCCAAGGGACTCGAGCGGGACACCGGGCTGCGGATGAGCGAGGTGGTCGCCGAGGAGCTCGGCCGGGACACGGACCGGGACGCCGAGCACTGGCGGGAGCGCACCTGCGTGCTCTCCGGGCCGAACCTGGCCATGGAGATCGCCGAGGAGCAGCCCACCGCCTCCGTCGTCGCGGCCCCCACCACGGAGCTCGCCAGCTGGGTGGCGCACGCCTGCCGGACCCGCTACTTCCGCCCGTACACCAACACCGACGTGGTGGGCACCGAGATCGGCGGGGTGGTCAAGAACGTCATCGCCCTGTCCGTGGGCATCGCCGACGGGCGGCACTTCGGGGAGAACTCGAAGGCCTCCATCATCACCCGCGGGCTGGCCGAGACCACCCGCCTCGCCCTCGCCCTGGGCGGCCGGCTCGAGACGCTCTCCGGCCTGGCCGGGATGGGCGACCTCGTGGCGACCTGCTCGTCGCCGCTGTCCCGCAACCGCACGGCGGGCCGGCTCCTGGGGCTCGGCGCGACCCTCGCCGAGGTGCAGGAGGAGATGACCCAGACGGCCGAGGGGATCAAGTCCGCCCCGGCCGTGCTGGCCCTGGCCCGCCGGCACGGCGTCGACATGCCCATCACCGAGGCCGTCGTGGCCATCCTGCGCGAGGACATCACCGTCGACGACCTGGCCCCGCTGCTGCTGGGCCGCGAGATCAAATCCGAAGGGACCACCCCATGACCCCCCGCCCCTGCGTCGCCGTGCTCTTCGGCGGACGCTCCAGCGAGCACTCCATCTCCCTCATCACGGCCCGCGGCGTGCTGCGCGCCATCGACCGGGAGAAGTGGGACGTGGTGACGGTCGGGATCTCCACCTCCGGTGAGTGGTTCCTCTGCCCGCAGGAGGAGCTGGAGCGGCTGCTGGACGAGAACCCGATCGCCGAGCTGCCGGTGGGGGAGGACCTCGTGAGCCTGCCGCTGAAGGTCGGGGAGAACGAGCTGATCGTCCGGCAGGCCGGCTCCTGCGGCGAGACCGTGACCCGCGACCGCCACATCGACGTGGTCCTGCCCCTGCTGCACGGGCCCTTCGGCGAGGACGGCACCCTCCAGGGGCTCCTCGAGCTCGCGGACCTGCGCTACGTCGGCTGCGGGGTGACCGCCTCCGCGGTGGGCATGGACAAGCACTTCATGAAGCTGGCCTTCGAGGCGGCCGGCATGGAGGTGGGCCCCTACACCGTGGTCACCGACCGCCAGTGGGCTCTCGACCCGGCCTGCGTGCGCGAGCGGATCGCCGCGCTGGGCTTCCCCGTGTTCGTGAAGCCGGCCCGGGCGGGCTCCTCCTTCGGGATCACCAAGGTGGACCGGCCCGAGGACCTGGACGCGGCGATCGAGACCGCCCGGGAGCACGACCGCAAGCTCGTGGTCGAGGCCGGCATCGTGGGCCGGGAGATCGAGTGCGCCGTGCTCCAGGGCCGCGGCACGGACCCGGCCCGCACCTCGATGCCCGGGGAGATCGAGATCGTCGACGAGCACGCTTTCTACGACTTCGAGGCCAAGTACGTCTCCCAGGCCTCCGCGAGGCTCAGCTGCCCCGCGGACCTGCCGCAGGAGGCGACCGACGCCATCCGCGCCGGAGCCGTGACCGCCTTCGAGGCGCTCGACGGCGAGGGCCTGTGCCGCGCCGACTTCTTCTACACCCCGGACGGCCGGGTCGTCATCAACGAGGTCAACACCATGCCCGGCTTCACCCCGATCTCCATGTACCCGCGGATGTGGGCGGCCTCCGGGCTGGACTACGCCCGGCTGATCGACGAGCTGCTCGGCCTGGCCATGGAGCGCCCGGTCGGCCTGCGCTGACTCTCCGGCCCGCCCGTTCCCCTCGGGGCCGGGCCTAGTCCTCCGGGGCGGGGGAAGCGGTGACCACGACGTTCTTGCCGACCGCGTCACGCGTGTAGCAGCTGATCAGCACGATGCGGTGGGGCACGACCCGCCAGATCCCGCTGTCCTTGAGCGTGTCCTTCTCGTAGGTCGTGACGGAGTCGACCACGTAGTCGAGCGTCCCGTCGACCGTCTCCACCTCGAGCCGTTTCCCGACCAGGGACGGGTCGCTGAGCTTGTTGAACGGCAGCGCGACCCGGTCGTAGCTGTGCCCGGCGATGTAGGTGGTGTTCTCCGAGCCCGCGCCGGGCATCCCGTAGGGGGTGAGCCAGTAGCCGCTGTAGGTCTGCGGGGGCACCAGGGAGGCCTCCGAGAGCTGGTCCTCCGTGGGGTTGTAGGGCAGGACGTCCGCCTCGAAGTCCACGGCGTCGATGCTCAGGCGCAGCGGCGACGCCGCGCCCGGGGTGTGGCCGAAGAGCTCCTGGGCGAGGAACCACTGGTTCATCAGCCCCACCCAGAGGACGGCGGCGCAGATGGTCACCACGGCCGCCCACCGCGCCCGCGGGTCCGTGCGGGAGGTCGTGCCCGGGCGCGGCGGCGCCGGCAGGGTGCTCATGCCCATGCTGTCCTGTTCTCCGTGGTCCGGGCCGCGACGGCCGGGACCGGTCGTCCCTGTGCGGGGGCGCGGCCGGGCGCCCGCCGCACCGGCGCCGCCCCGAGCCGGCGGGCCCGGAGCGCCAGCGCGCCGGGCAGGGCCACCGCCGCCGCGAGCAGCGCGGTGAGCACCCCGGCCGCGGCCGGCTGCTCCAGGGGCGCGGCGGTGAGGAAGGTGTCCACGTTCAGACCGGTGTTCTCGCCCCCGCTGGGAGCGGCCACCTCGGCCGCGGGCGCGGCCGGGACCTCCTGGACGGCGGCCGGGACGTCCGCGGGCGCGGGGTCCACGGCCGGCGGTGCGACCGGGGCGGCCTCCTGCGCCGCGGGTGCGGCCGGGGCGACCTCGGGGGCCGCCGGTGCCACCTGGGCGGCGGCCGGGACGTCCGCGGGCGCGGGGTCCACGGCCGGCGGTGCGACCGGGGCGGCCTCCTGCGCCGCGGGTGCGGCCGGGACCACCTCCGGCGCAGCCGGTGCCTCCTGGGCGGCCGCGGGGGCCTCCACGGGTGCGGGATCGACGGGCGCGGGAGCCACGGCCGGGAGCTCGGCCGGAGCGGCCTGCTGCGCCGCGGGTTCGGCCACGCCCGGCGGGGCGTCAGCGGCCGGTGCGTCCACCGGTGCGGCGACGGCCGACGGGGCGCCCAGCAACAGGCTCCCCACCAGCACGGTCGTCGACGAGCCGGCGACCACCAGCTTTCTCGTAGCAGTCATGTCGATGTGTCTCCTGATCGTCCGTAGTCGGCCCGGGCCCACCCCAGGACCGCCAGCGCGCAGCACGAGCCCCTGACGGTGTCGCCTCCGCACCCCCGCGCGGACACGACGGGACGCGTCGTGCTGCTCCTCGTTCGGCCCGGACGGGGCGAGTGCCCGTTCGACGGAGCCGGAACCCCCGACCGAAGAACTGCTGTGCTTTAACTATGTACTCCTGCACATCGTTAGCAAGGGTGAACGGCTACGTGACGGCATGAGGCGGCGGACCCGGGCCGGGCCGCAGAGGCCGCCGCGCGGGCGCCGGGGCGGCCGGGATCCGGATCCGGCCCCTTTCCCCCGGCGCAACCCTGCACTAGTGGGGACACGTGTCCGGTCCGCACCGTCATTCGCGAACGCACATGATGGAGTCCACGGGGTGCCGCTCGGGCACTCCGCCGGCCGCACTCCGGAGGGCGGCCACGTCCGCCCGAGGCGGGGAGAGGCAGTCGATGAGCTCAGGAGTGCCCGGGGCGGGGGGCCCGGTGCAGGTGCACGGCCGCGCGGAGCACGGCAGGACCGTGGTGGGCGCCCACGGCCCTGCGCGGGCGGCCCGGTGCGGCCGCCGGTCCCAGCGCTGCGGGGCTCCGGTGCTCGCGCCGCCCGCCTGCGCCGCACCGGGCGGCGCGTTCGCCGGCGCCGGGGGCGTCCCGTGAGGTGGCCCGATCTGCTCGGCTCCGCGGCGGTCAACGCGCGGCGGGCGAGGATCCGCACCGGCCTGACCGTGGTCGCGGTGTTCATCGGGGCCTGCGCGCTGACGCTGACCTCCGGGATGGGCACCGGTGTGAACCGCTACATCGACGACACCGTGGCCGCCTTCGGCGACGCCGACGCGCTCTACGTCCAGAAGTCCCAGCCCCTTGTCGAGCTCTCGGCCGGTGCCGGGCCGCGCGAGTACGACCCGGACACCACGCGGATCCGCACGGGCTTCGGCGTGTCCTTCGAGGGGCTCTCCCCGGAGGACGTCGAGTTCCTCGAGGGCCTCGACGGCGTGGCGTCGGTCAAGCCGATGTACGCGGTCTCGCCGACCTACCTGGAGGCCGCGGACGGCAGCCGCTTCCAGCTCTCGCCGGGCATCCCGGTCGACGCCGTGGGCCTGCAGATGGTGGCCGGCGGGCCCCCGGCCGCGGAGCGGGACGAGATCGCGGTCCCGGACAGCTGGGTGGCCCACCTCGGCTACGCCTCCGCCGCGGAGGCCGTCGGAGGAGAGGTGGTCGTGGTCATGACCGACCTCGCGGAGCGGGACCGGGCGTTCCCGGCCCGCATCTCCGGGGTGACCCAGGCGAGCCTGGCGGGGACCTCCCTGAACCCGATCCCGTCCGACTCCTTCAACGAGCGGCTCTACGCGTACCAGGTGAGCGGCGGGCCGCAGCAGGTGCCCGAGAGCTTCGCGATGGCCACGGTCACGGTCGAGGACATGGGGCGGGCTGCCGAGATCCAGTCCCGGCTGGAGGAGCGGGAGATGCTCGGCCTGACGGTGGAGGACCAGCTGGGGATGTTCCGCACGGTCATCAACGCCATCGTGTGGATCCTCAACGCCTGTGCCGTGATCGCCCTGCTGGCCGCGGGCCTCGGGATCATCAACACGCTGCTGATGTCGGTGCAGGAGCGCACCCGGGAGATCGGGCTGATGAAGGCCATGGGGATGAGCGGGCGCACGGTCTTCGGCCTCTTCTCCCTGGAGGCCGTGCTGATCGGCCTCCTCGGCGCGGCCCTCGGCGCCGCGGCGGGCGTCGCCGGCGGCTCCGCGGTGAGCAGCGCGCTGGCCGGGGGCTATCTCTCGGGTCTGCCCGGCCTGTCCCTGTTCGCCTTCGAGGCGGGGAGGGTCGGGCTGATCGTGCTGGCCGTCATGGGGATCGCGTTCCTCGCCGGCACGATCCCGGCCGTGCGGGCCGCGCGGAAGGACCCCATCGCCTCCCTGCGCCACGAGTGAGCCGCGGCGGGCCCGCCGGGCGGGTCAGCCCTCGCACTCCAGGCAGTACTTCGCGCCGTCCTTCTCGCGGGCGAGCTGGCTGCGGTGGCGGACCAGGAAGCAGGACATGCAGGTGAACTCGTCCTCCTGCTCGGGCACCACCTGGATCAGCAGCTCCTCCTGGGACAGGTCCGCGCCGGGCAGGTCGATGCCCTCCGCCGTGTCCGCGTCGTCGACGTCGATCGCCGGGCTCTGGCTCGTGGCGCTGCGCTGGGCCTGGATCACCTCGAGCGACTCGTTGGCGGGTTCGTCCTCGGGCTTGACGCGGGGCTCGTCGTAATCGGTGGCCACGGGTGATCTCCTCCTGTGGATGGTGCGGTCGTTGAGGTGTCCACGCCACAACCCGGCGGGGAACGGACCTATTCCCGTTCCGCCGCGGCCGGTGCCGGGGAAGGCACCGATGGTAGCCCGCCCGGGGGCCGCGGGCACAAACCGCCCGGCACGGTCCGTGCCGGGCGGTCCGTACCGGGGGCTCAGTCGAAGGAGATCAGCTCGACGAGCTCACCCACGCGGTCCTCGGGCATGGACCGGGCGATGTCGGCCTGGCTGATCATGCCCACGAGGGCGTGTCCGTCGATCACCGGCAGGCGGCGCACCTGGTGCTCCTGCATGGTGTCGATGGCCTCCTCCACGCTGTCGTCGGCGCCGATCGTCACCGGCTTCCCCTGGGCCAGCTGCCCGGCCTTCACCTGGCGGGGGTCGGTGCCGACCGCCAGGCACCGCACCACGATGTCGCGGTCGGTGAGCACGCCCTTGAGCCGGTCGTCCTCCCCGCAGATGGGCAGCGCACCGACGTCGAGGTCCTTCATCTTCCGGGCGGCCTCCTCGAGGCTCTGGTTTTTCCCGATGCACTCCGCGCCGGGGGTCATGATCTCTCGTGCGGTCGTCATGGCTCGTCCTCCTGTGCTCTCGAGGTGCCGGGAGGGCACCGCTGCGGTCCGTGCGGCCGGTTCCCGGCCGTGCCGGGGCACCCACGATAGTGATCCCGGACACGCCGGGGAACCGCCGGCCCGCCCCGCCCGTCACACTCCGCCGCGGGCCGCACCGCGCGCCGGCGCCCGGCGCCACCGCACCGGGCGCCGGCGGGGGTCACAACCCCTCGGCGGCGTCCTGGAGGTCCAGGCACTGGCGGTCGGCGGGGATCTGCTCGACCGCGGAGCCCAGCTCCACGAGCAGCGTCGAGGAGGACACGGCGGTGCTGTCGAACACCACCTCCACCGCGGGGTCGCGGCCGTACGTGGTGGCGGTCCAGGTGTCCCCGTCCTCGCCGTCCGCGCCGCCCTGGCGGATCAGCCAGTCGACGTCGTTCACGGAGGAGCACGGGTCCGTGGTCGGGCCGGGGGGCGTCACCCCGCAGCGGACGACCACCGCCGTGGGCTCGCCGTAGGCCGTGGTGGCCTGGCTGGTGGTCTCCCGCTGCTCGTGCTCACCGATGGTCTCCGGCATGGCGAGCATCGCCGGGGCGCACCCGGGGTCGGCGGCGTTCTCGGCGGGGTCCACGGTGACGGCCGGGGTGCAGCCCGTGAGGACCGCGGCCAGGGCGCCCGCCGCCAGCAGGGCGCGGGCAGGACGGGGCGGGGGGAGCAGGGGCATGCCACCAGCGTAATCCGTGGCCGGGGCCGTTCCCGCGTCCGGGCCCCTCGTTAGGATGAGCGCCATGAGCCGACCCCCAGCGGACCCCCCTGCACCCCACGCGCCGCCCGCGGCGGAGCCGACGGTCGGGGAGCTCTCGGAGGCGGAGCTGCTGGCGCGCGTGCTGCCGCTTCTCGCCCGGCCCGCCGCCCAGGTGCTGCTCGGTCCCGGGGACGACTGCGCCGTGGTCGCGGCCCCGGACGGCCGGTACGTGATCACCACGGACACCCAGGTCCAGGATCAGGACTTCCGCCTCGCCTGGCCCAGCGGCGTGCGCACCACCGGCTACGACACCGGCGTCAAGTGCGCCGCGCAGAACCTCGCCGACGTGGCCGCGATGGGCGCGGTCCCCTCGGCCCTCGTCGTCTCGCTCACCCTGCCCCCGCACACCCCCGTGTCCTGGCCCGAGGACTTCGCCCGCGGTCTCGCCGCCGGATGCGAGGCCATGGGGGCGCAGCGCTGCGCCGTGGTCGGCGGGGACCTCGGGGCCGGACGGGAGCTGTCGGTCACGGCGACGGTGACCGGCGACCTCGAGGGCCGGGATCCGGTGCGCCGCGCCGGGGCCCGGGAGGGAGGCGTGCTCGCCCTGGCCGGCACGACCGGCCGCGCCGCCGCCGGGGTGGCCCTGCTGGAGGACCCCCGCTACCGGGCCGGGCAGGACGAGCTCCTGGACGAGCTCGCGGCGGCGCAGCTGCGCCCGTGCGCCCCCGTGCCGGCCGGCCCGGACGCCGCCCGCGCCGGCGCCACCGCCATGATCGACCTCTCGGACGGCCTGCTCCGTGACGCCGGGCGGGTCGCGGCCGCCAGCGGCGTCGTGGTCGACCTCGACGGCGCGGCCGTGGCCGCCCTCGCCGAACCCCTGGAGCCGGCCGCCCGGCTGGTCGGCGCGGACCCCCGCGACTGGGTGCTCACCGGCGGGGAGGACCACGGCCTGCTGGCCGTCTTTCCACAGGGCGCCCCCCTGCCCGGGGCCTTCCGTGCGATAGGCTCGTGTGCGCCCGCGCCCCCGGGGCACGACGGCACCCGCCCCCGGGTGCTGCTCGACGGACGAGCGCCGCACCTCGCCCTCGGGCACCCGGTCGGTGAAGGATGGGATCACTTTGAACCATAGGATCGGATCGAACACGGCCGTCATGCGGCGGTGGCTCGACCTGGCCCACCGCGATCTCGTCCGGCACAGCCCCGTGCTCAACGCCCTCAACGTCTTCCCGGTCGCCGACTCGGACACCGGGACCAACCTGGCGACCACCGTGCGCGCCGCGGCCGAGGCCGCCGGCGTGCTGGAGACCGGCGACGTTGGAGAGCTGCTCGCCCTGGCCGGCCAGGCCGCCCTGGAGGAGGCCCGCGGCAACTCCGGCACCCTCTTCTCCGTGTTCCTCACGGCGGTGGGCCAGTCCCTCGAGGGACAGACCCGGATGAGCGCCGAGTCCGTGCGCGTGGCCCTGCACGCGGGCCACGTGCGGGCCTGGAGCGTGCTCTCCGACCCGGTCGCCGGCACCATGCTCTCGGTGCTGGAGGCGGCCGCGGCCGTCCCGGTCCCGCAGGACGTGGGGGACGGGTCGAACCAGCAGCTGAAGGACTTCCTGGCCCAGGTGAGCGAGGCCGCCCGCGCCGCCGTCCTGGCCACCCCCGACCAGCTCGAGATCCTGCGCGAGACCGGCACGGTCGACGCCGGGGCGCTGGGCATGCTCGTCGTCCTCGACGCGCTCGCCCGCACGGTGGGCGGGGACGACGCCGGCGACGAGGCCGGCCTCGACCAGCTGATCGACGACGCCGCCGCACGGGCCGCGGTCGCCCAGGCCGCCCCGCACACCGTGCACGGCGGCGTGGAGGTCATGTGCACCGTGGAGCTGTCCCCGCTGGACGCCGCGGAGCTGCGGCACGAGCTCAGCGAGGTGGGCAGCAGCGTGATCATGAGCGCGGTCTCCGAGGCCGGGGACGGCTACCGGTGGCGCGTGCACGTGCACGTGGAGCGCACCGAGGAGGCGCTCGCGGTGATCGGCGCCCGGGGCGAGGCCGTCAACCTCACGGTGACCTCCCTCTCGGAGGCGGACGGATGAGGCGCGCCTGAGATGGCCCGGTCCCACACCGGCGGGGCGTTCCCCGCCCCGGTCCCCGAGCTCGACCAGCCGCTCGCGCGCCTGCTGGGCCGCGCCACGGCCGACCAGCTGGCGCGGCAGCTCTCCGTGAGCACGATCGGGCAGCTGCTCGACCACTTCCCCCGCCGGTACATGCCCCGGGGCGAGCTCACCCCCTTCTCGGAGCTGCGCATCGACCAGCAGGTCACCATCGTGGCCGAGGTCGTCTCCGCCTCCACCCGCCAGATGCGCTCCCGCCGCGGGTCGATCACGGACGTGGTGATCACCGACCGCGTCTCCTCGGACCCCCGGCTGCTGTTCGAGGACGCGGAGCCCGCCCCGGGCCGGACGATGCGGCTGAGCTTCTTCAACGCCTGGACCGCGGCCAGGGACCTCCCCCCGGGCACGCACGCCCTGTTCTCCGGGAAGGTCGGGCTGTACAACGGCGCCGTGACCATGACCAACCCGCACTACGCGATCCTCGACCCGGACGCCCCGGAGGCCGGGGAGAGCGCGGAGGAGCGGGCCGGGCGCCCCATCCCCATCTATCCGGCCACCGCCAAGCTCACCACGGACAAGATCGCCCGCGCCGTGCACTCCCTGCTGCCGGTCGTCGACTTCGCGGCGGTCCCGGACCCGCTGCCGGAGAGCATCCGCGAGCGGGAAGGGCTCATGGGCCTCGAGGAGGCATACTGGCAGGTGCACCGGCCGCGGGACACGCGGGCCCACGGCGAGGCCCGCCGCCGCTTCCGCTACCAGGAGGCCTTCCTGCTCCAGTGCGCCCTCGCCCGCCGCCGGGCCGAGCTCGCGGCCCACCCGACCACCGCCCGCCCCGGCACCCCGGACGGGCTCCTGGCGAAGTTCGACGCCGCCCTGCCCTTCGAGCTCACCGCCGGACAGCGCGCCGTGGGGGAGGAGCTCGCGGCGGAGCTCGCCGGGACCCACCCCATGAACCGGCTGCTGCAGGGCGACGTGGGCGCCGGCAAGACGCTCGTGGCGCTGCGCGCCATGCTGCAGGTCGTCGACTCGGGCGCCCAGGCCGCGCTGCTCGCGCCCACCGAGGTGCTCGCCGGGCAGCACCACGGCTCCGTGCTGCGCTCCCTCGGCCCCCTCGCCCACGGCGGGCAGCTGGGCGGGGACCCCGACGGCACGCAGGTCGTGCTGCTCACCGGGTCGATGGGTGCGGCCGCGCGCAAGCGGGCGCTGCTGCAGATCGCCTCCGGGGAGGCCGGGATCGTCATCGGCACCCACGCCCTGCTCTCCGAGGTCGTGCAGTTCGCCGACCTCGGGCTCGTCGTCGTGGACGAGCAGCACCGCTTCGGCGTGGAGCAGCGCGACCGGCTCCGGGACAAGGCCGGCCGTCCCCCGCACCTGCTCGTGATGACCGCGACCCCCATCCCGCGGACCGTGGCCATGACCGTCTTCGGCGACCTCGACGTCTCCGTGCTGGACCAGCTGCCGGCCGGGCGCCAGCCCATCGCGACCCACACGGTGGGGCTCGTGGAGCACCCCGCCTGGGAGCAGCGCCTGTGGCGCCGCGCCCGCGAGGAGATCGACGCGGGCCGGCAGGTCTACGTGGTCGCGCCCAAGATCGGGGACGACGACGAGGCCCCGCCCGCCGGCTCCCTGGCCGAGTCCGCCCGCGCAGCCGCCGCCGAGGACGAGGAGGCCGAGGCGCCGATGGCCTCCGTGGCCTGGCTGGCCGAGCTGATCGCCCGGCAGCCCGTGCTGGACGGCGTGCGCGCCGAGGTGCTCCACGGCCGGCTCGACCCGGTGCAGAAGGCCCGCCTCATGGAGGACTTCGCCTCCGGGGTGGTGCAGCTGCTGGTGTGCACCACCGTGGTCGAGGTGGGGGTGGACGTCCCCAACGCCACGCTGATGATCATCGTGGACGCCGACCGGTTCGGCATCTCCCAGCTGCACCAGCTGCGCGGGCGGATCGGGCGGGGTGGGCACGCCGGGACGTGCCTGCTGGTCACCCGGCGCCCCGCCGAGCACCCCTCGCGGGAGCGCATCGAGGTCGTGGCCGGCTCCACCGACGGCTTCGCGCTCGCCCGGGCCGACCTGGAGCTGCGCCGCGAGGGGGACATCCTCGGCGCGGCGCAGTCGGGAGGACGGTCCACCCTGCGGCTGCTGCGCGCGCTCGACGACGCCGAGCTGATCGAGCGCGCCCGCCGGGACGCCGTCACCCTCCTCGGCGAGGACCCCGGGCTCGACGAGCACCCCGAGCTCGCCGAGGCCATCGAACGCTACCTCGCCCCGGACGCCGAGGCGTTCCTGGACCGGGGCTGAGCCCGGTGCGGTCGAGGACGGGAGGAGCACGACCATGAGCAGGATCATCGCCGGAGCCGCCGGGGGACTGCGCCTGCAGTCCGTGCCGGGCCAGGGCACCCGCCCCACCACCGACCGGGTCAAGGAGTCGCTCTTCGCCCGCCTCGAGGCCTGGGGCATGCTCCACGAGGCCCGGGTCCTGGACCTGTTCGCCGGGTCCGGGGCGCTGGGCTGCGAGGCCGCCAGCCGGGGCGCGGCGGCGGTGACCCTGGTCGAGCGCCACCCGCCCGCCGTCCGCGCCTGCCGGGCCAACGCGGCCGTGGTGCACCGGGCGCTGGGCCGCGACGACGTCGTCGCGGTCCACCAGGGCGCCGTCGCCGCCTACCTGGCCGATCCCGCGGCGGGTCCCTGGGACCTGGTGCTGGCCGACCCGCCCTACCCGCTGGGCGAGCGCGAGCTGACCGCGGTGCTGGCGGCGCTGGTGGGCCGGCTGGGCGAGGGCGGGGTGGTCGTGGTCGAGCGGTCCTCGCGCTCGCCCGAGCCGGCGTGGCCGTCCGGGCTGCGCCGCTTCGAGCAGAAACGGCACGGGGAGACCACCACGTGGTTCGCCGAGACGGCGCTCACATCCGCGCCGCCGCCCGGCGCGCCGCGCTGAGCAGGTGCGCCGCTGCGCGCCCCGGCCCTGACAAGATCGCCCTGACAAGATGCGACAGGCAACAACGAGCACGGGCCCGGCGGCCCGGCAGAGACGGAGGACGTCCATGAAGATCACGGTTCTGGGCACGGGCTACCTGGGGGCCACGCACGCCGCGTCGATGGCGGAGATGGGCTTCGAGGTCCTGGGCGTGGACGTGGACCCGGCCAAGGTCGACGCCCTGTCCCGCGGGGAGCTGCCCTTCCACGAACCAGGACTGGGCGAGCTGCTGCGCAAGCACGTGGACACCGGGCGCCTGCGCTTCACCACCAGCTACGAGGAGGCCGGGGCTTTCGGCGACGTGCACTTCGTGGGGGTCGGCACGCCCCAGCGCGCCGGGTCCTTCGCGGCGGACATGCGCTACGTGGACGCCGCCGTGGGCTCGATCGCCGCGGCCGCCACGAAGGACTGCGTGATCGCCGGCAAGTCCACGGTCCCCGTCGGCTCGGCCCGGCGGCTGGCCGACCTGGCGCGGGCCTCGGCCCGGGACGGGGTGGACGTGTCCCTGGTCTGGAACCCGGAGTTCCTGCGCGAGGGCTACGCCGTGGAGGACACCCTGACCCCGGACCGGATGGTGCTGGGCGCGGAGGACGCGGCCGCGGAGGCCGTGATGCGCCGGGTCTACGCCCGCCAGCTGGAGGCGGGCGTGCCGCTGATCGTCACCGACTTCGAGACGGCCGAGCTGGTGAAGGTCGCCGCCAACGCGTTCCTGGCCACCAAGATCTCCTTCATCAACGCCCTCTCCGAGCTGACCGAGGCGGTCGGCGGGGACATCCGCACCCTCGCCGACGCGATCGGGCTCGACGAGCGGATCGGGCGGAAGTTCCTCAACGCCGGGGTGGGCTTCGGCGGCGGCTGCCTGCCCAAGGACATCCGGGCCCTGCGGGCGCGGGCCGCGGAGCTGGGCGTGGAGCAGTCGGTGCGCTTCCTGGCGGAGGTCGACGACATCAACGTCCGCCGCCGCGGGCACACCGTGGACACCGTCACCCAGATGCTCGGCGGCTCCGTGGTGGGCAAGCAGGTGGCCGTGCTCGGGGCGGCCTTCAAGCCCGACTCCGACGACGTGCGCGACTCCCCGGCCCTGGACATCGCCGCCCGGCTGCACTCGATCGGCGCCGAGGTCGCCGTCTACGACCCCAAGGCCAACGCCAACGCCGCCAAGCGCTATCCGCGCCTGGACTACGTGGACTCCCTCGAGGCCGCCGCCACCGGCGCGGAGGTCGTGGTGCTGCTGACCGAGTGGGCCGAGTTCAAGGCGATGACCCCCGAGCAGCTCCACCCGCTGGTGGCCGTGCCGCAGATCCTGGACGGGCGCAACGTGCTCGACCCCGAGCGCTGGGCCGCCGCCGGCTTCTGCTACCGGGCCCTCGGCCGCCGGGCGACGGTCTGAGCTCCTCCCGCCCACGCACCGCGGCGACGGCGGCCGCTGTCTCGGCAGCGGCCGCCGTCGCCGCGGGCGGGACTCAGTCCCCGTACTTCTCGAAGATCAGGTCGTCCGTGTTCTTGTCCAGCTGCATCGAGCTGCTGTGCTGGATGAGCCGCGCCACGGTGCTGGCCTCGCTCTCCGGGACGACGAGCAGGTACTCCTCCACACCGTCGTCGAGCGTCAGCTCGAACGTGTAGGAGCCGGCGTCGCCGTCCCCCTGCCTGCTGCGGATCACGTCGACGCTCGTGACCCGCCGGATGTTCTTGCCCTGGCCTGCTGGCATGGTTCCCCCTTCGGACACAGCTTGCGGGAGGGGCCGGTCGCCGCGGCCGCGCGTGCCGGCCCCACTGACGACGGCGGCCGTCGGCGGGCCGCCGGCCCGGGCCCGGAACGCTCCACCGGGCTCGCGGGTGCGCACCACGGTAGCCACCCGGCACGGCCGCGCCAAGGGTGCTGACCGTGTGTGACGGGCCCTCCGCGGCTCAGCCGGCCAGCCGCCGGCCGGCCTGCTCCAGGAGGTCCCGGCGCTTGCCGAAGGAGAAGCGCATCCAGGTGGTGTACAGACCCCGGTGCGCCGCCGAGGCCAGGGCCGGCACCGGCACGCCCACCACGCCGGAGCGCTCGGCCAGCACGGGGGCCAGCGCGGTGGCGTCCCCGACGCCGTGCCGCTCGCACAGTGCGCGCACGTCGGCCACGACGAAGAACGTGCCCTGCGGCTCGAAGGGCTCGGCGCCCGCGGCGGCCAGCCCCTGCACGAGCACGTCACGGCGCTGCCGGAAGTCCTCGGCCAGTCCCTCGTAGAAGGCGTCCGGCAGGCGCAGGGCCGCCGCCGCCCCGAGCTGCAGGGGTGTGGCGGCGCTGTGCGTGAAGTACGCCTTGGTGGCCCGCACCGCGCCGACGAGGTGCTCCGGCCCGCTCACCCAGCCCACGCGCCAGCCGGTGGCCGAGAACGTCTTGCCCACCGAGGAGACGGTGAGGGTCCGCTCGAAGGCCCCCGGCAGGGCCGCCAGGGGACGGTGGGCGCCGCCGTAGCGCAGGTGCTCGTAGACCTCGTCGGTCACCACCACGCAGTCGTGCTCCGCGGCCAGCTCGACCACCCGGGACAGGACGGCGTCGTCGAACACGGTGCCCGTGGGGTTGTGCGGGTCGTTGAGGATCACCATGCGGGTGCGGGGCCCGAAGGCCGCGGCGAGGCGGTCCAGGTCCGGGGAGAAGCGCGGGGGCTCGAGCGGGACCGTGACCAGCCGCGCGCCCGCGAACTCCACCACGGCGCCGTAGAGGTCGTAGTGCGGCTCGAAGGTGACGACCTCGTCCCCGGGTCGCAGGAACGCGAGGAGGCTCGCGGCCAGCCCCTCGGAGGCGCCCACGGTCACGACGACGCCGGAGGCCGGGTCCGGCTCGAGGCCGTAGAAGCGGCGCTGGTGCTCGGCGACGGCCTCCTGCAGCTGCGGCACTCCCGCGACCGGGGAGTACTGGTTGCCGCCGCCGCGCAGCGCGGCGGCGGCGGCGTCGAGCATCTCCGGGGGTCCGTCCACGTCCGGGAAGCCCTGGCCCAGGTTGATCGCCCCCGTCCGTGCGGCCAGCCGGGACATCTCCTCGAACACCGTCCCGGAGAGCTCGCCGGCGCTGGTCAGCAGGCCTCCTCCGTGGGCCATGCGCTCCCAGGGGGCGCGGGACGTGTGGGCGGCGGCAGTGGCATCCATGGCCGCCAGTCTAGGGTCCCGCGGCCGCGTGCCTAGGATGGGGCCCATGCATCGAGCGATCTGTCCCGGCTCCTTCGACCCCATCCACAACGGCCATGTGGAGGTCGTCGCGCGCGCCGCGGCGCTCTTCGACGAGGTGGTGGTCGCGGTGTCCACGAACCCGCACAAGCGCTACCGCTTCGACCACGAGCAGCGGCTGGCCCTGGCGGAGGAGAGCCTCGCAGGGATCGCCGGCGTCGTCGTCGAGCCCATGGGCGGAGGCCTGCTCGCGGACTACGCGGCGGAGCGTGGCGCGGTGGCACTGGTCAAGGGCCTGCGCTCGGGGGAGGACTACGCGTACGAGGTACCGATGGCCACGATGAACCGCGACCTCACCCGGGTCGAGACGGTGTTCCTGCCGGGGGACCCGCAGTTCCTGCACCTGTCCTCCACCCTCGTCAAGGAGGTCCAGGGGCTGGGCGGGGACGTCTCCGGCTTCGTGCCCGAGCCGGTGCTGCGCGCCCTGCGGGCCTGAGCCCGCCGGGGCCGTCCGGGGTCGCCGGGGCGCGTCCCGTTTGAGAACGGGCGGCGGGGCGCGCTACCATGGCCTGTCGGCCAGAATTTCACCAGGAGATCGTCATCAGTCGCGAGAACAGTTCGCCCCTCATCATCGATGTCAGGGACCTCGAGCACCGCCCGGGGACGATGCGACGACTGGAGAAGGTGGTGCCCGCGCCGAAGGACTTCGGCAACGCACTCATCGGCGCCCCGGAGGGTTCGGACATCGAGCTGGAGCTCCGGCTGGAGTCCGTCCACGACGGGATCCTGGTGTCCGGCACGGCCGCCGTGGACATCCACGGCGAGTGCAGCCGATGCCTCGACCCGATCGACTACGATCTGGACGTCGACGTGCAGGAGCTGTACCTCTTCGACGCCGCCACCACCGGTGGGGAGGACGTCGAGGACGACCAGATGTATGAAGTTCAGGACGAGAAGATCGACCTCGAACCCATGCTTCGGGACGCAGTGATCACTCAGCTGCCGTTCCAACCGGTGTGCCGGGAGGACTGCCAGGGGTTGTGCGCCCAGTGCGGCGCGCGCCTGGAGGACGACCCGGGACACCACCACGAGGTGCTCGATCCTCGCTGGAGCGCCCTGTCGGGCCTGCTCGAGCAGGACACCTCGGAGAAGACGACCGATACGAGAGAAGAGAGATAGCCGTGGCTGTTCCCAAGCGGAAGATGTCCCGTGCCAACACCCGTGCACGCCGTTCCCAGTGGAAGGCGACCGCGCCGAAGCTGGTCAAGACCGTCGAGAACGGCAAGGTCACCTACAGCCTGCCGCACCAGGCCAAGGTCGTGACCGACTCCGCGGGGACCGCGCTGTTCCTGGAGTACAAGGGCCGCAAGGTGGCCGACGCCTGACCACGGTGACCACCACCGCGAACCCTCAGGACCTGCTGGAGCGTCTCGGCGTCGACATCGACGCCGAGACGCTCCGTCTTGCGCTGACCCACCGCTCCTACGCGTACGAGCACGGGGGACAGGGCCACAACGAACGGCTCGAGTTCCTCGGCGACTCCGTGCTGGGCCTGGCGGTCACCGACGAGATCTTCCACCGCTACCCCGACGACTCCGAGGGCAACCTCGCCAAGATCCGCGCGGCCGTGGTGAGCACCCGCACCCTCGCCGACCTCGCGCGCTCCCTCGACGTGGGCGCGCACATCCGCCTGGGCAAGGGCGAGGTGCGGACCAGGGGGCACGAGAAGGCCTCGATCCTGGCCGACACCATGGAGGCGCTGATCGGCGCCGTCTACGTGTGCTCCGGGCTGGAGGCCGCCCGCGACTTCGTGCTGCGCCTGGTCGTGCCGCTGCTCGAGGACGGCTTCGTGATGACCGAGGGCCGCGACTGGAAGACCGAGATCCAGGAGCTCGCCGCGGCCCGCGGGCTGGGTCCCGTCCGCTACGCCGTGGAGGGCACCGGCCCGGACCACGACCGCCGCTACGAGGCGCACCTGCTCATCGGCGGGAAGGACCACGGCACGGGCGCCGGCACCACCAAGAAGGAGGCCGAGCGCTCCGCCGCCGCGCAGGCCTACGCGGCCCTGGTGGCCCGCAGCGGTGCCTGAGCCGGACACGCGGGGCGCCCGTGCCTGAGCTGCCCGAGGTCGAGGTCGTCCGCCGCGGCGTGGAGCGCTGGGTCGTGGGCCGCCGGATCGAGACCGTGCAGGTCCTCGACCCCCGCTCGGTGCGCCGGCACGCGCCCGGCCCGGTCGCCTTCGCCCACGAGCTCGAGGGCGCGGTGGTCGGCGACGCCGTGCGCCGCGGCAAGTTCCTCTGGCTGCCGCTGACCGGACCGGACGGGGACCCGCCGCAGGAGGCCCTGCTGGTGCACCTGGGGATGAGCGGGCAGCTGCTCGTCAAGGACGCCGGGCTGCCCGCAGAGAAGCACCTCAAGGTGCGGCTGAGCCTGTCCGAGCGCCCCGGCACCCCCGCCGAGCTGCGCTTCGTGGACCAGCGGATCTTCGGCGGCATGGTCCTGGACCGGCTCGTGCCCACCGACGACGGCGCCCCGGGCGGACGCTCGGTCACGGGACTGCCGGCCGTGCCCGCCCGCGCGGCCCACATCGCCCGCGACCCCCTGGACCCGGCCTTCGACGCCGACGTCCTGCACGACCGGCTGCGCCGGCGCCGCACCGGGCTCAAGCGCGCCCTGCTGGACCAGGCCCTCGTCTCCGGGATCGGCAACATCTACGCCGACGAGGCGCTGTGGCAGGCCCGCCTGCACTGGGCCCGCCCCACCGACACGCTCCGGCGCCCCGAGACGCACCGGGTGCTCGCGGCGGTCCGGGAGGTGATGGACCGGGCCCTCGCGGCCGGCGGGACGAGCTTCGACTCCCTCTACGTCAACGTCAACGGGGAGTCGGGCTACTTCGCCCGCGACCTCAACGCCTACGGCCGCTCCGGCCGGCCCTGCCCCCGGTGCGCGGAGGAGGGCCGGTCGGCGCTGATCGTGCGCGAGCAGTTCATGAACCGCTCCTCCTACCGCTGCCCGGTCTGCCAGCGCGCTCCCCGCAACGCCCGGTTCTGACCGGCCGCGGCGCAGTGCCGGCTCAGGCGGCGTCGGCGGCGGTGGACCCGGTGGCCGGCTGCGGGGCGTCGTGGGCGCCCAGCGGGTGCGTGCGGTAGTACTCGGCCAGCCGCCGCATGCCCTCCTCGATGGTCACGGCCGGCGTCCAGTCGAGCACCTCGCGGGTGGTCTGCTGGTCGAACCAGTGCGCCGTGGACAGCTGCTCGGCCAGGAACGCCGTCATCGGCGGCTCGTCGGCCCCCGGCCGCAGCGCCCAGAGCTTCTCGATGAGCTTCCCGGCGACGCGGGCCACCGCGCCGGGGACCCGCCGGGTCGGCGGCTGCACGCCCGCCGCCCGGCAGAAGCCGGAGATCAGCTCGCCCACGGTGCGCGGCTGGCCGTTCGTGACCACGAGCGCCTGCCCGTGCGACCACTCGATCCGCTCCAGCGCCCGCACGATGGCCTCGGCGGCGTTGTCGATGTAGGTGGTGTCGATCAGCGCCGCGCCGTGGTCCAGCAGCGGCATCCGGCCCCGGGCGGCGCGGTCCACCACGCGCTCGACCAGCTGGGTGTCCCCGGGGCCCCACACGATGTGGGGGCGCACGGCCGTGACGCGCAGTCCCCGGCCGTCCGCCTCCAGCGCGAGCAGCTCCGCGGCGGCCTTGGAGCGGGCGTAGTCGCCGCGGGCGTGCACGGGGTCGGCCGGGCGGGCCGGCTCGCCCACGATCGACACGCCCGTGTGGGCGACGGAGGGGGAGGAGACGAACACGACGTTGTCCACGCCCGCGCGCCGGGCCGCCTCCAGCAGCACCCGGGTGCCCGTGACGTTGATCAGCACGAACTCGTCCCAGTCCCCGGCGAAGGACACCTTCGCGGCGAGGTGGACGACGTCGTCGACGCCCTCCAGCGCGCGGGCCACGGCGTCGGGGTCGGTCACGGAGCCCAGCACCTCCTGCACGCCGGGATGGTCGGCCAGGGCGGCGTGCCGGCGCTGCAGCAGCCGCACCGTCCAGTTCCGGCTCCGGAGCAGGCGGGCCACGTGCTCCCCGAGCATCCCGGAGGCGCCGGTGACGAGCACCGTGCGGCCGCGCCCCTCCAGCTCCCGGGGCCCGCGGTCCACCTCGTGGCTGCCGGTGCCGGCCGGCGGGGCGCCCTCCGTCACGGCGGCGTCGTAGGCGGGGACCTTCTCGTCGTGCGGGCCGTCCTTGCGGTGCTTGCCGTTCACGGGTTCCTGATCCTTCCTCCGGCCAGGGCGGCGTCCGCCCACCCGGCCAGCAGGGCTCGGTCGATCTTGGAGTTGTGCCGGATGTCGGTGGGGTGCTCGGGCAGCACCAGGACGGCCGCGAGGTCCATGCCGGTCGCCTCCCGCACGGCCTCGCGCACGGCGCCGGTGAGCAGGGGATCGGCGGGTCCGGGCCGCGGGGCCGGCGGCACGGTCTCCGCAACGGCCACGGGCACCTGGGCGCCGGCGGGGCCCACGCCGACCACGGCGACGCGGCCCACTCCCGGCACGGTCTGGGCCGCGTGCTCGGCGGCGACCGGGGTGCGCACGCCCCCGGCGGTCACGATCACGTGGGCCAGGCGGCCCTCCACCCACAGCCGGCCGGCGGCGTCGACGTGTCCCACGTCCCCGGTGCGGTGCCAGCCGGGCAGCTGGGTGCTCCGGTGCTCCGTGGCCCACAGCCGGTCGTAGCGGTCCTTGACGTGCGGGGCGCGGGCGACGATCTCCCCGGTGGTCCCGGCCGCGGTGGTGATCTCGTCGCCGGGCACGCCGTCCGGGCCCAGGGCGGTGACGCCGAGCTCGGCCCCGTGCACGGCGGTGCCCACGCACACCCCGTTGCCGGCACCGGCCACCGGGGAGCCCCCCGCCACGGTGCCGTCCCGGCGCGCCTGGCGGATCGTGCCGAGCGTGACGTCGGTGAGGGGCAGCCCCTCCGTCATGCCGTAGGGCGTGTGCAGCGTCGCGGCCGGCACCAGCTCCTGGAACCGTTCCAGCAGCGCCTCCGGCAGCGGCGCCCCGGCCGAGAGCACCAGCTCCACGCGGCCCAGGGCCAGCCGCTGGCCCTCGTCGAGCTCGTGGGCGGTGGCCAGGACGTTCGTGATGGCGGCCGGGGACAGGAACACCGCGGTCGCCCGGATCGCGGAGGCGGCGTCGGCCAGGGCGCGGGCCGTGAGGGTCTTCGGGGCCGTGACGTCCATGTCCGGGGTCACCGAGGTCGTGCCCATGGCGGGCCCGAGCAGGGCGAACGGCGCGAAGCCGGCCACGAGCCCGGTGCCGGCGGACAGGCCGTAGGTGCCGCGCACGGCGTCGCGCATCGCGGAGAGCTGCCGGTGGGTGTAGACCACGCCCTTGGCCGGCCCGGTGGACCCGGAGGTGAACAGCACCACGGCGTCCGCCTCGGGGCCGGGAGCGGGCAGGTCCGGGCGCGGCGCGGACTCCAGCAGGCCGGGGACGTCGTGGGCCACGCCGAGGACGCGGCGGGAGACCGGGTCGAGGCGCTCCAGGGAGATCCGGGTGCCCGGCCAGCCCAGGGCCCGCCCGGCGACCAGGGCCTTGCGGATGCCCACCAGCCAGTCCGGCCCCGCGCCCTTGAGCGCCCGGGTCAGCCCCTTCGGGCCCAGCCCGGTGTCCGCGACGACGACGACGGCGCCGACGCGCAGGCACGCGTAGAGCAGCGCGGTGAGGTCCGAGCCCGGCGGGACCATGAGGTTCACCCGGTCCCCGGGGCGCACCCCGATGCCGGTCAGACCGGCGGCGAGGCGGTCGACCCGGTCGGCCAGCTCCGCCCAGCTCAGGCTGGCCCGCACGGGGGCCGTGGTCGCCCGCGGCCCCGTGGCCTCGGCACCGGGGGCCATGTCGACCACGGCGAGGCCGAGGTCGGCGCGGCGCTGCTCGAGCTCCGCGTGGAAGGGCACGTGGGCGCCCCGGGCCGTGGCGCGGCGCTGCACGTGCAGCTCGCGCCGGGTGGGGCCGGGCCCGAAGCGGTCGGCGAGCCAGGCCATCACCGGGCCGGCGATGTCCCGGGCCTCGGGCAGCAGGTGCTGGGCGCCCTCGTAGCGGTGCACGTCGGCGTGCGGCAGCCGCCGCATCAGGTCCTGCAGGTAGCGCTCCTGGAACACGGGGTCCCCGATGCCCCACAGGAGCAGGGCGGGGACGTCCATCCCGGCCACGCCGGCGGCGATCTGCTCGAATCTCGCGTGGGAGGGGTGGTCGGCGGGCACGGGGATGTCGGCCACGAAGTGGCGGATGGCCTCGCGCCGGGCGCGCGTGGCGTACGGGGCCCGGTAGGCCGCCCGGACGTCCGCGGGCAGGGACGGGTTCGCCAGCGCCAGCGCGACGTCGAGGAAGGCCGTGGTGCGCTCGGTGAGCAGCCCGTGGGCGGCCGGGGCCAGGGCCAGGCGCAGGGAGGCGGGGATCTCCTCGGCGCCGTCGTGGTGGACGGCGGTGTTGGTGAGGACCACCCCGCGGTGCACGTCCGGGTGCTCCAGCGCCCAGCCGGAGGAGATCAGCCCGCCCCAGTCGTGGGCGAGGGTCACCACGGGCGTGGTGGCGTCGTCGAGGCCGAGCTCGGCGGTGAGGTCGGCCAGGTCCCGCACCCGGTCGTCCAGGCGGCGGAAGAGCCCGGTGCGCTCGGAGAAGCCCATGTCGAGCTGGTCCACGGCCACGACCCGCCACGGGTTGGCGGGGTCGACGCCGGCGGCCAGCACGTCGCGCCACAGGTAGGACCAGGTCGGGTTGCCGTGCACGGCCAGCACCGTGCCGCGCGGGCTCAGCCCGGCCGCCTCCAGTGAGGCCGCGTTGTCCAGCAGGTGCCAGCGGCGGCGGCGGCCGGGCACGGGCTCCACGGGCGCGGTGGAGGCGACCGTGACCGTGCGGGACCAGACCGGGTCCACCCCGGGCAGCGGCACCTCGGTCATGGGCAGCCGTGCCGCGTCCGGCCCTTCGTGCTGGGGGGTCGTGGACGGTCGTCTGCGTGCCATGGGCGTGGGGCTCCTCGTCGGGTGCGGGCGTGCGGGGGTGATCGGGCGGCGCTCAGCGCCGGGGGATCACCAGTCGATCTCCATGTACGTCGCGTTGAGCCCCGAGCCGACGCCCAGGAGCAGGACCCGGTCCTCGCGCTCGAGCCGCTCGGCCTCGAGGGCGAGGGTCATGGGCAGGGCCGCGGCCGCGACGTTGCCCCAGAAGGGGAAGGTCAGCGGGAACCGCTCCGGGGCGATCCCGACGTCCTGGAACAGCTTGTTGGTGTGGGACATGGAGACCTGGTGGCCGATGTAGCGGTCCATATCCGACCACTCCCAGCCGTCCTGGTGCGCGTCGTGCCAGGCGTCCGCGAGCAGGCCCACGCCGTGCTTGAGCAGGCCGGTGGCGTCGGTGTACATGCCGTCGAAGCCGCCGATGCACAGCCCGTGGTGCTCGGTCGCGGACCGAGTCACGGACCCCGCGATGCGGTGGCCCTCCGGGTGCCGGTCGGCCGGCCCGACCACGGCGGCGGCGGCCCCGCAGCCGAGGGTCAGGGTGGCGAACTCGCGCACCACGTCCGCCCGCGTCACGTCCGGGCCCTGCAGCCGCTCGTACGTCTCGCGGTGCCAGGGGGTCGGGTCCTCGCCGGCGACGACGACGGCGTAGTCGATCGCGCCCGAGTCGATCATCGTGGAGGCGATCGTGAGCCCGTTGACGAAGCCCAGGCACGCGTTGGTGACGTCGAAGTTCAGCGCGGAGGGCGCCAGCCCGAGCCGGTGGTGCACGGACACCGAGACCGCCGGCTCGTAGCCGTCGCGGGTCACCGAGGCGTTGATCAGCAGCCCCACCTGCTCCGGGCGGACCCCCGCCCGGGCCAGGGCCGCCTCGCCCGCCTCCACGGCGCCGTCGGTGAAGTGGCGCCCCGGCGACCACACGCGCCGCTCGTTGACGCCCGCGAGGCGCTGCAGCAGCCCCTTCGGCATCTTCAGCCGCGCGAACGTGTCCTCCAGGACCTCGTCGGCGTGGGACGAGGGCACCACCTCGTCGGCCTCGACCTTGGTGATGGCCAGGAGTGCGGCGTTCTGGTGACGGATCGAGGAATTACCGGTCAAGGTCTCTGGCTTTCGTTAGGGGCTCGCCGACGCCCCGCTCCGGCGCCCGGCAGGCGCGGTCACGGGTCGGCAGGTCGTGCTGGTCGCGGTCAGTCTACCGGCCGGTCGTCGGCGCGGTGCCCGGGCACCGCCGTTTCTCTGCAGGCTTAGCTTTTCCCTCCGGCCCGGCCCCTGCCCGCACCGCGCCGCCGCGCCGGGACGCGCCCGAGTACAGTGGGGGCGACCCCCGAACCCCCAGTCCAGGAGACCGGCCGCCCGTGCACCTGAAGACCCTGACCGTGCGGGGGTTCAAGTCCTTCGCCTCGGCCACCACCTTCGAGTTCGAGCCCGGGGTCACCGCCGTGGTCGGGCCCAACGGCTCGGGGAAGTCCAACGTGGTGGACGCCCTGTCGTGGGTCATGGGGGAGCAGGGCGCCAAGTCGCTGCGCGGCGGGAAGATGGAGGACGTCATCTTCGCCGGCACGGCCGGGCGGGCCCCGCTCGGCCGCGCCCACGTGGCGCTGACCATCGACAACGCCGACGGCGCCCTGCCGATCGAGTACTCCGAGGTCACGATCTCGCGCACGCTCTTCCGCTCGGGAGGCTCCGAGTATGCGATCAACGGGAGGGCCTGCCGGCTGCTCGACATCCAGGAGCTGCTCTCCGACTCCGGGCTCGGCCGCGAGATGCACGTCATCGTGGGCCAGGGACAGCTCGACCGGATCCTGCACGCCACGCCCGAGGAGCGCCGCGGGTTCGTCGAGGAGGCCTCCGGGATCCTCAAGCACCGCCGCCGCAAGGAGCGCACGCTGCGCAAGCTGGAGGCCATGCAGGCGAACCTGGACCGGCTCGAGGACCTCACCGCCGAGATCCGCCGCCAGCTGACCCCGCTGGGGCGGCAGGCCCGGGTGGCCCGCCGCGCCCAGCGGATCCAGCACGACGTCCGCGACGCCCGGGCGCGGCTGCTGGCCGACGACCTCGTCCGGGCCCGCACCTCGCTCGCGGTCGACGAGGACCTCGAACGCCGGCTGCGCGCCGAGCGCGCGCAGGCCGAGCAGGACCTCGACGCCGGGCGCGCCCGGCAGGCCGACGTCGAGGCCCGCGCCGCGCGCGCGACGCCTGCGCTCAACGCGGCCCGGGACACCTGGTACCAGCTCACCGCGGTGCAGGAGCGCTACCGGTCGCTGGCCTCGCTGGCCGCCGAGCGGCGCCGGCTGCTGGGCCCGGCCGCCGAGGGGACCCGGACCGGCTCGCCGTGCAGGCCGCCCGCACCCGCGCGGAGCAGGGCCTGCTGCTCGAGCAGGTCGAGGACGCCACCGACGGGCTCGCCGCGGCCATCGAGGACCGGGAGGCCGCCGAGGCCGCCGCCCGGGCCCAGGACGCCGTGGTCACCGGCCTCCTCCGGGCGGCCGCCGACCGGCGCGAGGGCCTGGCCCGGCTGACGGGCGCCGTGGCGGCGGCCCGCTCCCGGGTGGAGGCGGCCGAGAACGAGCTCGCCCGCCTGCACGCCACCCGCGCCGAGGCCGGGGAGCGCCGGGAACGGGCCGGCGCGGAGGCCGAGAGCCTCGCCCTGGCCGCCCGTGAGGCGGCCGGTGCCGCCGACCGTGCCCGCGCCGAGCACGAGGCGGCGGACGCGGCGGCCGGGACGGCCCGTGCGGCCGCCCGGGAGGCGGAGACCGCGGCGCAGGAGCTGCTGCGCGCCCACGACGCCCAGCGGGCCCGTGCCGAGACCCTGCGCGCCGCCCTGCGCCAGCCCGACGGCTCGTCCGCGGTCCGCGAGCGCCACGCGGACGCCGTGCTGGGCGCCGTCGTCGACCTCGTGGGCGTGGAGCCCGGGTGGGAGCGGGCCGTGACCGCCGCCCTGGGCCCGTTCGCGGAGGCGCTCGCCGTGCGCTCCCACGGCGCGGCCGTCTCGGTCTTCGAGGCCCTGCGCGGGGACGGGGTGGGCCGGGTCCACCTCCTGGTCGCCGACGGCGCCGCCCCGGCGGGAGTCCCCGCCCCGCCGGAGGTCCTGCGCCTGCCCGGGGTCCGGCCCGCGGCCGCCGTCCTCGGGCCCGGGGCGGGGGGAACGGACGACGACGCCCGGCGCGGCGCGGCCGCGGTCCGCGCCCTGCTGGCCGGCACCGTGCTCGCGGAGGACGCGGCCACGGCGGCCCGGGCCGTGGCCGGCCGGCCCGGGCTGACCGCGGTGACCCGCGACGGCGACGTGTTCACCTCCGCGACCGCCTGGGGCGGGGCCGCGGAGGCCGCCGGCACGCTCGAGACCCGCGCCGCCGCCGAGCGCGCCGAGCAGGAGCAGGCCCGGCTCGCCGCCGCCCTGGACCGCGCCCGCGCCGCGGTGCGCGCGGCGGGCGAGGAGCGCGACGCCGGCCGCCGGCGGGCCCAGGAGGCCGCGGCGGCGCTGCGCGCGGCCGAGCGCGGCGCCGAGCGGGCCGCCTCCGAGCTGTCCCGGGTCCGGGCCGTGCTGGACTCCGCCGCGGCGGAGACCGGCCGCTTCGAGGAGCAGGTCGCGGCCGCGGACCGGCACCTGGCCGCGGAGCAGCAGCGCCTGCGCGAGGTCGCCGACCGCCTGCAGGCCGCCGAGGAGCTCGGCGAGGAGGACACCGAGGACGCCCAGCTGGAGGCCGCCGCCCGCCGCGACGAGCTGCACCGTGCCGCCACCGCCGCCCGCGCCACCGAGACCGAGGCGCGGCTGGCCCTGCGCTCCCTCGAGGAGCAGGCCCGTGCCCTCGGCAACCGGGCGGCCTCCCAGGAGCGGGCCGCCGCCACCGAGCGCCGGGCCCGGGAGGAGGCCGAGCGCCGGGCGCACCGCCGCCGGCTGCAGGCGCGCAACGCCGAGGCCGTGCTGGCCGCGGCCGAGCAGCTGCTGGTGCGTGTCGAGGCGTCCGTGGCCGCCGCCGCCGGGGACCGGGACCGGGCGGAGGCCGTGCGCGCCGGCCTGGACGCGGAGCTCACGGAGCTGCGCGCCGCCAACGACCGGCTCGCCGCCCGCGTCGCCGAGCTCACCGACTCCGTGCACCGTGACGAGCTGGCCCGCACCCAGCAGCGCACCCGGATCGAGGCGCTCGAGGCCCGCTCCCTGGAGGAGCTGGGCCTGACCCCGGACGCGCTCGTGGAGCACTACGGGCCGCACCTGCCGATCCCCGACCCCGACGAGGGGACCGGGACGGAGGAGCCGCCGGAGGGGGCGGACGGACAGGACGCCCTGTTCGGGGCGGTGGCGGGGGCGCCGTTCGTGCGGACCGAGCAGGAGAGGCGGCTGCGCCGGGCCGAGAAGGAGCTGGCCTCGCTGGGCCGGGTGAACCCGCTGGCGCTGGAGGAGTTCGCGGCGCTCGAGGAGCGGCACCGCTTCCTCGCCGAGCAGCTCGAGGACCTGAAGCGCTCCCGGCAGGACCTGCGCAGCATCCTGCGCGAGGTGGACGAGCACGTGGAACGGGTCTTCACCGAGGCCTACGCCGACACCGCCCGGGAGTTCGAGGGCGTCTTCGCCACCCTGTTCCCCGGCGGCGAGGGCCGGCTGCGGCTCACCGACCCGACGGACATGCTCAGCACCGGCATCGACGTGGAGGCGCGCCCGGCGGGGAAGAAGATCAAGCGGCTGTCCCTGCTCTCCGGCGGCGAGCGCTCCCTGACGGCCATCGCCCTGCTCGTGGCGATCTTCAAGGCCCGCCCCTCGCCGTTCTACGTGATGGACGAGGTCGAGGCGGCCCTGGACGACCGCAACCTCGGGCGGCTGCTGAGCATCTTCCGCCAGCTGCAGGAGACCTCGCAGCTGATCATCATCACGCACCAGAAGCGGACGATGGAGATCGCCGACGCCCTCTACGGGGTGTCCATGCGCGGGGACGGGGTCACCACCGTGATCGGGCAGCGGCTCGCCGAGCTACGCTGAGCCCGGCGCCGGGCCCGTGCCGCCCGGTCACCGGTCGCCCGGTCACCGGTCGCCCGGCACCGCGCCCGGGCCCGCCTACGACCCGGCCGGGCGCGCCGCCGCGGTGTCGGGCCGTTCCATGGTGTCCCGCACGGGCAGCCAGGCCCCGGCCGCGAGCAGCATGATCGCCCCGGAGACCCCGAAGGCCCAGCCGAAGCCCGCGGCGTCGGCGAGCGCGCCGGCGACCACGGGGCCCAGGATCTGCCCGGCGTCGGCGCTCATCTGGAAGCGCGCGAGCACGGGCCCGCCGGCCCGGTCCGGCCCGATGACGTCGGCCACGGTGGCCTGCTGCCCGGGGTTCAGCGTCCCGGAGCCCATGCCCGCCACCAGGGACAGGACCACGAACCACGGCACGTCCTGGACCAGGCCCAGGCCCATGGTGGCGACCCCGTTGACCAGCAGCCCGGAGAGCACCAGCGGCTTGCGCCCGAACCGGTCGGTCAGCCGGCCGGTGACCGGCAGGGCCAGGGCGTTGCCCGCGGCGTAGACCGCCAGCGCCAGGCCGGCCACCGCGGAGCCCGCCCCGAGGACGGCGACCGCGAACAGCGGCACCAGGGCCACCCGGATCCCGTGGGCGGTCCAGCCGTTGGCGAAGCTGGAGACCAGCGCGGAGCGGTAGGCGCCCACCTGCCGGGCCTCCGCCACGGTCATCACCGGCTGGTTCCTCCGGTCCCGGCCGGCACCGAGCACCTCGTCCTTGAGCCGGAAGTGGACCACGGCCACCGCCACGAGCAGGGCGACCGCGTAGATCAGGAACGGGGCCTGCATCCCGAGCCCGGCGAGCAGGCCGCCCACGACCGGGCCGAGCACCCCGCCCACCAGGAACGCCGAGGCGTAGTAGCCGGAGACCCGGCCCCGCATCCGGGGCGGGGCCAGGCGCACGATCAGGCCCATCGCGGAGATCGTGAACATCACCGACCCGATCCCGCCGAGACCCCGGAACAGCAGCAGCTGCCAGTAGCTCTGGGCGAACGCGGTGGCCGCCGAGGACAGCGCCACGATGAGCACCCCGGTCACGTAGGTGGGGCGCTCGCCGATCCGGTTCAGGATCCGCCCGCCCGCCGGGGCGAACAGGAGGCGGGCCACGGCGAAGACGCTGACCACGGCGGAGGCCGCCGCCACCCCGACCCCGAAGGTCGTGGCGAACTGGGGGAGCACAGGCGCCACGATCCCGTAGCCGATCGCGATGACGAAGGCGGCGGCGATGAGCACCGTGATCTGCTGGGGGACGCGGTCGCGCTCGGGCGCGGGGGCGGGAGGCTGAACGGGCACCCGTCGAGTCTAGGACTCCGGGGCGCGCACGGCCCCCGCCGCAGGGTCCCGCCAGGGGCGGTGTGAGAAGCTGGGAGGCGTGGATTCGATACCCGTTCTCGTATACGTGCTCATCGCCGTCGTGGTCCTGGGTCTGCTCGGCCTCGTGCTGCTGCGCGGCCCCAAGGCCCCCCGCGGCGGCTACCCCTCCACCCGGGACGCCGACGACCTCGAGGGCGGCCCCGCCGAGGCCCCCGGGGACCTGGAGCCCGGCACCGGGCCGGCCCCGCCCGCCGACACCCGACCGGCGCTGGACCGGCCCGAGTCGGCGTCGTCGCGGATGGCGCGCCTGCGCGGGCGGCTGGCCCGGTCCAACAACGTCCTCGGCAAGGGCCTGCTGGCCCTGCTCTCCCGCGACCGCATCGACCAGGACGTCTGGGACGAGATCGAGGAGACGCTGCTGCTCGCCGACCTCGGCACGGACGCCTCGATGGAGCTCGTGGAGTCCCTCCGGCGCCGGGTCACGGTCGAGGGCACCAGCGACCCCGCGCACGTGAAGGCCATGCTGCGGGAGGAGCTCGTGAAGCTCGTGGACCCCACGCTGGACCGGTCGCTGGCCGTGTCCCGCAAGGGCCCCGTCCCCGCCGTCGTCCTGGTCGTGGGCGTCAACGGGGTCGGCAAGACCACCACCGTGGGCAAGCTCGCCCGCGTGCTCGTCGCCGAGGACAAGGACGTGCTGCTGGGCGCGGCCGACACCTTCCGGGCCGCGGCCGCCGACCAGCTCTCCACCTGGGGGGCGCGCGTGGGCGTGCCCACGGTGCGCTCCGACGTCGAGGGCGCCGACCCCGCCTCCGTGGCCTACGACTCCGTGGTCGCCGGCATCGAGCAGGAGGTCGACGTCGTGATGATCGACACCGCCGGCCGGCTGCAGAACAAGGCCGGCCTGATGGACCAGCTCGGCAAGATCAAGCGGGTCGTCGAGAAGGCCGCCGTCATCGACGAGGTCCTGCTGGTCATCGACGCGACCACCGGGCAGAACGGCATGACCCAGGCCCGCGTGTTCTCCGAGGCCGTGGACGTCACCGGCATCGTCCTCACCAAGCTCGACGGCACCGCCAAGGGCGGCATCGTGGTGGCCATCCAGAAGAGCCTCGGGGTCCCGGTCAAGCTCATCGGCCTGGGCGAGGGCCCGGACGACCTGGCCCCCTTCGAGGCGGAGGGCTTCGTGGACGCCCTGCTCGACTGACCCGTCCCCCGAACGCCCCACGGGCCCGCCGCAATTTACACGCGCGTCATCATTGCGGCGGGCCCGAAACATGTCCGCAACCGGGCGCGGCGGCGGACGAAACATCTCTCTCGGACACTCGAGGTGAACGGTGAGCACCGGACGGCCCCGCGGGGAACGGGCCAGTGGCACCGGTGACCGACCAACCCTCAGAGAGAGGTGCACATCGTGGAAATCACTGCTGGACACGTGTGGACGATCGTCGCGGCAGCCCTGGTCTTCTTCATGACCCCCGGGCTGGCGCTGTTCTACGGCGGGATGACCCGGGCCAAGGGCGTCCTCAACATGATGATGATGAGCTTCATCTCCATCGCCATCGTCTCGGTGGTGTGGGTGCTGTGGGGCTATTCGATGAGCGGCGGGGACCCGCTCCTGGGCGGGATCACCGGCAGCCCGGTGCCCTCCTTCGCCCTGGCCGACCTCATCGGCAGCGAGGACCTCCTCGGCGCCGCCTACGGCGGGACCTTCGCCATCATCACCGTCGCCCTGATCTCCGGGGCGATCGCCGACCGCGCCAGGTTCGGCGCCTGGGCCGTCTTCGTGCCCGTCTGGGCCACCCTCGTCTACGCGCCGCTGGCCTACATGGTCTGGGGCGGCGGGCTGCTCACCGAGGACGGCGCCGTGGGCTCCGCCCTCGGGGAGGCCATCGACTTCGCCGGCGGGCTCGTGGTGCACATCAACGCCGGCGTCGCGGCGCTGATCCTGATCATGATCGTCGGGGCCCGCCAGGGCTTCGGCAAGGACCCGAGCCAGCGCCCGCACAACCTGCCGCTCGTGATGCTCGGCGCCGCCATCCTGTGGTTCGGCTGGTTCGGCTTCAACGCCGGGGCGGCCGGCACGGCCGAGCAGGCCGGGCTGATCTGGATCAACACCCTCGTGGCGCCCTCCGCGGCGATGCTCGGCTGGCTGCTCACCGAGCGGATCCGCGACCGCCACGCCACGTCCCTGGGCGCCGCCTCCGGCGCCGTGGCCGGGCTCGTGGCCATCACCCCGGCCTGCGCCAACGTCTCCCCGGTGTGGGCGAGCGCGCTGGGCTTCGTGGCCGGCATCTGCTCGGCGCTGGCCGTGGGGCTCAAGTACCGCATGGGCATGGACGACTCGCTGGACGTGATCGGGGTGCACCTGGTCTCCGGCGTCGTCGGCACCGTGGCCCTGGGCTTCGTGGCGCTGCCGTCCGAGGGCACCGCGGGGCTGTTCTACGGCGGCGGCTTCGGCCTGCTGCTCACCCAGGTCGTGGCGGTGCTCGTCTCGGTGCTCTACTGCGCCGTACTGACCTTCCTCATCGCCTTCGTCGTCGACAAGACCATCGGCTTCCGGATCCCGGAGCGGGACGAGATCGACGGCATCGACATCACCCAGCACGCCGAGTCCGGCTACGCCCTGGCCGGCGACGCCACGGGCTCGTTCACCCCGGGCCGGCACGCCGCCGGCGAGGAGGCCGCCGCCTTCGAGCCCGGCCGCTCCCAGCCGGTGCGCGGCTGAGCCGTGCGACGGCGCCCGACGCATCCCACCCCCACGAAAGGCAGCTCTTCCATGAAACTCGTCACCGCGATCGTGCGCCCGGAGAAGTTCAAGGACATCAAGTCCGCGCTCGAGTCCTACGGCGTCCAGGGCATGACGGTCCAGAACGTGCACGGCTACGGCCAGCAGCGCGGGCACACCGAGGTCTACCGCGGCGCGGAGTACACGGTGGACCTGCTGGAGAAGGTCCGCGTGGAGATCCTCGTCGACGACCACCAGGCCACGGACATCGTCGACGTCATCGTCTCCTCGGCCAACACCGGCCGCGCCGGTGACGGGAAGGTCTGGGTCACCGACGTCCGGCAGGCCGTGCGGGTGCGCACCGGCGAGCGCGACGAGACGGCGCTCTGACCGCTCGGTCCCCGCGGCCGGTCCCCTTCCGCCGGAGGGGGCCGGCCGCCGTCGTGCCCGCCGTCTGGTCCGCCGTCGCGTCCGTCCCGTGACGGCGGCGGGCCCGGGGCCGCCCGGAGTTGCTAACCTTGGACACTGACCCGCCACACCGGGCCGGGCCGCGGCCCGCGGCGCAGACCGCGGCGCACCGGCCGACTCCCTCGACGAAAGCAGCTTTCGACCCGTGTTCAATTCACTGTCCGACCGGTTGACCGCCACCTTCAAGAACCTCAAGGGCAAGGGCCGCCTGACCGAGGCGGACGTCGACGCCACCGTGCGGGAGATCCGCCGGGCCCTGCTCGACGCCGACGTCGCCGTCCCGGTCGTGCGCGAGTTCACCGCCGCGGTCAAGGAGCGCGCCCTCGGGCTGGAGGTCTCCGAGGCGCTGAACCCCGGCCAGCAGGTCGTGAAGATCGTCAACGAGGAGCTGCAGAACATCCTCGGCGGCCAGACCCGTCGGATCCGGATGGCCAAGAGCGGCCCCACGATCATCATGCTCGCCGGCCTGCAGGGCGCCGGCAAGACCACCCTGGCCGGCAAGCTCGGCAAGTGGCTCAAGGGCCAGGGGCACCGGCCCCTGCTCGTGGCCTCGGACCTGCAGCGCCCCAACGCGGTCACGCAGCTGAAGGTCGTGGGCGAGCGCGCCGGGGTCCCGGTCTTCGCCCCGCACCCGGGCACCACCTCCGAGTTCGACGACCCCACGGGCGATCCCGTCCAGGTGGCCCGCGACGGCGTGGCCCAGGCCCGCGCGCGGCTGCACGACGTGGTCATCGTGGACACCGCCGGGCGCCTGGGCATCGACGAGGCGCTCATGGCGCAGGCCCGCGACATCCGCGACGCGGTGCAGCCCGACGAGGTGCTCTTCGTCATCGACGCCATGGTCGGCCAGGACGCCGTGAACACGGCGCAGGCCTTCAACGAGGGCGTGGACTTCACCGGCGTGGTCCTGTCCAAGCTCGACGGCGACGCCCGCGGCGGCGCGGCCCTGTCCGTGGCCTCGGTGACCGGCAAGCCGATCATGTTCGCCTCCACCGGCGAGAACGTCGACGACTTCGAGCAGTTCCACCCGGACCGCATGGCCTCCCGGATCCTCGACATGGGCGACGTCCTCACCCTGATCGAGCAGGCCGAGAAGCAGTGGGACCGGGCCGAGGCCGAGAAGATGGCCCGGAAGTTCACCGACCAGGAGGACTTCACCTTCGAGGACTTCCTGGCGCAGATGCAGCAGCTGCGCAAGATGGGCTCGATGAAGAAGATGCTCATGATGATGCCGGGCGCCGCCGGCATGCGCGAGCAGCTGGAGAACTTCGACGAGCGCGAGATCGACCGCGTCGAGGCCATCGTGCGGTCCATGACCCCGCACGAGCGGGTCGCCCCGAAGATCATCAACGGGTCCCGGCGGGCCCGCATCGCCAAGGGCTCCGGGGTGACCGTCTCGGAGGTCAATCAGCTCATGGAGCGCTTCGCGCAGGCGCAGAAGATGATGAAGCGGCTGGCCCAGGGAAAGGGCGTGCCGGGCATGCCCGCCGGCATCCCGGGCATGCCCGGCGGCGGCGGCGGCGCCGGCGGGGGCAAGAAGGGCAAGGGCAAGAGCTCCGCGAAGAAGGGCGGCTCCCGCTCCGGCAACCCCGCCAAGCGCGCCCAGGAGAACGCCGCCCTGGAGCAGCAGCGCAAGCAGAAGGCGCCCGCCGGCTCGGCGTTCGGCGCCGGCCAGGCCCAGCCGGACCCGGCGGACCTGAACCTGCCCAAGGGCTTCGAGAAGTTCCTGGGGAAGTGAGGCCCCGATGAGCTCCTACCTCTCCGAGCCCGAGCTGAAGAAGTTCGTCGACTCCCTGCCCACCCGGCGCCTGGCCGCCGAGGCCCTCATCCGCGACCCGCAGGGCCGGGTCCTGCTCGTCGAGCCCAACTACAAGTCGGACTGGACTGTTCCCGGCGGCACCGTGGAGGCGGGGGAGGACCCCCGCACCGGGTGCTTCCGGGAGGTCGTCGAGGAGGTCGGTCTGCACCTGGCCCCCGGCCGGCTGCTCGCCGTGGCCCACGGGGTGGCCATGGGCATCTGGGGGGACTCGGTCTCCTTCGTCTACGACGGCGGGGTGATCGACGCCGGCACCCCCATCACGGTGCAGGAGGAGGAGCTGCTCAGCCACCGCTGGACGGCCCCGGAGGAGCTGGACGCCTACCTGCGCCCGGGGCTGGCCCACCGCCTGCGCGCGGCCCTGGCCGCCCTGGCGGACGGGACGGTGGCGGAGCTCGTCGACGGCCCCCGCTGACCCCCGCCGGACGCGGCCCGCGGACCCGGTGGCGGCCCCCGGGACGGCCGGGACGACGGCGTAGCATGGACGCCATGACCTCACTCCCCGCCGACGACATCACGTCCTCCACCTCCGCGTGGGACCTGGTCCCCGCCACGGTGGTCTGCGCGACGGAGGCCGCCGCCGCGCCGACCCCGGAGCCCCGGCCCACGTGCGAGGAGATGCGCGCGGTCATCGCCGGGCACCGCCTGATCAGCGCCTACGCGGAAGGCCCCCGGGCCACGCAGCTGATGTTCCTCGCCGACGCCGAGGGCCGCCTGGCCCGCGCCGCCGCCGACGGCTCGGTGGAGGCCGGGTGCACCCTCGACGAGCTGGCCGGCGCCCTCGCCCGGGCCACCGGCCACCAGCTGCGGCCCGAGCACCCCGGTCTGCGCCGGGTCCTGCTGGTCCACCTGGACGCCCCGGACCTGCCCGTGCTGGCCGCCCTGTCCGGCACCGGGTTCACCGCGGTCTCCCGGCACGGCTGGTCCGTGGTGGTCTTCGACGCCGAGGTCGACTTCTGGACCGTGCGCACCGGCCTCGCCGAGACGGCCGTGGCGCTCTCCTCGGACGGGGCCACCCGCTCCTTCGAGGTCCTGCTCGCCGGGGAGGACCCGGCGTCCGTCACCGACCTGGAGGCCGCCGACGCGGTGTGCGCCCTCGAGTGGGGCCCGGAGTGGCGGCCCACCGGCGGGGCCGGCGCGGAGTCGGGGGAGACCCCGGCCGGGCGGTTCGAGCGCGACCTGGTCCGGCTGTGCGCCGGCGGCACCTCGGAGCTGCAGACCGAGTCCGTCGCCTCGGTCTTCGACCTGGACCCGGCCGAGACGAACCGGCTGCGCAACTACGTGCTGGGCGAGTCCACCGACCTGGTCCTGGAGTCCGTCCTGCAGCTGCTGGGCCTGCCCGCGCTGGCCGCCAAGGTCGTGGAGGGCAGCCGCGAGATCACCGAGCTCGAGGGCGCCGAGCACTACGAGCCCGCGGCCGTGGGCGCCGCGCTCCTGCACGGTCTCACCATCGAGCCCACCGGGGACGGGCTGCTCGCCCGCTACCAGCGCGCCCTCGTGCGCCGACCCGAGCTGCTGCTGGCCCTGGCCGGCACCGAGACCGCCCTCGGGGTGGGGCTCGCGGGCGCCGCCCGACGCGGCGGGTCCGGGGCCCGCGTGCTCGGCACCCTCTCCGCGGCGCTGCTCGCCGACGCCGCCGCCGAGAGCGCCTACTACGCCGCGCTGCGCGGGGCCCGCCACCGGCACGCCGGCACGCGCCCCGGCACCGTCGCCGCGGACGACTCCCCGGCGGCCGAGCTGCTCGCCGGGCCGGACCCCGCGACCGGTTCGCGGGCGCGCTGGCGCCGCTTCTTCGGCCTCGACCGCGGCTGAGACCCGCGCCCGGCCCGCGACTGACCCGCGCCCGGCCCGCGCCGACCTGCACCCGGCCCGCGACTGACCCGCGCCCGGCCCGCGCCGACCTGCACCCGGCCCGCGACTGACCCGCGCCCGGCCCGCGCCGACCTGCACCCGGCCCGCGACTGACCCGCGCCCGGCCCGCGCCGACCTGCACCCGGCCCGCGACTGACCCGCGCCCGGCCCGCGCCGACCTGCACCCGGCCCGCGACTGACCCGCGCCCGGCCCGCGCCGACCTGCACCCGGCCCGCGACTGACCCGCGCCCGGCCCGCGCCGACCTGCACCCGGCCCGCGACTGACCCGCGCCCGGCCCGCGCCGACCTGCACCCGGCCCGCGACTGACCCGCGCCCGGCCCGCGCCGACTTGCATCCGGCCCGCGCCCGGCCCGCGACTGACCCCCGCACCCGGCCCGCGACTGACCCGCACCGACTCGCGCCCGGCCGGCGGCGGGCCCCGGTCGATGCGGCCGGCAGGCACCCTGACCGGGCACCGCTCGCCGGGCTCCCCCCGGCGGCGGAGCCCGGTCCGGCCCCCGCCGCGCTAGCGTGGTGACGTGCCCACTCCATCCAGCACCGACCCCGCGACCGCCCCCGGCCGGACGGCCCTGCCCGGCCCCCTCGAGCGGAGCGTCGGGACCGCGGAGGCCCCCGGCACCGGCCCCGGTCCTGCCGGGGTGCCGCGGCTTCCGTTCCCCGAACGGTTCACGGCCTGGCTGAACGACCCCGAGGACCCGTTCTGGGAGCGGCCCGCGCCCACGCCCGCGCAGCGGCGCAACGACGTCCTCGGCACCGCCGCCTTCCTGGCGGTGGCCCTGTTCAGCGCCGTGCTGATGCACAGCTACGTGGGCGTGCCGGAGACGGAGGAGCCGTGGCTGATGTACCTCGGCGTGAGCGCGCTGATCCTCCCGCTCGCGGTGCGGCGCCGGTTCCCGGTCGGCGTGCTCCTCGTCTCGTCGGTGCTGTTCTTCGCCTTCTACTACATCAGCATCGCGGCGGCGTTCCTGCTGGCCTACCAGGTCGCCTACTTCGCGGCCCTGTACGCCGCAGTGGCCTGGGCCCGGGACCGCGCCGCGATGCTCACCGCCCTGTCCGCGGTGATCGGCTGCATGGCCCTGTGGCTGGTCGTGGAGCTGACCATCACCCAGGCCTACGCCGAGATCGTCCAGGCGCAGGAGCCGGTGGACGGGCCGCTGCCGCAGGTCCTGGCCGTCCAGCTGCACGCCGGACTCGTCAATGTCGTGTACTTCGGCGGCGCGGTGCTCGCCGGCCGGGCCTCCTGGCGCTCGGCCCTGCAGCGGCACCGCCTGGCGGGCCAGGCCGAGCGGATCCGCGAGCAGTCCGCGGAGATCGCCCGCCGCGCCGTCGTCGACGAACGGATGCGGATCGCCCGGGAACTGCACGACGTCGTGGCCCACCACGTCTCGGTGATCGGCATCCAGGCCGGCGCCGCCCGCAAGGTCCTGGACCGGGACCCCGCGGCCGCGGCGGCGGCCCTGCGCACCGTCGAGGAGTCCAGCCGGACGGCCGTGGGGGAGATGCGCCAGCTGCTCGGCGTCCTGCGTGCGGAGGACGAGAACGGGGACGCACCTGCCGGGCGCCGACCCGATCCGGGGCTCGCGGACATCGCAGCCCTCGCGCACCGGCACGCCGAGAACGGGCTCGCGGTGGACGTGCGCACGGTCGAGGCCGTGACCGAGGACCTCGGCCGGGTCCCCGCCGGTCTCGGCCTTTCCCTGTTCCGGTGCGCCCAGGAGTCCCTCTCCAACGTGATCCGCCACTCCACGGCCACCACCGCCTCGCTCGTCCTGCGCACCGGGCGCGGCCCGGACGGACCCTGGATCGAGCTGGAGGTGCTCGACGGCGGCTCGCCCCGGTCCGGCACCGCGGGCACCGGCTTCGGGCTGCAGGGACTGCGCGAGCGCGTCCGGCTGCACGGCGGCGAGGCGGAGATCGGGCCGCGGTCGGGCCGTCCCGGATGGCGGGTGCGCGCCCGCTGCCCCCTGCCCGCGGACGGCTCGCCGGACGGGGCAGGCGCCGCCGTACCGGCGCCCGTGGAAGGATCGGGAGCATGATCCGCGTCCTGCTCGCCGACGACCACGCCCTCGTCCGTTCCGGCTTCGCCATGGTCCTGTCCGTCGAGGACGACATCGAGGTCGTGGCCCAGGCCGCCGACGGCGCCGCCGCCGTCGCCGCGGCCCGGAACGGGGCCGTGGACGTGGCGCTGCTGGACGTGCAGATGCCGGTGATGGACGGGATCGAGGCGACCCGGCGGATCGTGGGCACGGGCTGCGCCAAGGTCGTCATCGTCACGACCTTCGACCGGGAGGACTACCTCTTCGACGCGCTCGCGGCCGGCGCCAGCGGCTTCCTGCTGAAGAACGCGGACCCCGACGACCTCGTGGAGGCCGTGCGCGCCGTCGCCGGAGGGCACGCCCTGCTCGCCCCCGAAGCCACGCTGCGCGTCATCCGCGCCCTGGCCGCCGACGTCTCCCCGGCCGCCCCGGAGCCGGCCCCCGCCCCGCCCGACCCCGCGCAGCAACGGATCGTGGCCTCCCTCACCGAGCGCGAGCACGAGGTCCTGCGGCTGGTCTCCGAGGGACTGTCCAACGCGGAGATCGCCCAACGCCTGTTCCTGGGCCCGGCCACGGTCAAGACCCACGTCTCCAACATCCTCGCCAAGACGGGCTCCCGCGACCGGGTGCAGGCCGTCGTCTTCGCCCACCGGGCCGGCCTGGCCGGCTGACCCGGCTCCACCGCCAGGCGGAGATCCCCACGGGTCCGGGCCCGTGCGGTCTCCGCCCCCGTGGGGATCCGCGGGTGAGCCGCACTTCCTAGGCTGGAGCCGAGCCGCCCGGCACCCCGCGGGCGGGCCCCCGGTCGAGAGGACCCCGTCCCATGAGCACCCCCGCCCCATGAGCACCGCCGTGACGCCCGGGGCCGGCACCGCCCGCGGCCGGCCCCGCACCGACGGGCACGTCCTGGAGGCCCGGGGGCTCAGCCGCAGCTTCGGGGGCCGAACCGTGGTCGACGACGTCTCCTTCACCGTGGCGCCCGGCCGGATGACCGGCTTCGTCGGGGCCAACGGCGCCGGCAAGACCACCACCATGCGGATGCTCATGGGCGTGCTGCGCGCCTCCTCGGGGCAGGTCCTCTGGGACGGCCGCCTGATCACCGCGGCCGACCGCGCCGGCTTCGGCTACATGCCCGAGGAGCGCGGGCTCTACCCCAAGCAGGGGGTCCTCGACCAGCTGGGCTACCTCGGCCGGCTGCACGGGATGAGCCGCCGCGACGCGCTCGCGGAGGCCGCCCGGCTGCTGGAGCGCTTCGGCCTCGCCGGGCGTGCCAAGGACCGGCTCGAGTCCCTGTCCCTGGGCAACCAGCAGAAGGTCCAGGTCGCCGCCGCGCTGCTGCACGGGCCCGCCGCCCTGGTCCTCGACGAGCCGTTCTCCGGGCTGGACCCGGTGGCGGTGGACGCCATGGTGGAGCTGCTGCGGGAGCGGACGGCCCGAGGCGTGCCCGTGCTCTTCTCCAGCCACCAGCTCGAGCTCGTCGACCGCCTCTGCGACACGCTCGTCGTCCTCTCCGGCGGCCGGGTCCTGGCCGCCGGCACCGCCGACGAGCTGCGCCGGGCCGGTCCCCGCCGGCACCGGCTGCACTGCGAGCAGGACACCGGGTGGGTCCGCGACGTGCCCGGGGTGCGCGTCGTCGACGTCGACGGCCCGGCCGCGGTGCTGGAGCTCGAGGACCGCGCCGCGCGCGCCCGGCTCCTCGAGCAGGCCGTCCGGCACGGGCTCGTGGAGTTCGCCGAGATCGTCCCCGCCCTGACCGCTGTCTACCGCGAGGTGACGCGGTGACCGCCCGCCCGCCCGCGGACCGGCCGTGGTGGACCGTCACGGCCCGCGAGATCGCGGTGAAGCTGCGCGACCGGTCCTTCCTGCTCTCGACCGCCGCCACGCTGCTCCTGGTGGCCGCCTCGATCGCCGCCTCCGCCCTGCTGGGAGACCGGGCCGCCGAGCACGTCGTGGCCACGGCCGGCCCCGAGGCGGCACCCGTCACCGCACGGGCCGCCCAGGCCCTGGCCGACGCCGGCGAGGACACCCTGACGGTGCACGGCACCGGCTCGGCCGACGCCGCGCGGGCGGCCGTGGCCGCCGAGTCCGCGGACGCGGCACTGCTGCTCGAGCTCGACGGCTGGACGGTGGTCGGCCGGGACGGCGTGGACCCCGGTCTCGGCCGGGCCCTGGAGCAGGCGGTCGCCGACGCGACGCTCGCCGCCAACGCCCGCGCGGCCGGCACGACGGCCGAGGAGCTCACCGCCGGCGCCGAGCTGCGCACCGAGCTGCTCGCCGGCGGGACGGACCGGGGACCCGTCCGCCTGGCCATGGGATTCGCCTTCGCCCTGCTGTTCTACCTCTCGGCGGTCGTCTTCGGGATGGCCATCGCCCACTCCGTGCTCGAGGAGAAGCAGAACCGGGTCGTGGAGATCCTGGCCACCGCCGTCCCGGTCCGGCAGCTGCTCCACGGGAAGGTGCTGGGCAACTGCCTGCTCGCCTTCGGGCAGATCGCCCTCTACGCCCTCGTGGGCCTCGTCGGCGTGAACGTCGCCGGAACCGCGGCCGACGTCGGCTGGGCGCTGGCGGCCTCCGGCTGGTTCGTGGCCTTCTTCGTGGCCGGCTTCGCCGCGCAGGCCTCCGTCTGGGCCGTGCTCGGCTCCCTCGCCTCCCGCCCGGAGGACCTGCAGAGCAGCACCGGGCCGATCCTGGCCGTGCTCGTCGGGGCGCTGTTCGTGGGCCTCTACGCCGAGGGCGCCTGGCTCACGGCCGCCTCCTACGTGCCCGTCGTCTCCTCCGTCGCCATGCCCGTGCGGATGCTCGGCGGCGACGTGGCCTGGTGGCAGCCCGTGCTCTCCCTCGCCGTGACCCTCGCCGCGGCCTGGCTGCTGCTGCGGGCGGGGGAGCGGATCTACGAGCGCGCCGTGTTCCAGGGCGGTCGATCCCTGGGCTGGCGGGAGGCGGCGCGCCTGGAGCCGTGACACCGGCCCGGATCCCTGACACCGGACGGGCCCCGCGGCGACCCGGGCAGCGCGCCGGTGGGCGGCGGACTTGACCGCGTCTGGCATACTGGAGGGGTACTCGATGCGTGCGGTCCCTCTCGCCGCACGTTTCTCGTGTCCACAGAACCCCTGCGACCGGCCCGCCCCACGGGAGCGAGACCAGGGCGTTCACCTCATCCAAGAACCAGGAGAGTCCACACCAGTGGCTGTTAAGATCCGTCTCAAGCGCATGGGCAAGATGCGCGATCCCCGTTACCGCCTCGTCGTCGTCGACTCCCGCAAGAAGCGCGACGGCCGCGTCATCGAGGAGATCGGCAAGTACCACCCGACCGAGCACCCCTCCTACATCGAGGTCGTCTCGGAGCGGGCCCAGTACTGGCTCGGCGTCGGCGCCCAGCCGTCCGAGGCCGTCGCGGCCATCCTCCGGGTGACCGGTGACTGGCAGCGTTTCAAGGGCGAGGAGGGTGCCGAGGGCACCCTGCAGCAGCCCCAGGGCAAGGGCGAGTTCGTCGCCCCCGACAAGGGCTCCGTGATCATCCCCGAGGCGATCACCCCCAAGGGCGAGAAGACCGAGACCGCCGCGCCCGGCGCCGAGTCCGACGACGCCCCCGCGGCTGACGCCGAGAAGGCCGAGTAGTCGTGCTCGCCGACGCGTTGGAGCACCTCGTCCGCGGGATCGTGGACAGCCCCGATGACGTCGACGTCCGACTAAAGAGCGGGCGCCGGGCGGAGACCCTCGAGGTCCGGGTGCACCCGGACGACCTCGGGCGGGTCATCGGACGCCAGGGCCGCACCGCCAAGGCGCTGCGCACCGTCATCGGCGCGCTCGCCGAGGACGGCCCGGTCCGGATCGACGTCGTCGACACCGACCGCCGCACCCGCTGAGGCGGGCCGGGCGCGCCCGCGACCGGCCCCGCCGCCCGCACGGTCCCCGCATCCGCACCGGATGCGGGGACCGTCGGCGTTGACGGCCCCCGCGCCGTCCGCACCCCGCCCCGGCCCCCCGGCCGCACAACCCTCAGGAGCGCACATGTTGGTCCAGGTCGCCCGCATCGGCAAGCCCCACGGCATCCGCGGGGAGGTCACCGTGCAACTGTTCACGGACGCCCCCGAGGAGCGCTTCGCCCCCGGGGCGCGGCTGCGGCTCGAGCCGTCCTCCCCGCTCGCCCCGCAGGGGACGGTCACCGTGCGCGGGGCCCGCTGGAACAAGGCCGTGCTCGTCGTCGCCCTCGAGGAGGTGCCCGACCGCAACGGCGCCGAGTCGCTGCGCGGCACCCTGCTCTTCGCCGAGGCCCAGGACGAGGACCCGGAGGCCGAGGAGTGGTACGAGCACGAACTGGTCGACCTCGAGGTCCGCACCGGGCCCGAGGACGGCAGCGGCCCGCGGATCGGCGTCGTGACCGGGCTGCGCACCATGCCCGTCCAGGACCTGCTCGAGATCACGCTGGACGAGGACGGGCGCGAGGCCGCGCTGCCCTTCGTCGAGGAGATCGTGCCGGTCGTCGACCCCGAGGGCGGCTTCGTCGTCGTCACCCCGCCGCCGGGACTGCTCGAGCTCGGTCTGGAGGACGCCGCCCCCGAGCCCGTCACCCTTGAGCCCGGCACCCCTGAGCCCGGCACCCCTGAGCCCGGCACCCCCGAGAACGGCGCCCCGGAGGGCGGACGCTGATGCGCATCGACGTCGTCAGCATCTTCCCCGAGTACCTCTCCGCCCTCGACCTCTCGCTGATCGGCAAGGCCAGGGAGCAGGGGTTGCTGCAGCTGACCGTGACCGACCTGCGCGAGTTCACCGCCGACCGGCACCGGACGGTCGACGACACGCCCTACGGCGGCGGCGCCGGCATGGTCATGAAGCCGGAGCCGTGGGCGCTGGCCCTCGACGCCGCCCGCACGCGCGGCCCCGCGGCGGCTGGGGCCCCGGAGCAGCGGCCGGTGCTCGTGGTGCCCTCCCCGGCCGGTGAGGTCTTCACCCAGGCCACCGCCCGGGAGCTCGCCCTCCGGGAGCACCTCGTCTTCGCCTGCGGGCGCTACGAAGGCATCGACGAGCGTGTCGTCGAGTGGTCCCGGGAGCACTTCGAGGTCCGGCCCATGAGCCTGGGCGACTACGTGCTCAACGGCGGGGAGGTCGCCGTGCTGGCCATGGTCGAGGCGATCGGCCGGCTGGTGCCGGGCGTGATCGGCAACCCGGAGTCGCTCGTGGAGGAGTCCCACGCGGAGGGGCTGCTCGAGTACCCCGTCTACACCAAGCCCGCACTGTGGCGGGACCGGCCCGTGCCGGAGGTCCTGCTCTCGGGCCACCACGGGCGGATCGCCCGCTGGCGGCGCGACCGCCAGCTGCAGCGCACCGCGGCCCGCCGCCCGGACCTCGTCGCCGCCCTGGACCCGGCGGGCCTCGACCGCGCCGACCGCGACGTCCTCGCCGCGGCCGGCTGGGTCGTGTCCGGCGACCGGGTGGTGCGCGACGGCGCGGGCGGGGGAGACGCCCAGGGGCATCCTGTGGCATAATGACCAGCTGTGTCTGCTGGGCACGCCCCTGCCGCAGGGGGATGAGCGACCAACAGCAGGACACCCGGGAACCCTCCTTCGGGGGCCCGGCCACCACGTCTTGCGGATTCCGCACCCGGACCGGGCACCGCCCGGGCCGCAGCACGGATCCGTGCCGACCCACGTGAGCGACCTGCGGCGTTCACCAGGAGAGACACCATGAACATCCTCGACCAGCTCGACGCCAAGTCCCTGCGCAGCGACGTCCCCGACTTCCGTCCGGGCGACACCCTCAACGTGCACGTGAACATCGTCGAGGGCAACCGCTCGCGCGTGCAGGTCTTCAAGGGCTTCGTGCTCGGCCGCCAGGGCGCCGGCGTGCACGAGACCTTCACCGTCCGCAAGGTCTCCTTCGGCGTGGGCGTGGAGCGCACCTTCCCGGTGCACTCCCCGGTCATCGACAAGATCGAGGTCCTCACCCGCGGTGACGTCCGTCGCGCGAAGCTCTACTACATGCGCGACCGCCACGGCAAGGCCGCTCGCATCCGCGAGAAGCGGGACAACACCGCCACCACCAAGTCGAACAAGTCCGGCAAGTCCGGCAAGTCCGGCAAGTAGGACGGCGCGCGCTCCCGTGCCCACCGGAACCCGGGCGCGGGACCCGCACAACACCGGGTCCCACGCCGTACGGCGAGAACGCCAGCTCCGCACTCGGGGCTGGCGTTCCGTCGTCCTCGCCCTGCTCGTCGCGGCGCTCGTCGCCGGAGTGCTGCGCGCCTTCGTCGTGGACGTGTACTGGATCGGCTCGGACTCGATGCAGCCCACCGTGGAACCCGGGGACCGGGTGCTGGTGGGCAAGCTCCGCCACGGGACGGAGCCCGAGCGCGGCGACCTGGTGGTCTTCGACGGCCGCGGCAGCTTCGCACCGCTGCGCAGCGACGATCCCTGGCCGGTCCAGGGCCTGCAGAGCCTCGGCCGGTGGACCGGGCTGGCCGGCTCCGACAGCGTCTACCTCAAGCGCGTGCTGGGCACGCCCGGGGACACGGTCTCCTGCTGCGGCCCCTCCGGACGTCTGGTGGTCAACGGCGAGGAGATCACCGAGGACTACGTCCGGGAGGGGGACCGCCCGAGCGAGATCGAGTTCACCGCCGTGGTCCCCGAGGGCCGGCTCTGGCTCATGGGCGACCACCGCTCGGTGTCGGTCGACTCGCGCAGTCTGCTCGGCGCGCCCGGTGGCGGGCTGGTCCGAGCGGATAAGGTCATCGGAGAACCTGTTGCTGTCCTCTGGCCCCTGGACCGGGCCGGGCAGCTCTGACGCGATCCGCACGGATCCGGAACCGGGCGCCCGCGGGCGCCCGCGGGCGCCCGCCCAGGAAGGACGAGAGCATTGGCCGACAGGACCCCGACCGCCGGTGACGGCGCGCCCCGCGAGAGCCGGGGCGCCACCGGCGACGCCGCCCTTCCCGCCGCGGAGGCCCCCGGCACGCCTCCGACGGCCTCCACCGTGCCGCCGGAGGACTCCGCCACAGCCGCGCAGGACCCCGGCGCGGACGCCGAGGGCACCGACCTCGACCGGGGATCCACGTCGCGGCGCGGCCGCCGCTCGGGCGCGGGACGATCGCGCAAGCAGCGCCCGGACACGTTCTGGGGCTCGGTCCGGGAGATCGTGCTCGTGCTGGTCTGGGCCGTGCTCATCGCCTTCGTGGTCAAGACCCTCCTGGTGCGGGGCTTCTACATCCCGTCCGGATCCATGGAGAACACCCTCCAGCTCAACGACCGGATCTTCGTCAACGTCGTCGAACCCACCTTCGGCCCGCTCGAGCGGGGGGACATCGTGGTCTTCGAGGACGCGAAGGGGTGGTTGCCCGCCCAGCCGGACAGCGGCGGGGGGCCGGCGGACGCCGTCTACGACGCCCTCGCCTTCGTCGGCGTGCTGCCCGACCGCACCGACCAGCACCTGATCAAGCGCGTCATCGGGGTCGGCGGCGACCAGGTGGCGTGCTGCGACGGTTCGGGGCGGGTCACCGTCAACGGGCAGGCCCTCGAGGAGGGCGGCTATCTGTACCCCGGCTCCGCGCCCTCGGACATCCCCTTCGACATCGTCGTCCCGCAGGACCACTACTTCGTGATGGGCGACCACCGCGACGCGTCCGCCGACTCGCGGGTCCACTTCTCGGAGATCATCGAGGACAGCGCGTTCATCAGCCACGACGACGTGGTCGGCACCGCGTTCGTCATCGCCTGGCCGCTCGACCGCTTCCAGTGGCTGCAGAACCCGGACGACGTCTTCGCCGACATCCCGGCCGGGTCCGCCGGTGGCTCCTGAGCCCCGCACGGCGCGGCCACCGGCCGGGCCCCCGGGACGGGCCCCCGGCCTCGCCGTCGAGCGATCCCTCCAGGAGGGCGGCGCCCATCGGGTGGGCGGCATGGACGAGGTCGGCCGCGGCGCCCTGGCCGGCCCGGTCACGGCCGGGGTGGTGGTCCTGCACCCCGGCACGGCACGCGGGATCCCCGGGCTGCGGGACAGCAAGCTGCTGAGCCCCGCCCGCCGCGAGGCCCTCGTCCCGCGGATCCGCTCCTGGTGCGCCGCCAGCGGTGTGGGCCACGCCTCCCCGCAGGAGATCGACGGGCTGGGGCTGACGGGCGCGCTGCGCCTGGCCGGGCAGCGCGCCCTGGCCGCGGCGGCCCGAGGCGGCGCCGCCCCGGACGTCGTGCTCCTGGACGGACGGCACGACTGGCTGTCCGCGGCCGCGGCCCCGTCCCTCTTCGACGCCCCCGCCGCCGCGGACGAGCCCGTCTGGACCGGGACGGTCGTGACCCGGGTCAAGGCGGACCTGACGTGCGCGAGCGTGGCCGCGGCCAGCGTGCTGGCGAAGGTGGAGCGGGACGGGATCATGCGCGAGCTCTCCGGGGCCTGGCCGCAGTACGGTTGGGAGAACAACAAGGGCTACGGTGCCGCAGGGCACCGCGCGGCTCTCGAGGAGGGCGGCCCCACGCCCCACCACCGGCTGAGCTGGCGGCTGACCCGGCCGGCGGCCGCCGCCGGGCCGAGCACGAGCGGAGACGAGACGACATGAGCGCCGAAGAACTCGAGAACTTCGAGACGGACCTGGAGCTGCAGCTCTACCGCGAGTACCGGGACGTGGCCGGGCTGTTCCAGTTCGTGGTGGAGACCGACCGCCGCTTCTACCTGGCCAACTCGGTGCGGATCGACCCGGTGGAGACGCGCACCGGGCTCTACTTCGACGTCGAGCTCAAGGACGCCTGGGTGTGGGACGTCTACCGCTCGGCGCGGTTCGTGAAGCACGTGCGCGTGATGAGCTTCAAGGACGTCAACGTGGAGGAGCTCGCCCACGCGGATCCCTTCTCCGTGCCCGGCGCCGCCGGACCCGCGGCCGGAGATCCCACGGCCTCCTGACCCGCCCTGCACACCGGCCCGCGGGCGGCTCCCGCCGCGGCCGCCGGCGGCCATGCTGGACCCCGGTCCGCGGCGTCCCGGACCGGGGAGGGGGTCGGGTGTCCGGGGGACTCGGAGCGCACGGTGAGCAGCTCGCGGCCGCGCACCTGACGGGGCTGGGCTACCGCGTCCTGGACCGCAACTGGCGTGCGGTGCCCGCCCGGGACGGCCTCCGCGGCGAGGTGGACGTCGTCGCCGAGCAGGGGGAGTGGGTCGTCGCCGTGGAGGTGAAGACCCGCTCGAGCGTCCGTTACGGGCATCCTTTCGAGTCCATTACGCGGGCCAAGACGGTGCGCCTGCACCGCCTCGCGGCGGCCTGGGCGAGGGCCCACGACCGCGACCCCGCGATGATCAGGGTCGATGCTGTTGCAATCACATTCGCACAGGACGGAGCGGCCGAGATCGAGATCCTGCAACAGATCCAATAAGACGCGACGCGCCCGCACCCGGCGTGACAGTCCTCCCGCGACGTGCCACTGTGGAACCGTCGACAACCGGGAGAACGTCGGAGGTGCGCTGTGGTCGCTGCGGGACCGCTCACCCCCGCGCGTCGTGCCGCGACCCTCGCCGCGGCCGTCGCGCTGGCCGCCACGGGCTGCGGCGCGGCGACGGAGGACGAGCCCGAGATCGTCGCCCAGCCGGGGACCGTGACGACCGCCCCCAGCGGGCTGACCCCGGGCCCCTACGCCCTCACCACGGAGGAGGGCGCCGTGATCTCCTTCGACCTGCCGACCGTGCCCGCCCCGGACGACGAGGTGGAGCAGCTGCGCAAGGATCTGCACGTCGAGCCCGTCACCTACGTCGAGCTGCACATCGACAACACCGAGGGCACGCGCGCCGTGGAGATCGACGACCTGAAGGTGATCAGCCACGAGGGCGGCCAGTTCCCCTTCCAGCCGGCCGTCGAGGTGCTCGCCGAGTGGGATCCCGACCGGTCCGTCGAGGGCGGGTTCTGGCGCGCCGACGGCACGCCGCTGGACGCCGCGGAGGGCACGGAGCTGGACGCCCGCACCCACGAGCTCATCGGCCAGTACACCGGGTCCGTCCCGGCCGGCGCCGAGGGCCGCGAGCTGATGATCGGCGACTTCGAGCGCCTGCCGCTGAGCTTCGACGACGTCGAGCTCTCCCCGTACCCGAACGAGCGGGCCCTGTTACCGGAGCCGGTCGGCCACGGGCCCGTCCAGCGCCAGTACCGTGCGGGGGCCCCGGAGCCGGCCCCGCGGGAGCGCGTCGACCCGCTGCCGGCGCCCGATGCCCCGGCCCAGCCGGCGGCCCGGCCGGCCCAGCCCCCGGCCGCGCCTCCCGCCCCGCCGCCTGCCGAGCCCACCGCCGCGCCGGAGCCCGCCCCCGGGCCTGCTCCCGTGTACGTGCCCGACTGCACCGACGCCGCCGATCCGTCCGGCCCGGTGCAGCAGGCCGCCTGGAACGCGGCCTGCGCACCCGTGGCCGAGCCGTTGCCCCTGCCCACGGGCGCACCGGCTCCCACACCGTCGCCGGAGCCGACGTCGCCACCCCCTCCGCCGCCTCCGGGCCCTGAGCCCGAGCCCTCACCCACCGACGACGACCTGGCCCCCGCCGCCGGGGCGCCGGGGGCGACGCCCAGCCCCACCCCGTCGGCGTCCTCGAGCCCCACCGCGCGCCGGACCTGGCCTCCGCCTCCGGAGCCGGTCACCCAGGCCTCCCCGGACCCGGCCGGTCCCACGTCCTCCGCCACGCCCACGCCCACTCCGGAGCCCACGGCCACGCCCTCGTCCTCGCTCCCCATCGGGAGCTATCCGGCCTGACGCGCCGGGCTGTTCCACAGCGGGACCTGCCGGTCCTCCGTGATCCGGGCCGCGCCGTGGAGCATGGCCGGCATGCACCCGAGCCCACCGCACCGCGCTGCCGACCCCGGCCCCGCCCGCCGCCGGCGCGCCGCCGCCGACCTGCACCCCAGTCGACCGCACATCGTTCCCGGTTCCGGGCGCGCCCGCACCGGGCCTCCGCCCGGCCCGTACCCGTGCCGGGCGGAGGCCCGGTGATGGGCTTCGCGCGCACCTGGGCGGTGGCCCTCGTGGGGCTGGACGGGGCGATGGTGGAGGTCGAGGCCGACATCGGCCAGACCCTGCCCGCCTTCTCGATCGTCGGCCTGCCGGACGCCGCCCTCAACGAGGCGCGCGAGCGGCTGCGGGCCGCGGCGCGCAACAGCGGCATGCCGCTGAGCCCGCGCAAGCTCACGGTCAACCTGACCCCGGCGACCCTGCCCAAGCGCGGCTCGCTCTTCGACCTCGCCATCGTGCTGAGCGCCCTGCAGGCCGCCGGGTCCGTGCCCGCGACCGGCCGCACCGTCTTCCTGGCCGAGCTCGGCCTGGACGGGGCGCTGCGCCCGGTGCGCGGGATCCTGCCGGCGGTCATGGCGGCGGTGCGGGCCGGGCACGAGCGGATCGTCGTCTTCGAGGCCAACGCCGCCGAGGCCGCCCTGGTCCCCGGCGCCCGGGTGGCCGGCTACGGCTGCCTCGCCGAGGTGCTCGCCGCCGCCGGCGCCGATCCGCAGGAGCTGCGCCGCCCCGCACCGGCCGGTGACCCCTCCGGCGCCGTCCCCTCCTGTGCCGCCCCGTCCGCACCCGGACCGGGCGGCCCCGGGCCCGGCAGGACGGCGCCGGACGGGACGGCCGCGGGAGCGGCGGCGCACACGGATCCCGACCTCGCCGACGTCGCCGGTCAGGAGGACGGCCGGCTGGCCCTGGAGATCGCCGCCGCGGGCGGGCACCACCTGCTCATGGTGGGCCCGCCCGGTTCCGGCAAGACGATGCTGGCCGAACGCCTGCCCGGACTGCTGCCCGACCTCGAGGACGACGCCGCCATGGAGGTCACCGCGATCCACTCCCTCGGCGGCCCTGCGCAGCGGCGCACCGCGCTGATCCGGCGCCCGCCCTTCGAGGCGCCGCACCACACCGTGTCCTCGGCGGCCCTGTTCGGGGGCGGGACGGGGATCCCGCGGCCCGGCGCCGCCTCGCGCGCCCACCGCGGGGTGCTGTTCCTCGACGAGGCGCCGGAGTTCGACCGGGGCGTGATCGACGCCCTGCGCCAGCCCCTGGAGAGCGGGCGGGTGACGATCGACCGGGCGGTGGCCTCGGCGGTGTACCCGGCCCGGTTCCAGCTGGTGCTCGCCGCGAACCCCTGCCCGTGCGGGCAGTCCGCAGGCCGCGGAGCGGACTGCACCTGCACCCCTCGGGTGCGCCGGTCGTACTTCGGCAAGCTCAGCGGCCCGCTCCTGGACCGCGTGGACCTGCAGATCTCCGTGCCCAAGGTCTCCTACGGTGAGCTCGCCTCCGGGGCGGGCGGTGCCGAGCCGACGGCCGCCGTCGCCGCCCGGGTCGCCGCCGCCCGCGGCGCCCAGGCCGAACGCCTCCGCCGGCTGGGCCTGCGCACCAACGCCGAGCTCGGCACGGTCCTCCTGCACGGGCCCCTGCGGCCGCCGCGCACCGTCACCGCGCCGCTGGAGCGGGCGATGGACCGGGGGGCGCTGACGGCCCGGGGCCACCAGCGGGTGCTGCGCGTCGCCTGGACGCTCGCCGACCTCGACGGCCGCGGCGTGCCGGCGGTGGACGACGTCGACACCGCCCTGTACCTCCGCTCGCTCGTGCCGGCCTGACCGCGGCACTGATCCGACCGCGGCACCGACCCGACCGCCCAGAGGAGGACCGACCATGCACCCCGCCCCGTCCGCTCCCCGACCCGCCGGTGACGGCGTGCGGCTGGCCCGCGCCGGGCTCTGCCGCCTCGTGGAGCCCACGGACCCCACCGCCATGCTCCTGCTGGCCGCCCTCGGACCGGTCGCGGCCCTGGAGATCGCCGCCGGCCGACGGACGATCCGTGCGGCCGAGCACGCCGACCTCGTCCGGGCCGGCGCAGAGGCCGGGTACGGTCCCCGGCAGGTCGACCTGCGCCGCGCGATGGAGCGCTGGGCCGGCCGCGCCGCCGGGCTGGACCCCGCCGCGGACCTCGCCGCGGCCGCCCGGGCCGGAGCGTGGTTCGCGGTGCCGGAGGACCCGGACTGGCCGGAGGCGCTGGCGGACCTGGGGCTGTTCCAGCCGATCGGACTGTGGGGCCGGGGCCGGCGCGGGCTGCTCCGGTTCCCCGCCGGCCGGGCGGTGGCCGTCGTCGGCTCCCGCGACTGCTCCGGCTACGGCCGCGGGATCGCCCTGGACCTCGCCGGTGCCCTGGCCTCGCGCGGCTGGACCGTGGTCTCCGGGGGCGCCTACGGGATCGACCAGGCCGCCCACACCGCCGCTCTGGCCACCGGCACGGGCGTCCCGCCCACGGTCTCGGTCATGGCCTGCGGCATCGACCGGCTCTATCCGCGCGGCAACGACGAGCTGCTCCGCGGCGTCGAGGCCTCGGGGCTGCTGCTCAGCGAGGCGTCGCCGGGGTGCACGCCCAGCCGCTACCGCTTCCTGCAGCGCAACCGGATCATCGCCGCCCTCTCGGCGGGGACCGTGGTCGTCGAGGCCCGGTGGCGCTCGGGCGCCCAGAACACCGCCCACCACGCGGACGGCCTCAGCCGCCCCGTGGGCGCCGTCCCCGGCAGCGTCCTCGCGGGGACCTCTGCCGGGTGCCACCGCCTGGTCCGGGAGGGCAGCGCCGTGCTGGTCACCGACGTCGAGGAGGTGCTGGAGCTGCTCCAGCCGCTGGGCGCCACCGCGGCGGCCACCGACCCCGCCGACGCCGCGGAGGGGCCGGCCGCGGTGGTCGACGGGCTCTCGCAGCCCGACCGCGTGCTGCTGGACGCCCTGCCGCTGGCGGCGCGCAGTCGCCCGGACCACCTCGTGCGGGTCGCCGGCCTGTCCGCGCGCGAGGTGCTCGGCGGACTGCGCCGGCTCGAGGAGCGCGGGCTGGCCGAGGGGTCGGAGGAGGGCTGGCGCCGCCGTCGCTAGACTCGCCCCATGAGCACCGCCCCCGCCCCGCTGCCGACGGCCGTGACCCGCGCCCTGGAGCGGTACGCGGAGCACCTGTGGCACGAGAAGGCGCGCAGTCCCCGCACCGTGGGCGCCTACACCTCGGACCTGCGAGCCCTGTTCGCCTGGCTGCACGAACGCTACGCCGTGGCCACGCCCGCGGCCGTGGACCTGGACATGCTCCGGGCGTGGCTGGCCACCCGGCACGCAGGCGGCGCGGGACGCTCGTCGATGGCCCGCTGGACGGCCTCGGTCCGCGGCTTCTTCGGCTGGGCCGCCGCCACCGGTCTCGTGGGCGCCGACCCCAGCCTGCGGCTCGTGGCCCCTCGGCGGCAGCGCCACCTCCCGGACGTCGTGCCCGCCGACGGGATGCGGGAGCTGCTCGACGACCTCGCCGGGCGCGCCGCCGACCCGGCCGTCACCGAGGCCGAGGCGGCGCTGCGCGCGCGGGACCGGGCGCTCCTGGAGCTGCTCTACGCCACGGGGGCGCGGGTGAGCGAGCTCGCGGGCGCCGACGTCGACGACCTCGACCGCCACCGGCGGGTGCTCACCGTGATCGGCAAGGGCGACAAGCAGCGCACCGTGCCCTTCGGCCGCCCCGCGGACGAGGCGCTGCAGAGCTGGCTGGCCCGCAGGCCGCTGCTGGCCACGGCCGGGAGCGGGCCGGCGCTCTTCCTCGGCTTCCGGGGCGGGCGGATCGACGTCCGGCAGGTCCGCCGGGTGGTGGAGCGCGAGCTCGGCACGGTCCCGGACACCGCGGCGCGCGGGCCCCACGCGCTGCGCCACTCCGCCGCCACCCACCTCGTGGACGGCGGCGCGGACCTGCGCACCGTGCAGGAGCTGCTGGGCCACGCCTCCGTGGCCACCACGCAGATCTACACGCACGTCTCCGTGGACCGGCTCGGAGCGGTGTACCGCCAGGCGCATCCGCGCGCCTGAGCCCGCGCGTCCGAGCCCGCGCCGACCGCGCCCCGGCGGCCGCGCGACGTCGCACAGGTTGACGGCCCCGGAAACTGTGCAGTTGAATGAGATGCGTAGTGTATCCACCGTTCCGGACCGGCCGGCAGGTCGCGGGCCGGGGCGGCGGGTACGGCACCGGGTCGACCGGGCGCCGTGCGGGCCTCGAATCCCCGCGGTGCACGGGCCGGCCGCACAATCGCATCGCCCGGGAGCGGCGCGCACACCGCGACCCGGCGGGTGGGGCCGTTGCTGTGCAGGGCGTCGGGGAAGACGTACCTACACGACGGAGGAGCAGGTCATGTCTTCACCCACCACGCGCGGAGTGCTCTACGTGCACTCCGCGCCACAGGCGCTGTGCCCGCACATCCAGTGGGCGCTGGAGTCGGTCGCGCGCCAGCGCACGGAGCTGGAGTGGACCCAGCAGAACGCCGAGCCGGGCACGGTGCGCGCCGAGCTGGAGTGGTCGGGCCCCGCCGGCACCGGCGCGCTGCTGGCCTCCGCCCTGCGCACGATGGGCCGGCTCCGGTTCGAGGTGACGGAGAACCCCTCCCGCGGCCACGACGGCGCGCGCTGGTCCTTCACCCCGGACCTCGGGATCTTCCACGCCACCACGGACGCCGCCGGCAACATCATGGTCTCCGAGGACCGGATCCGCTACGCCTACGAGACCGCGGCCGGCAATCCGCTGCTGGTGATCAACGAGCTCTCGCTCGCCCTCGGCGAGGCCTGGGACGAGGAGCTGGAGCCGTTCCGGCACGCGGCTGAGGGCGCTCCGGTGCGCTGGCTGCACCGGGTCGGCTGAGCGCACCCGTTCCCGCTCCGCCTCCGGGGGCCGGACACGGCACGAGGGTCGCCCCGCGCTGCGGGGCGACCCTCGTGCCGTGTGCCGGACGGACCGGTCAGACGGTGCGGAACGCGGCGACGGCGTTGTGCCCGCCGAAGCCGAAGGAGTTGGACACGGCGACGAAGTCCCCGCCCGGCAGCTCCCGGGCGTCCGTGACGACGTCGAGGTCGATCTCCGGGTCCTGGTTCTCCAGGTTGATGGTGCACGGCGCGGTGCGGTGGTGCACGGCGAGGACGGTCAGCACGGCCTCCACGGCACCGGAGCCGCCCAGGAGGTGCCCGGTCATGGACTTGGTGGCGGAGACGCACATGTCGTCCACGGCCGAGCCGAAGGCCCGCCGCAGGGCACCGGCCTCGGGGGCGTCGCCCCGGGGGGTGGAGGTGGCGTGGGCGTTGACGTGCTTGACGTCGGCCGGCGCGAACCCGCCGGTCTGCATGGCCTCGTCGAGGGCGCGGGCCGCGCCGCGGCCCTCGTCGTCGGGCGCGGTGATGTGGTAGGCGTCGGAGGTCAGCCCGGCTCCGGCCAGCTCCGCGTACACGCGGGCGCCGCGGGCCTTGGCGTGCTCCTCCGACTCGAGCACCACGGCGCCCGCGCCCTCGCCCATCACGAAGCCGTCGCGGGCCGTGTCGTAGGGCCGGGACGCGCGCTCGGGCTCGTCGTTGCGCTTGGACAGCGCCTGCATCGAGGAGAACGCGGCGATGGTCACCGGGTGGATCGCGGACTCGGCCCCGCCGACCACCACGAGGTCGGCCTTGCCGGAGCGGATCAGGTTCATGCCCTGGTAGAAGGCCTCCGTGCCGGAGGCGCAGGCCGAGACGGGGGTGATCGAGGCGGCGCGGGCCTTGAGGTCCATGCCGACGGCCGCGGCGTTGCCGTTGGGCATGAGCATGGGCACGGTCAGCGGCATGACGCGGCGGGCCCCGCGCTTCTGCAGGGTGTCGTAGGCGTCGAGCAGGGTCCAGACCCCGCCGATGCCGGTGCCGAAGGCCACCGCGAAGCGGTCGGGGTCGACCTCCGCGGAGTCCTCGGCGTTGGGGCCGGAGAAGCCGGCGTCCGCCCAGGCCTCGCGGGCGGCGATGACCGACAGCTGCCCCGAGGGGTCCAGGCGCTTGGCCTCGACGCGGGAGAGCACCTCGCCGGCGGAGGTCGAGACCGGCGCGGCGATCCGCACGGCGAGATCGTAGGTGTCCACCCAGTCGTGCTCGATGGCGCGGACACCGGAGACGCCGGCGTTGGCGCTGCGCCACAGCTCGGGGACGGTGCCACCGATCGGGGTGGTGGCACCGAGACCGGTGACGACTACTTTGCGGGTCATGACTGCACTTCCTCGTGTCCTGGGATGAAGCGGTGGGCGGTCCGCCCGGGTGCGGGTCGGCGGGACGCGGCGGTTCCTGCGCCCCGCCGCGTCCCGCTGACGACCGGCCGACTCAGGCCTGGGCGTTGTCGATGAAGTTGACGGCGTCCTCGACGGTCTTGAGGTTCTTGACCTCCTCGTCGGGGATGGTCACGTCGAACTTCTCCTCGGCGTTGACGACGATGGTCATCATCGAGATGGAGTCGATGTCCAGGTCCTCGGTGAAGGACTTGTCGAGCTGGACCGCCTCGGTCTCCAGACCGGTCTCCTCGTTGACGATCTCCGCCAGGCCGGTCAGGATTTCCTCTTTGCTCGCCATAGTGTGGCTTCCTTTCTCTGCGGCTGCCGGGGCAGCCGGTGGTGACGGGCGCTCCCGGGCGGGTGCCGGGCGCATCTGTCCCGGTCAGGCCGTACGGCCGGGCCGGGGGACATCGGGTGTGCGGTTCAACCCTACGACGAGTCGCAGAGGCCCCGCGCCGGGTCCGACACGTGCCCCGACCGGGATCCGGGCACGTGCGGCCGGGGATCAGGGGAGGACGACGACCTGCGCCCCGTAGACCAGGCCGGCGCCGAAGCCGATCTGCAGGGCCAGCCTGCCGGACAGCTCCGGGTGCTCGGCGAGCAGCCGGTGCGTGGCGAGCGGGACGGAGGCGGCGGAGGTGTTGCCGGCGTCGGCGATGTCGCGGGCGATGACCACGGAGTCCGGCAGCTTCAGCGTCTTGGCCATCTGGTCGATGATCCGCATGTTCGCCTGGTGCGGGATGAAGGCGCCGAGGTCCTCGGGCCCCACGCCGGCGACGTCCATGGCCTCCTGGGCCCGCTTGGCGACCTCCCACGAGGCCCAGCGGAAGACCGTCTGCCCGTCCTGGCGCAGCGTGGGCCACAGGGTCGCGTCCTCGCGCACCTCGCCGGTCTCCGGATCGAGGAGGTCGGGGGAGGGGGTGCGCTCCCGGCCCTGCTCCACGGCGCGGATGTCCGTGAGCGGGTGGGTCATCCGGATGGCGTCCCACTTGGAGCCGTCCGAGCCCCACACGGACGGGCCGATGCCGGGGGTCTCGGACCGGCCGACCACCGCCGCGCCGGCGCCGTCGCCGAGCAGGAACGAGATGGAGCGCTCGCTGTTGTCGATGACGTCGGAGAGCTTCTCCACGCCGACGACCAGCACGTAGTCCGCCGCCCCGGAACGCACCAGGGCGTCGGCCTGGGCGACGCCGTAGCAGTAGCCGGCGCAGGCCGCGGAGATGTCGAAGGCGGGCGCCGGGGTGGCACCCAGCCGCTCGGCGAGGGCCGCGGCCGCCGAGGGGGTGAGGTAGGGGAAGGAGATCGTGGAGACGATCACCCCGCCCAGCTGCGAGGCCTCGATCCCGGCGGCGGCCAGCGCCTCCCGGGAGGCGTGCTCGGACATGTCGAGCACGCTCACCTCCTCGGCGGCGCGGTGCCGGGTCCGGATGCCGGTGCGCTGCTGGATCCACTCGTCCGAGGACTCGATCCACTGGCACACGTCGTCGTTGGTCACGACCACGTCCGGGCGGTAGACCCCGAGGCCGAGAATGCGGGAGTGCGCGTTGGTCTGCTGCTGCTTCAGGGTCACCACAGGGGTCGTTGCTCCTTCGTGCGGCCGGGCGCGGCGGTCGGGCCGGCGGGGCGGGGCGGGGCGGCTGCTCCGGCCTCGGGACGTGCCGCGCACCGGGTGCGCGGGCGGACGTCAGACAAGAATACTCCGGGCCTGCTCCAGGTCCTCCGCGGAGTTCACGGCCAGGGCCGGGACGCCCTTCATGCCCCGCTTGGCCAGGCCGGACAGGGTGCCGGCCGGCGGCAGCTCGACCAGCTGCTCGACGCCGCGCTCCAGCAGCGTCTGCATGCACAGGTCCCAGCGGACCGGGCGGCAGACCTGGGCCACGAGCGCGTCGAGGGCCGCCGCGCCGGAGGCCACGGGCGCGCCGTCGGCGTTGGAGAGCAGGGGGTGCACGGGGTCGGCGGGGGAGAGGCCCGCCACGAGCTCGCGGAGGGGCTCGAGGGCGGGGGCCATGTGCTCGGTGTGGAACGCCCCGGCGACCTTCAGGGGCACGACGCGGGCCCGGGCGGGCGGGTGCTCGGCGAGGGCTGCGAGCTGCTCGAGCGTGCCCGCGGCGACGGTCTGCCCGCCGCCGTTGGCGTTGGCGGCGGTGAGCCCGGCCGCCTCGATCGCGGCGCGGACCTCGTCCTCCTTCCCGCCCAGGACGGCGCTCATGCCGGTGGGCAGGGCCGCGGCGGCCTCGGCCATGGCGTTGGCGCGGGTCCGGACGAACGCCATGGCGTCCTCCTCGGTGAGGACGCCGGCCAGCGCGGCGGCGGTGATCTCCCCGACGGAGTGCCCGGCGAGGACCAGGTCCTGTCGCGCGGGGCCGATCCGGTCGGCCAGCAGCCGGCCGGCCACGAGTCCGGCGGCCACGATCAGCGGCTGGGCCACGGCGGTGTCCTTGATGGTCTCCTCGTCCGCCTCGGTCCCGTAGTGCACGAGGTCCAGGCCGGCGGCCTCGCCCAGCCGCTCGAGGTGGGGGCGCACGCCGTCGAGGGCGAGCCACTCGGTGAGGAAGCCGGGTTTCTGGGAGCCCTGTCCGGGGCAGACGATCGCGATCACCCTCACAGCTTGGCAAGGAAGCGCCGCGCGGCGCGGGCGCGGAGGCCACCAACCCACGCGGCGGTGTTTGTAGGGAAGCTACAAGACCGGTGCCGGGGCGGGGGCGGAGGTGTCGAGCGGGGCGCAGGAGTCGGCCAGCCGTCCGGCGAGCAGGGCGCAGTGCAGCACGAACGCGTCCCGCGGGACGAGGGGGTCCCAGCCGGTGAGGTCGCAGATCCGGCGCAGCCGGTAGCGGACCGTGTTCGCGTGCACGAACAGCTCCCGGGCGGTGGCCTCCAGGGAGTGGCCCACGGAGACGTAGGCCGAGAGCGTCTCCGCCAGCCCGGTGGCCGACCGGGTCAGCGGGCGGTAGACCGACTCGACCATCGCCGCGCGTGCGGCCTCGTCCCCGGCCATGGCCCGCTCGGGCCACAGGTCCTCGGAGTGCACCGGGCGCGGGGCGGCCGGCCAGGCCGGGGCCACGGACAGGGCCGCGTGGGCGAGCCGGGCGGAACGGCCCGCCTCGAAGATGGTGGGGGACTCCGGGCCGTAGGCGACCGGCCCGGGCCCGAACGCGGCGGTGAGCTTCTCCAGGGCGGTCTCCCGCTCCACCAGGCCGCCGAGGATGAGCACCAGCCGGTCGCCCTGGATGGACACGAGGGAGTCCTGCGCGTGGCGGGCGGCCAGCCGGCGCAGCCGGGCGACCGTGGCGGGGCCGGTGGCCTCCGGCGCGGAGCCGGTGAGCACGGTGACCGGGCCGGTCGAGGCCCAGCCCAGGGCCGCGACCCGGGAGCGCAGGGAGTCCGAGTGCTCGCCCCGCAGGATCCCGTCGACCACCAGGGACTCCAGCCGGGCGTCCCAGGACCCCCGGTTCTCGGCCGCCCGCGCGTAGACGTCGGCGGCGGCGAAGGCGATCTCCCGCGAGTACCGCAGCACGGCCTCGCGCAGCGCGGCCTCGTCGTGGTGCTTGGCGAGCTCCGGGACCTTCTCCTCGACCACGTCGACCACGATCCGCAGCAGCTGCAGCGCGTACTGCAGCGAGATGGACCGGGTCAGCTCGGTCGGCGCGCTGCGGAAGACCTGGGTGAGCACCCACAGGGGCTCCTCCGGGTCCTCGTACCAGCGCACGAACGAGGAGATGCCGCGCTGGGCCACGAGGCCCAGCTCGGAGCGCTCGTCGGCGCGCAGCTCCTCGAACCAGCCGAGGTCGGTCTCGAGGCGGCGGGTGGCGACCGTCGAGATCGCCCCCAGGTTCGCCTTGAGGTTCTCGAGCGTCTTGGGGTGCGGCGGGGTGACGGGACGGGACTTGTCGGTGGGCCGCTTGCGCGAGGGGCGCAGCCAGCGCGTCGTCGGGTTCCCGTCCTGTCCTGCCATGCCCCGAGCTTAGAGCACGCCCCCGCCTGCCCCCGACCGAGACGACGACGGCGCCCCGGCCACCCGCGCGGGTGGCCGGGGCGCCGTCGGGCGCCGGTGGGCTCGGCTCAGGCGTCGCCGCCGGCGTTGCCCGAGGTCCCGGCGTTGACGTCGTGCAGGCGGTACTTCTCGATCGCCTCGCCCGGGGTGCGCCAGTCGACCTCGCCCCGCTTGGCGAGCATCTCCAGCGCGCGCACCACCATGGAGTGCGAGTCCACGTGGAAGAAGCGGCGGGCGCCCTGCCGGGTGTCGGCGAAGCCGAACCCGTCGGTGCCGAGGGAGGCGAACTCGTTGGGCACGAACTGGCGGATCATGTCCGGCAGGTCCGAGCTGAAGTCCGAGGACGCGACGATCGGCCCGGTCGCCCCGGCGAGCTGCTGGGCCACGAACGGCGTCCGGGTGCCCTCGCCCGGGTTGAGGAACGACTCCTTCTCCGCGGCGAGCCCGTCACGGCGCAGCTCGACCCACGAGGTGACCGACCACACGTCGGCGGAGACGCCCCAGTCCTCGGCGAGCAGCCGCTGGGCGTCCAGGGCCCACGGCACGGCCACGCCGGAGGCGAGCAGCTGGGTGCGGGGTCCGTCCTTCTCGGCGGGCTTGAGCAGGTAGATGCCCTTGAGGATGCCCTCGACGTCCACGTCCTCCGGCTCGGCCGGCTGCTGGTAGGGCTCGTTGTAGACCGTCAGGTAGTACATGACGTCGTGGTCCTCGTCACGGGTCCCGTACATGTGCTCGATCCCGCGCCGGACGATGTGGGCGATCTCGTAGCCGTAGGCCGGGTCGTAGTGGACCACCGCGGGGTTGGTCGAGGCCAGGATCGGGGAGTGCCCGTCGGCGTGCTGGAGCCCCTCGCCGGTGAGCGTGGTCCGCCCGGCGGTCGCGCCGATGAGGAAGCCGCGGGTCAGCTGGTCGGCGGCCGCCCAGAACTCGTCGGCCGTGCGCTGGAAGCCGAACATCGAGTAGTAGATGTAGACCGGGATCATCGGCTCGCCGTGCGTGGCGTAGGAGGTGCCGGCGGCGGTGAACGCCGCGCTCGCGCCCGCCTCGTTGATGCCCGGGTGCAGGATGACGCCCTGCACGGACTCCTTGTAGGCGAGCATGAGCTCGCGGTCCACGGAGAGGTAGTTCTGCCCGTTGGGGTTGTAGATCTTCGCCGTGGGGAAGAACGAGTCCATCCCGAAGGTGCGCGCCTCGTCCGGGATGATCGGCACGATCCGGTGGCCGAAGTCCTTCTCCCGCAGCAGGTCCTTGAGGATGCGCACGAACGCCATGGTCGTGGCGGCCATCTGCTTGCCCGAGCCCTTCTTGGCCGACTTGTAGGCGGCGTCGGTGGGCAGCGTGATCTCCTGCTGCTGGTGCGGGCGGTCCGGGACGAACCCGCCCAGCTCCTTGCGCCGCTCGAGCAGGTACTTGATCTCCGGGGCGTCCGGGCCCGGGTGGTAGTAGGGGGCGTTGTAGAGGTCGGCCTCGATCTGCTCGTCGGAGACCGGGATGCGCAGGTGGTCGCGGAAGGCCTTGAGGTCCTCCAGGGTGAGCTTCTTCATCTGGTGGGTCGCGTTGCGCGCCTCGAAGTGGCTGCCCAGCCCGTAGCCCTTGACGCCCTGGGCCAGGATGACGGTCGGCTGGCCCTTGTGCTCCATGGCTGCCTTGTAGGCGGCGTAGACCTTGTGGTAGTCGTGCGCGCCGCGCTTGAGCTCCCAGATCTCGTCGTCGCTCATGTCCGCGACGAGCTCCTTGGTGGCCGGGGACTTCCCGAAGAAGTGGTCGCGGATGAACCCGCCGGACTCGGCCTTGTAGGTCTGGTAGTCGCCGTCGAGGGTCTCGTTCATGATCCGGACCAGCTCGCCGTCCCGGTCCTTGGCGAGCAGCTGGTCCCACTCCCGGCCCCACAGCACCTTGATGACGTTCCAGCCGGCGCCGCGGAAGAAGGCCTCCAGCTCCTGGACGATCTTGCCGTTGCCGCGCACCGGCCCGTCCAGGCGCTGCAGGTTGCAGTTGACCACGAAGGTGAGGTTGTCCAGCTTGTCGTTGGCGGCCAGCTGCAGCGCGCCGCGGCTCTCCACCTCGTCCATCTCGCCGTCGCCCAGGAACGCCCAGACGTGCTGGTCGGAGGTGTCCTTGATGCCGCGGTTGTCCAGGTAGCGGTTGAACTGCGCCTGGTAGATCGCGTTCAGCGGGCCGATGCCCATGGACACGGTGGGGAACTGCCAGAAATCCGGCATGGACCGCGGGTGGGGGTAGGAGGACAGGCCGTGGGGCGCCTTGGTCTTCTCCTGGCGGAACGCGTCCAACTGCTCCTCGGTGAGCCGCCCCTCCAGGTAGGCGCGCGCGTAGTTGCCCGGCGCCGAGTGGCCCTGCCAGAACACCTGGTCGCCGCCGCCGGGGTGCTCGGGGCCGCGGAAGAAGTGGTTGAGCCCCACCTCGTAGAGGGTGGCCACGCCGGCGTAGGAGGAGATGTGCCCGCCCACCCCGATCTCGGGGCGCTGGGCGCGGTGCACCATCACGGCGGCGTTCCAGCGCAGGTACGCGCGGTAGCGCCGCTCGACCTCCTCGTCGCCCGGGAAGTCCGGCTCCTGGTCCACGGGGATCGAGTTGACGTAGTCGGTGGTGGTCACCATCGGCACGCCCACGCTCTTGGCGCCGGCGTGCTGGAGCAGGGCGCGCATGATGTACTGCGCCCGTTCCGTGCCCTGCGTCTCGATCAGGCCCTCGAAGGACTCGATCCACTCCCGGGTCTCCTCGGTGTCGGAGTCCTTGAGGTTGTTGGTCAAGCCACTGAGGATGTGGTGGTTGCTGGATGAAGGCACGTTGAACCTCTCTTCGTCGAGTTGCCGGGCAGGACCCGGGCGAGCGCACGCGCGAGCGCGGCCGGGCTGTTCCGACAGTCTCAAAATACCCGCCGACCGCTCCGCTTCCCGGGCGCCACCCGCGGGGGTGGGGCGTCCGGGGACCGGCCCGCCGTGCGGATCGCGCCGGCGGGGTGTTCCAGGCGTACGGGGTGTCTGTTGGCACCATGTTTCCACACCCGGGACCGACCGTCACACGCGGGCGCGGCCCACGATTCGGGGGGACGTCACCGTGCGGGAGCTTGAAAGACACCCTGATCCGGTGTTGTCTGGAGGATGAAGCCGGTATCCGGCCCGCCACCGTGCCCCCGCGGTCCGCCGACGGGCAGGCGGAGCCCCGCACCGGTACGCAGTGCGCGGTCGCTCGTCGGCCCGATCCCAGAAGGAGCAAGAACAGTGAGCGAGGCCAAGACCACCGCGGGCGACGCGGTAGTCCAGCTCGGTTTCAAGGATGGCGACTACATCCAGGAGTTCGGATACGACGAGGACGTCGACCTCGACCTGAGAGAGGGCATCGAGGACCTGATCGGTTCCGATCTGCTCGACGAGGAGGACCAGGAGGTCGTCGACGCCGTGCTGCTGTGGTTCCGCGAGGGCGACGGCGACCTCGTGGACACCCTGGTGGACGTCCAGACCACCCTGGACGACGGCGGCGTGGTGTGGGTGCTGACCCCCAAGGCCGGGCGCGACGGCTACGTGCCGCCCGCCGAGGTCCAGGAAGCGGCTCCCACAGCGGGGCTGCACGTGACCACGACCGCGCGGGTCAGCGCGGACTGGGCCGCGACCCGTCTCATGCCCAAGCGCAACGTCTGAGCACGCGCCCCGGCGTCCACACCACAGGAGACCACCCATGCCCGAGATCGGCGACACCGCCCCGGACTTCACGCTGCCGAACCAGTTCGGCGAGCCGGTCACCCTGAGCGGACTGCGGGGACGGCCTGTGAGCATCGTCTTCTACCCCTTCGCCTTCTCCGGGACCTGCACCGGGGAGCTGTGCCGGCTCCAGGACAACCTGGCGGTGTTCGACGACGCCGGCGTGAGGCTGCTGGCGGTGTCCGTGGACTCCAAGTACGCGCTGCGGGCGTTCGCGCGCGAGGAGTCCTTCGAGTTCGACCTGCTCTCCGACTTCTGGCCGCACGGGGCCGTGGCCGAGCGCTACGGCGTCTTCGACCCCGTGTCGGGGCAGGCGGAGCGGGCCACGTTCGTGCTCGACGCCCAGGGCGTCGTCGTCGACGCCTTCCGGGCCCAGCCCGGGACGCCGCGGGAGCTCGAGGCCTACCGCGCCGCCCTGGCCAAGCTGCCGGCCTGAGGCCCCGGCGCCGTCCGAGCGACCAGCGATGCCCACCGTGCGTGCCGGCTACGGCGCCCCCGTCGGTCCCGACCAGTTCCCCGATCCCGACGCCGCGGGCCTGGACGAGGGGCTCGACGCCGCCGTCCCGCTGCTGGCCGGGCGGCGGACCGCGGTGCTGACGGGCGCGGGGATCAGCACCGACTCCGGGATCCCGGACTACCGCGGCCCCGGCTCGGCCCCGCGCACCCCCATGACCTTCCAGCAGTTCATGGCCGGCCCCGCGATGCGCAGCCACTACTGGGCGCGCAACCAGTACGGCTGGCGGCACCTCGAGCGGGCCGACCCCAACCCCGGCCACGGGGCCCTCGCCCGGCTCGAGGCCGCCGGAGCGGTCGCCGGCGTCGTCACGCAGAACATCGACCGCCTGCACCAGGCGGCGGGCTCCCTCAACGTCGTGGACCTGCACGGGCGCTTCACCCGCGTGCTGTGCATGCGGTGCGGCACGCGGATCCCGCGGGCGGTGCTCTCCGACCTCTTCGACGAGCTCAATCCCGGCTTCTACGACTCGATCGGCTCGCCGGAGGACATCGAGTTCGCCCCGGACGCCGACGCGGTGCTGCCGCGCACGGCGGGCTTCCGCGTGCCCGACTGCCCCGTCTGCGGCGGGATCCTCAAGCCCGACGTCGTCTTCTTCGGCGAGAACGCCCCGCGGCACCGTGTGCTGCGGGCGCTGCGGATGGTGGACACCGCTGACGCCCTCCTGGTGGTCGGCTCCTCCCTCACCGTGAACTCGGGGCGCCGGTTCGTCCGGCACGCCGTGCGCGCCGGCGTGCCGGTGCTGATCGTCAACCACGGCCGGACCCGCGGGGACGCCGCGGCCCGGGTGAAGGTCGACGCCCCCGCCAGCGAGTTCCTGGTCCGGCTCGAACAGCGACTCGCCCGCCCGTAGAATGGAGCCCGGATGTGGCCAACGCCACAGCCGCGACGGGCGTCCTGCACGGTTACCAGCTGGTAGCAACGGGTAGCCTGTTCGGGAACCGGGTGCTGGCGGTTGCAGAAATCGTCCACCCGGTTGTCAGGGTCTTTAGCTCAGCTGGTAGAGCGCCACGTTTACACCGTGGATGTCATCGGTTCGATCCCGGTAGGACCCACGTGCCCCGCGGGCCGCCGGTACGGGCCGCGGCTAGCGGAAGTACACCTGCTTGCCTCCGGGCAGCCTGCAGACGACCACGATGCTCCCCTCGCGGTCCGCCTTCCGGGCCTTCTTCACGTAGGCGGAGGCCTTGCCCCCGCACAGTTGTGCCGCCCTCTCGCTGGCGCGGTCGATCGTGGCCTCGTTGAGCACCTGCTTGCCGCCCACCACCAGGTCGACCTTGCCGTCGGCGGCGGCGGCCGGCGCGAACCCGGCGCCCGACCACAGTGCGGCACACGCCACCGCCCCGATCGCGGTTCTCCTCCACGCCTGCATCCCTACCCCCCCTGGGCTCTGGTTGCGATGGCACCACCGTAGGGCCCACGACCGGTGTGCGGGGTTTGTGACACGAGGTGTCCGGCGGGCCGTCTCGTCCGCGGCCGGGCGTCCGTGCGGGTCCCGTGCGCGGGGCGCCGAGCGGGGACCGGTCGGAGCCGCCCGCCAGGGTTTGTAGGCTGGGGGCATGGCAGCAGAACAGAAAGCTCAGATCGGCGTGACCGGCCTCGCGGTCATGGGCGCCAACCTCGCCCGCAACTTCGCCCGGCACGGGTACACCGTCGCCCTCCACAACCGTTCGGTGTCCAAGACCGACGCCCTCCTCGAGGCCCACGGGTCCGAGGGGAACTTCATCCGCACCGAGACCCTGCAGGAACTCGTCGACTCCCTGGAGACCCCCCGCCGCATCCTGGTGATGGTCAAGGCCGGGGCGCCGGTGGACGCGGTGATCGAGCAGCTCGTGCCGCTGCTGGAGAAGGACGACATCATCATCGACGGCGGCAACTCCTACTTCCAGGACACCCGGCGCCGGGAGCGGGAGCTGGCCGCCCAGGGCATCGACTTCGTCGGGGTCGGGGTCTCGGGCGGTGAGGAGGGCGCCCTGCTCGGGCCGTCCATCATGCCCGGCGGCCCGCGCAAGTCCTACGACGCGCTGGGGCCGCTGCTGGAGGACATCGCGGCCAAGGCCGAGGACGGCAAGCCGTGCTGCGCCTGGATCGACACGGACGGGGCCGGACACTTCGTGAAGATGGTGCACAACGGCATCGAGTACGCCGACATGCAGGTCATCGGCGAGGCACACGAGCTGCTGCGCGCCGTCGCGGGCCTGGAGCCGGGGGAGCAGGCCGAGGTCTTCGAGCAGTGGAACACCACGGAGCTGGCCTCCTACCTCATCGAGATCACCGCCCACGTGCTGCGCCAGGTCGACGCCCGCACCGGGGCTCCGCTGATCGACGTGATCGTCGACGCCGCGGGCCAGAAGGGCACCGGCCGCTGGACCGTCCAGGAGGCCTTGGAGCTCGGCTCGCCGGTCACCGCGATCGCCGAGTCCGTATTCGCCCGCGCGCTCTCCTCCGCCGAGCCCGAGATGCGCCTCGAGGCCCAGCGCGTGCTGCCGGCCGGGATCGGAGGCACCACCGAGGACGTCGTGCACGACCCCGAGTTCGTCGAGGACGTGCGCAAGGCCCTCTACGCCTCCAAGCTCGTGTCCTACGCCCAGGGCCTGGACATGCTCACCATGGCCGGGGCGGAGTACGGCTGGGACCTCGATCTGGCGACCATCGCGTCGCTGTGGCGGGAGGGCTGCATCATCCGGGCGCAGCTGCTGGAGGTCATCATGGAGGCCTACCAGGGGGAGGCGGCCCCGGCGAACCTGCTCTTCGCCCCGCAGTTCGTCGCCGCGATCGAGGACGCCCTGCCGTCCTGGCGCCGGGTGGTGGCCCGGGCGGTGGAGCGCGGGATCCCGGCCCCGGTGTTCGCCTCCACGCTGAACTACTACGACTCCCTGCGCCGTCCGCGGCTCAACGCGGCCCTGACCCAGGGGCTGCGCGACTACTTCGGGGCGCACACCTACCGGCGCACCGACGACGCCGAGGGCGTCTACCACACCCTGTGGTCCGGGGACCGCTCCGAGGTCGTCGCCTAGTCGCGACTGCACCTCGCCACCATGCAGGAGGGCCACGCACCGTCGGGTGCGTGGCCCTCCTGCGTCGCCGTGGCCGGGGACTTCTGGACCGGCGCGGCCTAGATCCACATCGCGGGGTCGATGTAGGTGGAGGGGTCCACCAGCGGCTGCTGCTTCTCCGGGGTGCGCGGGCGCACCTTGCCGGGGATCCCGGTCACGATCGCGTCCTCGGGCACGTCCTTGACCACCACGGCGTTGGCGCCGACCGCCGAGTCCGCCCCGATCTCCACGGGACCGAGGATCTTCGCCCCGGCGCCGATCACCACGCGGTCGCCCACGGTGGGGTGGCGCTTGACCTTCTCCAGGGACCGGCCGCCGAGGGTCACCCCGTGGTAGATCATCACGTCCTCGCCGATCTCGGCGGTCTCCCCGATGACCACGCCCATGCCGTGGTCGATGAAGAAGCGACGACCGATGACGGCGCCGGGATGGATCTCGACGCCGGTGAGGAACCGGCCGAGCTGGGAGACCGTCCGGGCGAGCAGCCGCCGCTCCGGGTGCTGCCACAGCAGGTGCGAGAGGCGGTGGATCCAGATGGCGTGCAGACCCGAGTAGTTGAGGGCGATCTCCAGCCGGGAGCGGGCGGCGGGGTCGTGCGTGCGGGCCGTCTGCAGGTCCTCGGCGAGTCTGCTCCAGAAACTCAAGATCTTCCTCTGTTCTTCCGGGGGTCGGTTCTTCCGGGGCGGTGGCCCGGTCCGCGGCGCGGATCCACGCGGACCGGTTGCGGGGTGCGAACCGGAACGACCCGCCCACCTCCGGGGCAACGTCGCCGGGAGGCGGCGCTATTCCCGGAAGGGGCGGGTCGTCGGCGCGGAGCGCCCGGGCCGGATCAGCCGCGGATGTCCTCGTAGAGCAGCGTGGAGATGTAGCGCTCCCCGTAGTCGCAGACGATCGCCACGATCAGCTTGTCCCGGTTCTCCTCCTTGGCGGCCTCCTGGAGGGCGGCCCACACGATGGCGCCCGAGGAGATCCCGCCGAGGATGCCCTCCTTGGTGCCCAGTTCCCGGGCCACGCGCACGGAGTCCTCGACGGTCACGTCGTAGACGTCGTCGTAGATCTCCCGGTCGAGGATGTCCGGGACGAAGTTCGCGCCCAGGCCCTGGATCTTGTGGGGGCCCGCCTTGCCCTCGGTCAGCAGCGGGGAGTCGGCCGGCTCGACCACGAGCAGCCGGATGTCCGGCTTCTGCTCGCGCAGGTACCGGCCCGCGCCGGTGATGGTGCCGCCGGTGCCCACGCCCGAGATGAAGATGTCGATCTGCCCGTCGGTGTCCTCCCAGACCTCGGGGCCGGTGGTGGCGTAGTGGACGGCCGGGTTCGCCTCGTTGGCGAACTGGCTGGCCAGGACGGCGTTCTCGGTGCTCTCGACGATCTCGCGGGCCTTGTCGACCGCCCCGCGCATGCCCTCGGCGCCGGGGGTGAGCACGATCTGGGCGCCGTAGGCGCGCAGCATGACCCGGCGCTCCGTGGACATGGTCTCGGGCATGGTCAGGATGACCTTGTACCCGCGCGCCGCGCCGACCATGGCCAGGGCGATGCCGGTGTTGCCGGAGGTGCCCTCCACGATCGTGCCGCCCGGCTTGAGCTTGCCGGACTTCTCCGCGGCGTCGATGATGGCCACGCCGATCCGGTCCTTGACCGAGTTGGCCGGGTTGTAGAACTCCAGCTTCACGGCGACGTTGCCGGGCAGGCCCTCGTCGAGCCGGTTCAGGTGGACGAGCGGGGTGCGGCCCACGATCTCGGTGACGTCGTTGTAGATCTTCGCCATGTGCATACCTCGGTTTCTGCGTGGTCGGTTCTCGGTGGGGTGGGAACGTGCTCCTGAGCCGCCGGGGCCCTGGGGGTGACCGCGGCGGCGCGGTCCTAGCTCAGCCTAGCCAGGCTCCGCAACTGCTACTACGCGGTAAGCCACGCGGAGTAACGTTGCCGGACCTTGGCCAGCTTGGGATTGATGATCACCTGGCAGTACCCGTTCCAGGGCTGCGCGGCGTAGAAGTCCTGGTGCTCCGGCTCGGCCTCCCAGAACGTGCCCAGCGGCTCGAGGGTGGTGACGATCGGCCGGTCCCACAGCGGCTGCGTGCGCTCGATCGCGGCCGCGAACAGCTCCCGCTGGTCGTCGTCGGCCCAGAACATCGCCGAGCGGTACTGGGTGCCGACGTCGTAGCCCTGCCGGTTGAGGGTGGTGGGGTCGTGGCCGGTGAAGAAGAGGTCGAGGATCACGTCCGCCGGCACGACGGAGGGATCGAAGGTCACGGCGACCGCCTCGGCGTGCCCGGTGTGGCCGGAGCAGACCTCGTAGTAGGTGGGACGGTCCGTGGCGCCGCCGGTGTAGCCGGAGACCACGGAGGTGACGCCCCGCGTGATCCGGTACACCGCGTCGAGGCACCAGAAGCACCCGCCCGCGAGCACGAAGGTCACGGAGGCGGGGCGGTCGTCGGGGACGGGGCGTGCGTCGTCGAACTCGGGAGAGGCCATGCCGGGTACAACACCGCGCCGCGCGCAACATTCCCGCGCCACCGCCCGGACCCGCCCGGGTCCCCCGCGCAGGGACTCCTAGACTGGGCCCATGAGCCAGCAGAGCACGTCCCCGACCGGGCCCGCCCCCACGCTGTCGGAGGTGCTCGAGGCCGTCGAAGCGCTCTGGCCGCTGCACCTGCAGGAGCCCTGGGACGCCAGCGGGCTCGTCACCGGGCGCCCGGAGCAGCCCGTGCGCCGGATCCTCTTCGCCGTGGACCCCGTGGCCGACGTGGTCGCCGAGGCCGTCTCCACCGGCACCGACCTGCTCCTCACCCACCACCCGCTGCTGCTGCGCGGCGTCACCTCCGTGGCCGCGGACGGCTTCAAGGGCGCGGTGGTGCACGAGCTCATCGAACACCGGTGCGCCCTGCTCGCCTGCCACACCAACGCGGACTCCGCCCCGGACGGCGTCTCGGACGCCGTGGCCCGCGCCGCCGGGCTCACGACGACGACACCCCTGGCACCGCACCCGGCCGACCCCGCCGTGGGCATCGGCCGGGTGGGCGAGCTGCCCGAGCCGGTGTCCCTGGCGCAGCTGGCGCGGCGCCTGGCCGCCGCCGTGCCCGCCACCGCCCACGGGGTCCGCGTGGCGGGGGACCCCGACACCCCGGTGCGCCGCGTCGCGGTGTGCGGCGGGGCGGGGGACTCCCTCTTCGACGAGGTGCGGGCCAGCGGCGCCGACGTCTACGTCACCGCCGACCTGCGCCACCACCCCGCCTCCGAGGCTCGCGAGGCGGCCCTGGGTCCGGGCGCGGACGGCACCCCCTGCCTCGTGGACCTCTCCCACTTCGCCAGCGAGTGGCTGTGGCTGCCCGTGGGCGCGGCGGCGCTGCGCGCGGCGCTGGCCGCGCGCGGCCACGACGTGGCGGTCGAGGTCTCGGTGCGCCGCTCCGACCCGTGGGACTTCCGCGTCGACCACCCTGCCCTCGATCACCCCGCCCCCGATCACCCTGTCCACGACCACCCTGTCCACGACCACGGGGCCGCCGGCCGACCGGGTCACGACCACCCCGCCCCGGACCACTCTGTCCACGATCACCGGTCCGCCTTCCGCCCCGGCCACGACCGTCCCGGCCCCACCGCAGGAGGACCCGCATGAGCACCGCCACGCCCGAACAGCAACGAGCGCTCCTGGAGCTCGAGCGCGTCGACGCCCGGCTGCGCCGCATCGCGGCCCGGATCGCGGAGCTGAGGGCCGATCCCGAGGTCGCCGCCGCGCTGCAGCTGCGGGCCCGGGCCATCGCCGCGGCCAAGGATCTCGACGCCGGGGAGCAGGACATCCGGCAGCGGCTGGCCGCGGCGGAGGAGAAGGTCGCCCGCGTCCAGGCCTCCATCGAGAAGGACCGCCGCCGCCTGGAGCAGGGCGGGACCGCCAAGGACCTCATGGGGCTGCAGCACGAGATCGACACCCGCACCCGCCAGCTGGCAGCGGCGGAGGAGGCGGAGCTGGAGCTCATGCAGGAGCTCGACGACGCGGCGGAGCACCGCGCCCGCATCACCCCGCGGCTCAGGGCGGCGGACGCTGACGCCCGGCGGCGCGTGGCCGCCCGGGACGAGGAGGGGCAGGCACTCACGGCGGAGCGCGAGGAACTGGCGGCCACGCGCGCGGCCGCGGCGCAGGCCGTGGGCGCACCCGCGCTGGTCGCCCGGTACGAGAAGATCCGCACCGGCCGCGGCACGGAGCGCCCGGCGGCCGCGGAGCTGCGCGGCAGCGTGTGCGGGTCGTGCGGGACCGCGCTGAGCCCCACGGACGCCGCGACCTTCCGGGCGGCGGCCGAGGACGAGGTCCTCACCTGCCCGGAGTGCGGGGTGATCCTGGTCCGCGGCTGACCGCCGGCGGGCCGGGGAGGAACGAGGGACAGGCCGGCCTGTAAGCCGGGTTCTGTGCACACGGCCGGTCGCCCGGGCCGTGCTGGTGACCATCCATCTAGGCCCGCCGTTGCCGACGGGCTCCAGCGGCCTACCCGGGTGCTCGGGCGAGCAGCCCTCGGGCGCACCCTGTCTGGCCTTGCTCCGGATGGGGTTTACCGAGCCGCGCCGGTCACCCGGCGCGCTGGTGGTCTCTTACACCACCTTTTCACCCTCACCCGCTGCCCGGACGGACCGGGGGCGGGCGGTCTGTTTTCTGTGGCACTTTCCTGCGGGTTCCCCCGAGTGGGCGTTGCCCACCATCCTGCTCTGCGGAGCCCGGACTTTCCTCGCGCCGACGACCCGGAGGTCGCGGCCCGCGGTCACCCGGCCGGCCTGTCCGCCGTCCATCCTACCCGCCCGGGATCCTGCCCGGACCCGTGACAGGGTCCGGCGACCGGGCCCGGCGCCACCGGCCGCGCGGGTCACTAGACTTCTGCGGGTGCTGATCCTGCTGCCCCCCTCCGAGACCAAGACCGCCCCCGGCTCCGGCGAGCCCGTCGACACCAAGGCCCTCGCCTTTCCCGAGCTCACACCCGCCCGTGAGCAGGTCCTCGCCGAGCTGGCGAGCGCGAGCGCCCGAGCGGACGCCCTGGAGGTGCTGGGCGTGGGGGAGCGGCTGCGCGGGGAGGTCGAGCGCAACACCCGTCTCGGCGCCGAGCCCGCGGCACCGGCGCTGCACGTCTACACCGGGGTGCTCTACGACGCCCTGGACCCGGCGGGGCTCACGGCCGGGCAGCAGGAGGCGGCGGCGGCCTCCCTCGTCGTCGTCTCCGCCCTGTGGGGCGCGGTGCGGCCCACGGACCGGATCCCGGCCTACCGGCTGTCGATGGGGGCGGAACTGCCCCGGCTGGGCAAGCTCGCGGCCCACTGGAAGCGCCACCTGCCCGCCGCGCTCGGACCCGCCGCGGAGGACCGTCTCGTGGTCGACTGCCGCTCGGCCGCCTACGCCGCCGCGTGGCGTGCTCCCCGGGAGCGGACGGTCGGGGTCAAGGTCGTCCGGGAGCGGGGCGGGACGCGCACGGTCGTCTCGCACATGGCCAAGCACACCCGCGGGCTGCTCGCCCGTCACCTGGTGCAGCGCGCCGCCGGCGGCGAGTGCGTCGCGACGCCGCAGGACCTGCTGGCGGCAGCCGGGGAGCGCTGGCGGGCGGAGCTCCGGGAGCCCACGGCCCGCTCGGCCGGGGAGCTCGTGCTGGTGCTGCCCGGGGACTGAGCCGTCCCCGCCGGCTCAGTGCCCGAACGGGTCCTCGTCGACCCCCGGGGTCCAGCTGTGGCCGTCCCGGCCCCAGCCCTCCGCCTTGACCGCCCTGCGGGCCTTGCGGGCCCACTTGTCGTTGAGCCGGTCCAGGTAGAGCTTGCCGTCCAGGTGGTCGTACTCGTGCTGCATCACCCGGGCGAACCAGCCGTTGGCCTCGAAGGCCACCGGCGCTCCCGCGGTGTCGACCCCGGCCACCCGGACCCAGTCCGCGCGCTTGAGCGGCCAGCTGTAGCCGGGCACGGAGAGGCAGCCCTCGGACTCCTCGTCCGGGTCCGGGGCGTCCTGGGAGACCCGGCCGAGGGTCAGCACGGGGTTCACGAGCACCCCGCGCGGCGGGACCCCGTCGTCGTTCGGGAACGCGTAGGTGAAGATCCGCAGGCCCACGCCGATCTGCGGGGCGGCCAGACCCACGCCGTGGGCGGCGTCCATGGTCTCGTACATGTCCTCGACGAGGGCGCGCAGCGCGTCGTCGAACGCCGTCACCTTGGCGGCGGGGCGGTGCAGGACGGGGTTGCCGGTGATCACCACGGGGCGGATGGCCATGACGCACTTCCTTCGACTTGCCGGGGGCTTCGCCCCTGCGCGAGCCGGGGCGGGAACGACGAAAGGCCGCCCCGAGTCCTCGGGACGGCCTTTCACAGCGGGTGAGCGACGGGGGTTGAACCCGCGACCTCCTGGACCACAACCAGGCGCTCTGCCGAACTGAGCTACGCCCACCATGAACGCCCGCCGGAAGACCGTGCTTCCGCTGGGCAACGCATACGAGTGTACCGCATTCCCGGACCGCACCCGACCACGTCGGCCACGGCCTCGGCGGGGCGGGCGCGGACCCGGTCGTTCAGGCGCCGGTGCGGGACCCGGCGATCTCCGCGGCGATGGCCCGGGCGGTCTCGGAGTCGGGCCCCGGCTCGGGGGCGAAGACGGCCTGGCGGTAGTAGCGCAGCTCGTCGATCGAGTCGCGGATGTCGCCCAGCGCCCGGTGGTTGCCGGTCTTCGGCGGGGCCTGGAAGTAGGCGCGCGGGAACCAGCGGCGGGAGAGCTCCTTGATGGTGGAGACGTCGATCACGCGGTAGTGCAGGTGCTCCACGACCTGCGGCATGTCCCGGACCAGGAAGGTGCGGTCCGTGCCCACGGAGTTGCCGCCCAGCGGGGCCTTGCCCGGTTCGGGCACCCACTGCCGGATGTAGGCGAGGACCTGCTCCTGGGCCTGCTCCATCGTCAGGCCGGAGGGCAGCTCGTCGAGCAGCTTGGACGCCGTGTGCATGTTCCGCACGAAGTCGCCCATCTGCGCCAGGGCCTCGTCACTGGGGCGGATCACCACGTCGACGCCCTCGCCGAGGACGTTCAGCTCGTCGTCGGTCACGAGGGCCGCGACCTCGATGAGGGCGTCCTCCTCGAGGGACAGCCCCGTCATCTCGCAGTCGATCCACACAATGCGTCCGTTGGAAGTAGCCACCCCGACAATCTACCGTGCCGGCCCGACGCCGCCTCCCGCGCACGGCCCTGCCGGGTGCTCTCCCGTCGGCGACGATAGGATCGGGGCGACCACGGGTCCGCGCTGCGCCCAGCCGCGGCCGCCCGCAGCCACCGGACGGGCGCATCGGGAGAGCAGTGCAGACCACTTCGAGGACGCCGGCGCCGGGCGAGGGCGCCGAACCGCTGGCGGGCCCCGACGGCTCCCGGTCCGTCTCCGGCTCCCTGCTCCGCACCGTGCTCATGGGCACCGTCGGCTCGCTCATGCTCTTCGTCGGCTCCCTGGGCGTCGGCTGGCTCGCCTCCGTCTCCCCGCTGCGCCAGGTGCCGGTCATCATCGCCATGCGCTTCACCACCGCGGGCGCGATCGTATCGATCCTCCTGCTGGCGATGGGCGGGATGCTGCTGATCCGGGAGTGGCTGCGGCTGGGCCAGAAGCTCAACCGGTGGGGTCCCGGCAGCGGGCGGTGGGTGCTCATCGCCATCGCCGCCTGGTCGGCGCCCATGCTCGTGACCATCCCCCTGTTCAGCCGGGACGTGTACTCCTACATCGGCCAGGGCCGGGTGATGGCCAGCGGGCTCAATCCCTACGAGCACGGCGTCTCCACGATCGACAACTTCTTCCAGCTCGGCGCCGACCAGATGTGGTCCGAGTCGCCGCCGCCCTACGGGCCCCTGTTCCTGTGGCTGGAGCAGCTCGTGGTGGCCGTGACCGGGGCGAACCCGGACGCGGCCGTGCTGTGGTTCCGGGCGATGTGCGTGCTGGCCGTGATCGCCTGCATGTGGCTGATCCCGCGGCTGGCGCGGCTGCACGGGATCAATCCCGCCCGGGCCCTGTGGCTCAGCGTGGCCAACCCCCTGTTCCTCACCAACTTCATCGTCTCCGTGCACAACGACGCGATCATGATCGCCCTGGCCCTGGCCGGCACCTACGTGGCCGCGGTGCACCGGAACTGGAAGGGCGGGCTGGCCGGCACGGCGCTCGTCACCCTCTCCGTGGCCGTCAAGCCCATCACGCTCGTCTTCCTGCCCTTCATCGGTCTGCTCTGGGCCGGGAAGAACGCCTCGTGGACGCGCCGCTTCGTGGCGTGGTTCCTCACCCTCGTCTACGCCCTGGCCCTGCTCTGGCTGATGGGCCTGGTCAACGGCTTCGGCTTCGGCTGGGTCGCCGCGATGTCCACTCCGGGCTCGGTGTCCATCTGGTACGCCCCCGTGGGCTTCCTGGGCGGGCTGGCGTCGGCCCTGGCCGCCGCTGTGGGGGCCGACGCCGGGCAGTGGCGCGGCACGGTCCACTCGATCGGGCAGGCGCTGGCCGTGCCGATCATCCTGTGGCTGATGTTCACGGGCCGCGACGAGCGGATCATCCGCCGTCTGACCTGGGCGTTCGCGGCCATCGTGCTGTTCTCCCCGATGATCCAGGCCTGGTACGTGGTCTGGCTCATCCCGCTCTTCGCGGTCACGGGCATCCGCAGCGACTGGCAGGTGGACGTCCTGTTCTTCCTCACCGTCTTCTTCATGATCTACGCGGTCTCGGACCAGCTCGACGTCTTCCCGTACCTGGACCTCGACCTGAGCTCCGGCCGGCTGATCGCGGCGGTCGTGGCGCTGTCCTACGGGGTGTACCTGTGGTTCCTCGACCCCGCGACCGGACGCAGGCTCCGCGGCCGCTCCGAGCCCCCGGTGCAGAGCGCCGTCATCTGAGCTCGCGTGCCGGGCGCCGCGAGTTGGTAAACTCGTCCGCGGCGCCCGGGACACGGACCCGGGCGGCCCGCCTCAGTAGCTCAGTGGATAGAGCAGGAGCCTTCTAATCTCTTGGTCGGGGGTTCGACTCCCTCCTGGGGCACCGGAGAACGACTGGTCGGACAGGCCATAGCCCCCCGTCGTCGGCACGGAAGCAGCCTGCCGCGGCCGGAGGCCGCGGGTGAGCGCGGACGGGGCGGCCCGGTGGCCGCCGGCGGCGCCGGTGCGGGTCCGGCCGGTCGGCGCGGTGACCGCCGGTTCCTCCGCCGGCGGGTCGCCTCCTCGTCATGCCGTGCGATCGTGATGGCGCTTCAGGCGTTTGCATGTGAGAATACGGTCCTCACCCGTGGGGTCGGGTGAGGTCCCTCGCAGAGAGTCCTGCCGCTCATGACACTCAAGGATCGGCTCAGCAGCCGTCACAACCTTCTCAACGCCGTCCGCATCGTGTTCGCGGCCATGGTCATCCTCGGCCACGCGTGGCCGCTCACCGGTGCCTCCGGCCACGGACTGGAGATGCTCTCGGACGTGGCGGTCAACGGCTTCTTCCTGGTGAGCGGTTATCTCATCGCGGAGAGCCGCACGCGGACACAGTTCGTGCCCTACCTCTGGCGACGCCTCCTGCGCATCTATCCGGGCTTCCTGGTCAGCCTCCTGGTGGTGGCGGCGATCTTCGCGCCCCTGGGCGCCCGCCTGGGCGGCCAGGCCTTCGACCTGCGCTCGGCCGCGGGCTTCGTGCTGTCGAACAGCGCGCTCAGGATCACCCAGTGGGAGATCGACGGGTCGCTCGTCGGGGCTCCCGTCGACGGGGCGTGGAACGGCTCCCTGTGGACCCTGTTCTACGAAGCGGTCGCCTATCTCGCCCTCGGCGCGGTGCTCAGCCTCTCCGTGGCCGTCCGGCGAGCCCGGTGGGTCCTGCCCGCACTGACCCTGGCGGTCATCGGCCTCCGCGTGCTCGCCGAGGGCCCGCTGGAGGTCACCACCACCCTCTACCTCAACGGGCTCCGGCTCGCCGGCTACTTCCTGGCCGGGGCGGCCGTCTGGGCCTGGGCCGACCGCTGGAGACCCCGCCCGTGGCACGTGGCGGCCGCAGTCGTTGCGTACCTCGTCCTGACCAACGAGGGCTGGGCGGACCTGTTCGGCCAGTTCCCGCTCGCCGTCGCGGTCCTCGGCATCGGATCCCTGCCCTCCCACCACTGGACGACCCGCACGGACCTGTCCTACGGCGTGTACATCTACGCCTATCCCGTCCAGCAGCTGCTGGTCATGCTCGGCACCGCGGCGTGGGGCGTGACCGCGAACATCGTGCTCACCGTGGTCTTGGTGCTGCCCCTGGCCTTCCTGTCGTGGACGCTCGTGGAGAAGCCGGCGCTGCGCGCCAAGCGACTCCTGGACCCGCGGGTCCCGGTGTCGCCGACTCCGCAGTAGGCGCACGCCGCGACTGCCGGCCTCGCCCGGCGACGCACGGCACCGGTGCCCACCGTCGGCGTGCGACGACCCCCGCTGTGCGCGGTCACGGCCCGTGCGGTCGTGGCACCGCCGACCGCCGTGCGGGGCGGAAGTGGGGACAGCCCGACTCGGTGAATTCGCATAAGTTAAGAGGTGTTCCGCGAGACGTGGCCCACCCGGCCTCGTACCGCCCTCGGCAGGGCGGGCGAGCCGGGAGCACGATCCTCGCTCACCCCGGCTGCAGCTCGCCGGAGTGGCCGCCCCGGAGGGGAGACCCGGGGCGGCCAGGGCCACGCCTGCGGACCCGATCAGGGGAGGAACCATGAGCGTCACCATCATCCGGCAGTGGGTGGGCGGAGGGGCCCGCCACCACCACTACGAGACCGTCGAGGAGGCCGCGGAGGACACCAAGGACTTCATCGCGCGGCACGTCGACGAGGACATCGCCCCCGACCGCCTGGAGGCCATCATCCGCAGCGTCATCGACAGCCACTGCGTCCAGCTGGACACCCGCACGGGGGGCATCATCACCGGGCAGGGCCTCATCGTCTAGGGCACGCCGGGGCCGGGGCCGTGCTCCGGGCCCGGTCCCGGCGTCCGCACTGCACCTGGGGCCGGGCACCCGGGACCGGGCACGGGTCCGGCCACGTCGCTCCGTCCGGCGCTCCCGGCCAGGACCCACCCCCGCGCGGGCGGGTTCCTGCCCGGACGACGGCCGCCGGGGGAGTCCCCGACCGGGCCGTCACGTCCCCGCTGCATCCACAGGGGCTCCCGCACCGGTAGTAGGAGTGAGGGCACCCGCGCAGGATGACGTCCGGCGGGCCACCGCCCGACCGGCCGCTGCAACGTTCATCGAGGTGAGCACGATGGCCCAGATCCGGCTCTGCCCGTGCGGGGCGCCACCCGTCCACGGGCCGTGGTGCTGGGCGTGTGCCCAGGAGCAGGAGAAGCAGCACCGCCCGCTCGGCGTGATCACCTGGGACACCGCCGACCTCGACTGAGGCACGTCGCCCACCTGCTCCGCACCGACCACCGGCCGGGTCCGCACGCCATCGGTTCCCGGGTCCGCACGCCATCGGTTCCCGGGCCCGGACGGCACGCGTCGGTCCGCCCGGCCCCGGTTGCCGGACGCAGGGGCCCAGGGCGATCCGCACGGCATCGGTTCCCGGCATCAGGGGCCGCGGGTCGGTCCGCCCGGCACCGGTTCCCGGCCCCAGCGGCCGCAGGACGATCCGCACTGCACCGGCCCCGGGACCCGAGGGCCGCGGGCATGCTCCTCCACAACCGGGCCGCCGGGGACGCGCCCCGGGCCGGGAGCGCAGGACCCTGGGGGCACCCCGACACCGGGGCCAGCCCCGGCCGAACGGCCGCCGTCCTGAGGAGTTCCCGATGACCGAGCAGATCACCGTCCGCGGCTACGTGGCCACGGACCCCGAGTCCCGCAACCTGCCCGACGGCACCGTGGTGGTGACCTTCCGCCTGGCCTCCACGCCGCGCTGGTTCGACCAGCAGAGCTCGGCCTGGCGCGACGGGCACACCAACTGGTTCTCGGTGCAGGCGTTCCGCGCGCTGGGGCTCAACGCGCTGGCGAGCATCAAGAAGGGCCAGCCCGTGGTGGTGGTCGGAAAGCTGAAGGTCCGGTTCTGGGAGGGCGAGCACGGGCGCAACACCGCCGTGGACGTGGACGCCGTCTCCATCGGGCACGACCTGGCGCTGGGCACGGCCTGCTTCCAGCGCACCGTCACCTCCTCCCCGGCCACGGAGCAGACCGGATCACCCGGACCGGCCGGGGAGAGCACGGCGCAGCCGGCTCCGGGGGAGACGGCGGGCGCCTCCGGGGAGAGCCGGGACCCGGCCGAGGAGGACCCGTCGGCTCCGGAGGGCGTCGATCCGGAGACCGGCGAGATCCGCCCCGGAGCCGAACCGGGCCGCCGCCAGCGCCGGCAGCCCGCGACCGCCTGAGCCGCCCGTCCGGCCCACCCCCGCACCCCGGTCGAGCGGGGGCGGGGCCCAGCCGGTCCCGCTCCGTCCCCGCCGGTGGGCGGGGACGGGGCGGGGTAGCCTTGAGGGCATGGCGGAATTCATCTACACAATGTCCAAGGCCCGCAAGACCGTGGGCGACAAAGTCATCCTCGACGACGTCACCATGTCCTTCTACCCCGGCGCGAAGATCGGCGTCGTGGGACCCAACGGCGCCGGCAAGTCCACCATCCTCAAGATCATGGCCGGCCTCGACCAGCCCTCCAACGGCGAGGCCCGGCTCAGCCCCGGCTACACCGTCGGCATCCTGCTGCAGGAGCCGCCGCTCAACGAGGAGAAGACCGTCCTCGGCAACGTGGAGGAGGGCGTCGGCGAGATCAAGGCCAAGCTCGACCGCTTCAACGAGATCTCCGAGCAGATGGCCCAGCCCGACGCCGACTTCGACGCCCTGATGGAGGAGATGGGCCGGCTCCAGGAGGACATCGACACCGCCAACGCCTGGGACCTCGACTCCCAGCTGGAGCAGGCGATGGACGCGCTGCGCTGCCCGCCGCCGGACGCCGACGTCAAGGTCCTCTCCGGTGGTGAGCGCCGCCGCGTGGCCCTGTGCAAGCTGCTGCTGCAGAAGCCGGACCTGCTGCTGCTCGACGAGCCCACCAACCACCTGGACGCCGAGTCCGTGCTGTGGCTGGAGCAGCACCTGAAGGACTACCACGGCGCCGTCATGGCCGTGACCCACGACCGGTACTTCCTCGACCACGTGGCCGAGTGGATCTGTGAGGTCGACCGCGGCCGCCTCTACGGCTACGAGGGCAACTACTCGGCCTACCTCGAGACCAAGCGCGCCCGCATGGAGGTGCAGGGCAAGAAGGACGCCAAGCAGGCCAAGCGCCTGGCCGACGAGCTCGAGTGGGTCCGCTCCAACGCCAAGGGGCGGCAGGCCAAGTCCAAGGCCCGCCTGGCCCGCTACGAGGAGATGGCCGCCGAGGCGGAGAAGACGCGCAAGCTCGACTTCGAGGAGATCCAGATCCCGCCGGGACCGCGCCTGGGCAACCTCGTGATCGAGGCGAAGAGCCTGCAGAAGGGCTTCGGCGACCGGTCCCTGATCAAGGACCTGTCCTTCTCCCTGCCGCGCAACGGCATCGTGGGCGTCATCGGCCCCAACGGCGTCGGCAAGTCGACCCTGTTCAAGACCATCGTGGGCCTCGAGGAGCTGGACGGGGGCGAGCTGAAGATCGGCGACTCCGTCAAGATCTCCTACGTGGACCAGAACCGCGCGAACCTCGACCCGAACAAGTCGCTGTGGGAGGTCGTCTCGGACGGCCTGGACTACATCAACGTCGGCAACGTGGAGATGCCCTCGCGCGCCTACGTCTCGGCGTTCGGGTTCAAGGGCCCGGACCAGCAGAAGAAGGCCGGGGTCCTCTCCGGCGGCGAGCGCAACCGGCTCAACCTGGCCCTGACCCTCAAGCAGGGCGGCAACCTGCTGCTGCTCGACGAGCCCACCAACGACCTCGACGTCGAGACCCTCGGCTCGCTGGAGAACGCGCTGCTGGAGTTCCCGGGCTGCGCCGTGGTGGTCTCCCACGACCGGTGGTTCCTGGACCGGGTCGCCACGCACATCCTCGCGTGGGAGGGCACCGAGGAGGAGCCGGACAACTGGTACTGGTTCGAGGGCAACTTCGAGGCCTACGAGGCCAACAAGGTGGAGCGCCTCGGCGCCGATGCCGCGCGGCCGCACCGGGTCACCCACCGCCGCCTGACCCGCGACTGATCCGCGCCGGAGGGAACCGCGGCCGGCCCGGTGCCCTCCGACGTGCTGCAGGGGCCCGGCCGGTCGGGAGGACCAGATCCTCCCGACCGGCCGGGCCCCTGCGTCGCATCGGCGCCGACGCCGGGGTTCGTGCCGGGGCTGGACAGGCGTCACGGTCAGGTCCGCGCCGCGGCGCGAGCCACCGCCGCCGCGTGGTCGGCGCCGGAGCCGGCGCGACGACGGGGGCCGCGCCGGGGGCGGAGGAGCTAGGCGAACTCCGGGAAGCGCATCATGCCCTCCTGGGCGGTGGTGGCCACGAGCCGGCCGTCCCGGGTGAACATCCGTCCCACGCCCAGCCCGCGCGCCGAGGAGGCGTTGGGGGAGGACTGCACGTAGAGCAGCCACTCGTCGGCGCGGGCCTCGCGGTGCCACCACATGGCGTGGTCGAGGGAGGCGAGGTTCATGCCCGGCTCGATCCAGGTCTTCCCGTGCAGCCGCAGGATCGGCTCGAGCAGGGTGTAGTCGCTGGCGTAGGCCAGGGCCGCGCGGTGCACGTCCGGATCGTCCGGCAGCGGCTTGAGCGTCTTGATCCACACCGCGTTGAACGGCTCGCCGCGGGAGTCCGGCTGGAAGTAGATGGGCTCGGTGATGTAGCGCATGTCGAAGGGCCGTTCGTGGGCGATCGCCTGCGCCTCCGGGGCGTCGATGTGGCCCAGCAGCTCGACGGCGCTGGGCAGCGACTCGGGGTCGGGGAGGTTGCGCGGCGACTCGTCCTGGTGGTCCAGCCCCCGGGCGGGGACCTGGAAGGAGGCGATGGCCGAGAGGATGGCGCGGCCGTCCTGGTAGGCGTGCACCCGGCGGGCGGAGAACGAGCGGCCGTCGCGGATCCGCTCCACGCCGAAGGTGATGGGCTGGGACACGTCCCCGGCGCGCAGGAAGTACGCGTGCAGGGAGTGGATGATCCGCTCCGGCTCCACCGTGCGCATCGCGGCGGTGGCGGCCTGGGCCAGGACCTGCCCGCCGTAGACCCGGCCGCGGGCGGGGGAGATGGAGTGGCCCACGTAGATGTCCTCGAGGGTGCGGGCGCCGCCGCCGTCGGCGAGGTCCAGCATGTCGAGCAGCGCCTGCGTGGGGTCCGGGATGGGGCTGTAGGTCATGGGCTTCACTCTAGCCAAGGCCCCCGGTCCTTCCCGCCGCCCGCCCGGGCCGCGGCGCGCTGTCGCGGCGCGCTGTCGTGGCGCGCTGTCGTGGCGCGCTGTCGTGGCGCGCTGTCGTGGTGAGCTTCCGGCGGCGCCCGGGTGTGATGGGATGGGATGCATGTCATCCCTGCTGATCCCCATCCAGATGCGCTTCGGCGACATCGACAGCTACGGCCACGTCAACAACGTCACCATGCTGCAGTACCTGGAGGACGCCCGCGTCCGGCTCATGTCCCGCGCGCTTCCCGAGGACGCCGCGGCGGGGATCCCGGAGGGCGCCTCGTTCCGCTCCCTGCTGGGGGAGCGCCAGACCGTGATCGGGCGCCAGGAGATCGAGTACACGGAGCAGCTGCTGTACCGGCCCGGGCCGGTGTTCGTGCGGGTGTGGGTCTCCTCCGTGGGCGGGTCCAGCTTCGTGCTGGACTACGCCGTGCAGGAGGAGGACGGCTCGCGCGTCTACGCCGTGGCGCAGACCGCCGTCGTGCAGATCGACCGGGGCACCGGGCGGCCCGTCCGCCTGGACGGCACGCAGCGCGAGCTGCTCGAGCAGTGGGTGGACGCCCCCACCCGGTTCGCCCGCCGGCCCGCTCCCGCCGGGGCCTGAGCCCGATGAGCCGTTTCCTGCCGCTGACCGACCCGCGCGACGTCGCGGACCTGCGGACCTTCCTGACCCGCGCCCGCGGGGTGGACCCCCAGGGCGCGGTGCGCTTCCAGGCGCGCGGGCGCGCCGTGGGCGCGTACGTGTGCGTGCTGGAGCCCCACGGCCTGCTGGACCGCACGCCCACGGTGCTGGGGCTGCGCACCGCCGCGCTGGCCCGCGCGCACGAGCTGGACGTCACGGTCCCGCTCGGCGGGGTGCTCGACCGGATGCCCCGCCAGGACCAGGAGCAGGCCGAGGTGGGGCTGCCGCCGATGGACGCGGCCGTCTCCTGGGCCGGCATCGCCCCGCCGCTGAGCGGGTGGACGCCGGTGGGCGCGGTGGCCGGTGACGCCCTGCGCGAGACGGCCCGGGCCGGGATCGCCGAGGTCGCCCGCACGGTGCCCACGGACGCGGGCGCCGCCGTCGTGGACACCGTGCGCTCGCAGGTCTGGGGCCGCTCGTCGGGCTGGGCCGAGACCCTCGCCGGGCGCCTCAGCGGCGCCCCGGTGCCGGACGGCGCGGCGTTCGCGGCGTACTCGCTGGGCTTCCTCCGCCCCGGCGCGGAGGTCGCCGTGGCCGAGAACGGCCGCTGGGTGCGCCTGAGCACCCCCGGCGGCCACGTGCTCACCAAGCGCTGAGCCCGCCGCGGCGGACCCGGGGCACCGGCCTCAGCCGGGGCGGTTGATCATGGCGTGGGCGGCACGGTCGAAGTAGTCCCAGATGATCCCGTCGTGCAGCGGCGAGAGCTCCAGGGTGTCCAGGGCTGCGCGCATGTGCTTCAGCCACGTCTCCCGGGCCCACACGTCCACGGGGAACGGCATGTGCCGCATCCGCAGCCGCGGGTGCCCGCGCTGCTCGGAGTAGGTGGTGGGCCCGCCCCAGTACTGCTCGAGGAACATCCGCAGCCGCTCCTCGGCGGGGCCGAGGTCGTCGTCCGGGTACAGCGCCCGGAACCGCTCGTCCTCGGCCACCCGGGCGTAGAACTCGTGCACGAGCTTCACGAACGTCTCGTGCCCGCCCACCTGCTCGTAGAACGACGCCGACGTGCCCGCCTCGGCCTCCTGCCGCTCGTCGCCGACCTGCGGCACGGGCCGGCGCAGCTGGGACAGCGGCGCCCCCACCGCGAAGGACCGGGACCCGGGCGGGGCCGCGGCCGCGGGGTCCGTGCGCGGTGCGCCGCCGGGCTCACGACCGGGCTCACGACCGGGCTCAGGAGCGTGCCCGGGACCCGGCCCGGGCGGCCTCTGCTCGTCGCTCATGCCCGCGCCACCTCGTACCGGGCGTCCACGGCCTGACCGCGGACCGCGCGGGCGGTGGCGTCGCGCTGCTCGAGCACGAGCCGGCGCAGCCCGTGCAGGTCCACGGGCAGTCCGGCCAGGAACGCGTCCGTGGCGTCGACGGTGCGCTGGGTGGGGATGTTCGGGTACATCCCCACGGCGATCTGCTGGGCGAGCTCGTGGGTGCGGGTGCGCCACAGCTCGGGCATCGCCGCGAAGTACTGCTCGGCCCAGGGCTCGAGCAGGGACGGGTCGGCGGCCGTGCGGAACCCGTCGATCGCCGCGTCCTGGATGGAGTTGGGCAGCGAGCCCTCCACCATGATCTGCTCCCAGGCCCGGGCCTTGGCCTCGGCCGTGGGGACCGCGGCGCGGGCGCGGGCCGCGGCGATGGCGCCGTTCTCGGTGTTGTCCTCGGCGAGCATCGCGTCCACCGCCTCGTCCCCGAGGCGCCCCCCGGCGCACAGGGCGGTGAGCACCGCCCAGCGCAGGTCGGTGTCCAGGGCCAGGCCCGCCAGGGACCGGCGCCCGTCCAGCAGCTGCTCGAGCACGTCGAGCTGGCCGGCCGTGCGGGCGTGCCGGGCGAAGGCCTTGAGGAACTGCAGCTGCTGGTCGGACCCGGCCCCGGCCTCCTCGGTGAGCCGCCACAGCCGGTCGGCGGCGTCGTGCTGCACGGCCTCGCGCACCGGTTCGGCCACGTAGCCCTCCAGCACCGTCTCCAGCCGGCGCAGCTGGACCTGGATGCCGGTGGAGTCCGTCTCGTGGGCGATGTTGCCCAGCACGAGCTCCACGTAGCGGCGGGCCGGGGTCTCGCCGTCGTGCACGCCGTCCCACACGGAGGCCTGGACGAGGGCCCGGGGCAGGGTCCGCTCGAAGTTCTTCAGGTGCGTGAGCGCGGTGTCCAGGGAGCACTCGTCGAGGCGGATCTTCGCGTAGGCGAGGTCGTCGTCGTTGAGCAGCACCAGGTCCGGCAGCTCCCGGCCGACCAGCTCGGCCACCTCGGTGACGGGTCCGTCGACGTCGAGCTCCACCCGGTGGGTGCGCACGAGCTTGCCCTGCTCGCCGTCGTGGTCGTAGAACCCGACGGCCAGCCGGTGCGGGCGGAGGGTCGGGTGCTCCTCGGGGGCGGTCTGCTCGATCCGGAAGGAGCGGATCACCCCGTCCTCGTCGGTCTCGAGCACCGGGGTCAGGGTGTTCACCCCGGCGGTCTCGAGCCACTTGGCGGACCACTGCTCCAGGTCCCGGCCGCTGGCCTCCTCGAGCCGGACCATGAGGTCCCGCAGCTCGGTGTTGCCCCACGCGTGCTCCCGGAAGTACCGGTTCAGCCCGGCCATGAACTGCTCCTGGCCCACCCACGCGACCAGCTGCTTGAGCACCGAGGCGCCCTTGGCGTAGGTGATGCCGTCGAAGTTGACGAGCACGTCCTCGAGGTCGCGGATCTCGGCCTTGATGGGGTGGGTGGTGGGCAGCTGGTCCTGCTCGTAGCCCCAGGACTTCTCCCCGGCGGCGAAGGTCGTCCACGCGTCGGTGTAGCGGGTGTTCTCCGCCGCGGCGAGGGTGGACATGAACTCCGCGAAGGACTCGTTGAGCCACAGGTCGTTCCACCAGCGCATGGTCACGAAGTCCCCGAACCACATGTGCGCCAGCTCGTGCAGGATCGTGATCGCCCGCCGCTCCACGCGCGCCTGCGTGGGCCGGGAGCGGAACACGTAGAGCTCCACGAAGGTCACCGCCCCGGCGTTCTCCATGGCCCCGGCGTTGAACTGCGGGACGAAGAGCTGGTCGTACTTCTCGAAGGGGTAGGGCATCCCGAACTGCGCCTCGAAGAACTCGAAGCCCCGCTTGGTGATGCCGAACATCTCCTCCGCCTCGACGTGCTCCATGAGCGAGCGCCGGGCGTACAGCCCCAGCGGCACCGTGCGCCCGTCGGCGCTGACGAGCTCGTCGTGCACGGAGGCGTAGGGGCCGGCGATGAGGGCCGTGACGTAGCAGGGCACCACGGGCGTGGGGGAGAAGGACCACGTGGCCGCGCCGGGACCGGCCGGCACGGGCTCCGGGGTGGGCTGGGTGGAGACCACCGTCCAGTGCGCGGGGGCCGTGACCGTGAACGCGAAGCGCGCCTTGAGGTCCGGCTGCTCGAACACGGCGAACATCCGGCGCGTGTCCGCCACCTCGAACTGGGTGTAGAGGTAGACCTCGTCGTCGACCGGGTCCACGAACCGGTGCAGGCCCTCGCCGGTGTTCATGTACCGGCAGTCCGCCTCGACCGTCAGCACGTTCTCGTCCTCCAGGCCCGGCAGCTGGATCCGCGCCCCGTCGGAGACCTCTGCGGGGTCCAGCTCCCTGCCGTTGAGCACCACGGAGTGCACCGTGTCGGTGATCGCGTCGATGAACGTCGAGGCGCCCGGGACGGCCCGGAAGCGCACGGTGGTCGTCGAGCGGAAGAGCCGCTCGCCGCGGGTGAGGTCCAGGACCACGTCGTAGGCGTCCACGGCGACGGTCTCGGCCCGCGCGGCCGCCTCCTGGCGGGTCAGGTTGGTTCCGGGCACTTCAGTGCCGTCCTCTCGTCGGGGGCAGGGGGCGCCCACGGCCGGTGGGCCGCAGGGATTCCGTCCATTATGTCAGCCGCGTCACCCTCCCCGAGGGAGGACGTCCCGGGCCCGGCCCGGCGCGCCAGCAACTACGCTGGTGGGCGGCCGGTCCGCGCGCGCGGTTCCCGCCACGATCCCGCCCCGTACCCGCGAACCCCAGGAGCACGCCGCCCATGCGCGTCCACATCGCCACCGACCACGCCGGCCTGGACCTCTCCCGCTACCTGGTCGAGGAGCTCGTCGCCGCCGGCTACGACCTCGTCGACCACGGCCCGGCCGAGTACGACGCCCTCGACGACTACCCCGCCTTCTGCATCAGCGCCGCGCGCGCCGTGCGCGAGGACCGGGAGGCGGGCCTGGACTCCCTGGGCATCGTCCTGGGCGGGTCCGGCAACGGGGAGCAGATCGCCGCCAACAAGGTCCGCGGGATCCGCGCCGCCCTCGCCTGGAACCTGGACACCGCCCGCCTGGCCCGCCAGCACAACGACGCCCAGGTCGCGGCCGTCGGCGGGCGCCAGCACCCCCGGGAGGAGGCGCTGGAGATCGTCAAGGCGTTCCTCGCGGAGCCCTTCTCCGGCGAGGAGCGCCACGCGCGGCGGATCGGCCAGGTCGCCGAGTACGAGGCCACCGGGACCGTGGCGGGCCGGCTCGAGGAGCTGCGCCCGCGGGAGTTCCCCGCCGCCCGGGAGGCCTGAGTGCCGGAGGGCCACTCGGTCCACCGGCTGGCCCGCCAGTTCGCCGACTGCTTCGTGGGCCAGACCCTGGCCGTGAGCTCCCCGCAGGGCCGGTTCGCGGAGGGGGCCGCGGCCCTCGACGGCGCCGTCCTGGAGGGCGCCCGCGCCCACGGCAAGCAGCTGTTCCTCGACTTCGCGGGGGACCGCGTGCTGCGCTCGCACCTGGGCCTGTACGGGGCGTGGAGCTTCGGCGGCACCGCGCGGTTCCGCGGGGCCTCCTCCATCGGGGCGCCGCGGCGGATCGGCGAGCGGGAGGCCGACGACGACGCCGCGCCCGCCGCCGGCCCGCTGCGTCCGCCCGCGCCGGTGGGCGCGGTGCGGGTGCGCCTGGTGGGCGACGAGGGCTGGGCCGACCTGCGCGGGCCCGCGCTGTGCGTGCTCGAGAGCCGCGCGGAGGCCGAGGCCGCCCGGGCCCGGCTGGGTCCCGACCCGCTGGACCCCGGCGCCGACCCGGCGCCGTTCCTGACCGCCGTGCGGCGCAGCCGCCGTCCGGTCGGGGTGCTGCTCATGGACCAGGCCGTGCTGGCGGGGGTGGGCAACATCTTCCGGGCGGAGTCGCTGTTCCGGTGCGGCGTGGACCCCCTGCTGCCCGGCCGGGCGCTGGGGGAGGAGGCCGTGCGGCGGCTGTGGGCGGAGAACGTGGCCCTGATGCGCGCCGGGGCCCGGCTGGGCCGGATCGTCACCACGGACCCCGCCGACCGTCCCGGGGTGGACGAGACCGCGGCCTGGCCCGAGCACGCCCACTACGTCTACCGGCGCGCCGGGCAGCCCTGCCGGCGGTGCGGGACCCCCGTGGCGACCGGGGAGCTGGCCGGCCGCGGCCTCTACTGGTGCCCCGCCTGCCAGCCCTGAGCCGCCGGCCCTGAGCCGCGGGGCCTGACCGCAGGACCCGAGCTGCCGGGCCCGAGCCGCCGTGGCTGAGCCGCCGGGCCCGAGCCGGGGATATCCTGGTGCCATGTCCGGTTGCTGCGGCCCCGCGAACTACGCGAGCGTCTTCGGGCCCCGGGTGGCCCGCGGGCTGGCCGCCCGGTACCGCCTGCGCGGCCCGGACCGGACCACCCGCCGGGTGCTGGACTTCCTCACCGCCCGGGGCGTGGACGGGGCGTCCGTGCTCGAGATCGGCGGCGGCGTGGGCGAGGTGCAGCTGGAGCTGCTGCGCCGCGGCGCGGCCCGCACGACCAACCTGGAGCTGGTGGACTCCTACGAGACCGAGGCGGCCGCGCTCGCCGCGGCGGCCGGGGTCCGCGGGCGCACCGTGCGCCGGCAGCTGGACATCGCGGTGGACCCGGGGGCGGTGGCGGCCCACGACGTCGTCGTGCTGCACCGGGTGGTGTGCTGCTATCCCGACCACGAGCGGCTGCTGGCGGCCGCGGCGGACCACGCGGAACGGATGCTGGTGCTCAGCTTCCCGCCCGACACCCCGGGGATCCGGGCGTCCCTCGCCCTGCTCAACGCGTTCTACCGGCTCACCGGCCGCTCGTTCCGCAACTACCTGCACCCGCCCGAGGCGATGCTGGAGGTGCTGCGCGCCCACGGGCTGCGCCCCGTCCACGCCCACCGCGGCCGGCTCTGGCAGGTGGTCGGCCTGGTCCGCTGACCCGGCCGCGACCGGCCCGGGACGCGGGCGGCGAGCGGGCCGTGAGCGGGGTGGAGCAACCCCGCCGACGACGAACGCCCCGGTCCGAGCGGACCGGGGCGTTGGTGCACGGGAACGTGCGGGGGAGGGGATGACGGGAATCGAACCCGCGTAATCAGTTTGGAAGACTGAGGCTCTACCATTGAGCTACATCCCCGGCGCCCGCTCGTGGCGGGCCTTTCCATTAACCGGCCCGGCGCGTGCGGTGTCAAATCCCCGGCCGCGCTCCCCGCGCCGGGGCCGGCCCCAGGAGGACCCCCGCGGACCGGCCGCGGCAGCTCGCGGCGGGCCGAGGTGCGGGTGCGTCCGCCCAGCCGGTAGACTCGCCGGTGGTCCGTGCCCGAGCACCGGACCGCAGTCGTTGCAGCCGAGGCTGCAGGTACCGGGGCGTAGCGTAGTGGCTAGCGCGCCTGCTTTGGGAGCAGGAGATCGCAGGTTCGAGTCCTGTCGCCCCGACGTTGGAGCGGCTGCCCGGTCCACCGGGCAGCCGCCTTTCCGACTGTCCCGGGCCGGAGCACGGCCCCAGAACACCCACCCGACCTACCACTCAGGAGTGCAGCGGAAGTGAAGAGCGCCGTCGAGAAACTCAACCCGACCCAGGTCAAGATCGTCGTGGACGTCCCGTTCGCGGAACTGAAGCCGTTCATCGACGAGACCTACAAGTCGCTCGGGAACCAGATCCAGGTCCCCGGCTTCCGCCGCGGCAAGGTCCCGGCGCGGCTGATCGAGCAGCGCGTGGGCTTCGACTTCGTCGTCGAGAACGCGCTCAACGAGGGCCTGAACACCTTCTTCCAGCAGGCCCTGGCCGAGAACGGGATCACCCCCCTGACCCAGCCGCAGGTCGAGGTCGTCGCCAAGCCGGACGAGACGAACCGTGAGGCCGACACCAAGGTCGAGATCGACGTGGCCGTGCGCCCCGAGATCGAGCTGCCCGACTACAAGGGCCTCGAGGTCGAGGTGGACGCCCGCGAGGCCTCCGCCGAGGACGAGCAGAAGGCCCTCGACGAGCTGCGCGGGCGCTTCGGCACCCTCAAGACCGTGGACCGCCCGGCCGTCGAGGGCGACTTCGTCACCCTCGACCTGCAGGCCCTGGTCGACGGCGAGGAGGTCGACGCCGCCAACGACCTGTCCTACCAGGTGGGCGCCGGCACCATGCTCGACGGCATGGACGAGGCCATCACCGGCCTGTCCGCCGAGGAGGACGCCACCTTCGAGACGAAGCTCGCCGGCGGCGAGCACAGCGGTGAGGACGCGACCGTCAAGGTCAAGGTCACCGCCGTGAAGGAGCGCGAGCTGCCCGAGGCCGACGACGAGTTCGCCCAGCTGGCCTCCGAGTTCGACACCATCGAGGAGCTCAAGGAGGACCTGAAGAAGCAGGCCGCCGAGGGCACCGTCGTCGAGCAGGGCATCGAGGCCCGCGACAAGGTCCTGGAGAAGCTGCTCTCGCTGGTCGAGATCCCCGTGCCGCAGGCCGTGATCGACGAACAGATCGCCCAGCACTTCGACAACCCGCAGGCCGAGGCCGACCACGACTCCCCGGAGCACCGGGACGAGGTCCGCAAGAACGCCGAGGACGCCTTCCGCAACGAGATCGTGCTGGACGCGGTCGCCGAGGCCGAGGAGATCGGCGTCGAGCAGTCCGAGCTGATCGACTACATCATCAACATGTCCCAGCAGTACGGCATGGACCCGAACCAGTTCGCGCAGCTGCTGGACTCCTCCGGCCAGGCCGGGCTGATGGTCGGCGAGGTCCGCCGCCGCAAGGCCCTGGCCAAGGTCCTGGAGTACGCCACGGTCACCGACACCGAGGGCAACCCGGTGGACCTCTCCGCGTTCGTCCGCCCGCAGGACGAGGAGCAGGGCGCCGAGGAGCAGGCGTCCGAGGAGCAGGCCGAGGAGGTCGCCCCCGAGGAGACCACCGCCGCCCCGACCCCCGGCACCGAGGAGGAGTCGGCGGACTCGCCCGAGTCCCCGGAGTCGGCCGAGTCGGCGGACTCCGCCGACTCCGCGGACTCGGCCAAGTGAGGTCCTGAGCCCCGCGCCGGAGGCGCCGTCGTTCCCCCGGAACGGCGGCGCCTCCGCCGTCGGCGGGCCCGCCGCGGCCACCATGCGCCATCAGCGAACAACCCCGGCGCGGACCGGTTCCGGCCCGGGGCGGGCACTAGTGTTCTGTTCAGAGATCACCGGACCACACGGACGAAAGAGGCACTGTTTCATGACCTCCGCTCACGAGTCGCCGTTCGGCTCGACCCACGCAACCTCCACCGGCCCGCGCCTGCAGGGCGGCGCCCCGATGGGCGGCCAGGACGACTACGTCTACAACCGGCTGCTCAAGGAGCGCATCATCTGGCTGGGCTCCGAGGTGCGCGACGACAACGCGAACCTCATCTGCTCCCAGATGCTGCTGCTCTCGGCCGAGGACCCGCAGGCCGACATCTTCCTGTACATCAACTCCCCGGGCGGCTCCGTCACCGCGGGCATGGCGATCTACGACACCATGCAGCTGATCCCGAACGACGTCGTGACCGTGGCCACCGGCCTGGCGGCCTCGATGGGCCAGTTCCTGCTCTCCTCCGGCGCCAAGGGCAAGCGCTACGCGACCCCCAACGCCCGGATCCTCATGCACCAGCCCTCCGGCGGCATGGGCGGCACCGCCTCGGACATCCGGGTGCAGGCCGAGCTCATCCTGTCGATGAAGCAGCGTCTGGCCGAGCTCACCGCCGAGCAGACCGGCCAGACCCTGGAGACCATCCTCCGCGACAACGACCGGGACAACTGGTTCGACGCCCAGCGCGCCCTGGACTACGGCTTCTTCGACCACATCGCCAGCTCGGCCGGGGCCATGACCGGCGGCGGCGGGACCATGAAGGACCAGGAGTAGGACCTCGGCGGTCCCGCCCCCACGACCCGGCAAGCACCCCAGACTCTCGAGGATCTCAACGATGACCTACACCTACGGACCTTCGTCCACGGCCGGTTCCGCGGCCGCCCTGCCCACCAGCCGCTACGTGCTCCCCGACTTCGAGGAGCGCACCCCCTACGGGTACCGCCGGCAGAACCCCTACACCAAGCTGTTCGAGGACCGGATCATCTTCCTGGGCGTGCAGGTCGACGACGCCTCGGCCGACGACGTGATGGCCCAGCTGCTGGTGCTCGAGGCGCAGGACGCCGACCGGGACATCACCATGTACATCAACTCCCCGGGCGGGTCGTTCACCGCGATGACCGCGATCTACGACACCATGCAGTTCATCCGCCCGGAGATCCAGACCGTGTGCCTCGGGCAGGCGGCCTCCGCGGCCGCCGTGCTGCTGGCCGGCGGCACCCCGGGCAAGCGCCTGGCGCTGCCCAACGCCCGCGTGCTCATCCACCAGCCGGCCATGTCCGGGCAGGGCGGCGGGCAGGCCTCCGACATCGAGATCCAGGCCAACGAGATCATGCGCATGCGCGAGTGGCTGGAGGAGACCCTGGCCCTGCACTCCGGCAAGACCGCCGAGGAGGTCAACCGCGACATCGAGCGCGACAAGATCCTCACCGCCGCCGCCGCCAAGGAGTACGGGATCGTGGACCACGTCCTGGAGTCCCGCAAGATCCACAAGCCCGCCACCGTCACCGTCTGACGCGCGGCACCCGTCCCGCCGGAGCCCCGGTGCGCCGCGACCCGGACCGGTCGCGGCGCACCGGGGCGTCCCGGTGTTGGGGCGGGCCCCGGTCCTCGCCTATCCTGGACGAGGATTTCCGTACCCGACCAGAGGACTGATTCATGGCGCGCATCGGCGAGACCGCGGATCTGCTCAAGTGCTCCTTCTGCGGCAAGAGCCAGAAGCAGGTCCGCAAGCTCATCGCGGGCCCACGCGTCTACATCTGCGACGAGTGCATCGAGCTGTGCAACGAGATCATCGAGGAGGAGCTGAGCGAGGTCAAGGACCTGGAGCAGCAGGAGCTTCCCACACCCCACGAGATCTACCAGCACCTGCACCAGTACGTCATCGGGCAGGAGACCGCCAAGCGGGCGCTGTCCGTGGCGGTGTACAACCACTACAAGCGGGTCCGGGCCGGGGAGAACGGCAAGCCCCTGTCCCTGGCCACCGCGGCCGGTGACGAGGACGTGGAGATCGCCAAGTCCAACATCCTGCTCGTCGGGCCCACCGGCTCCGGCAAGACCTACCTGGCGCAGTCGCTGGCCCGCCGGCTCGACGTCCCCTTCGCCGTCGCCGACGCCACCTCCCTCACCGAGGCCGGCTACGTGGGCGAGGACGTGGAGAACATCCTGCTCAAGCTCATCCAGGCCGCGGACTACGACGTCAAGCGGGCCGAGACGGGCATCATCTACATCGACGAGATCGACAAGATCTCCCGCAAGTCCGAGAACCCCTCCATCACCCGCGACGTCTCCGGGGAGGGCGTGCAGCAGGCCCTGCTGAAGATCCTCGAGGGCACCGTGGCCTCGGTGCCGCCGCAGGGCGGGCGCAAGCACCCCCAGCAGGAGTTCATCCAGATCGACACCACGAACGTGCTGTTCATCGTGGCCGGTGCCTTCGCCGGCCTGGAGGACATCGTGGACTCCCGCGCCGGGCACACCAGCATCGGGTTCGGCGCCGCACTGCGGGAGAGCGGCCCGCGCCGGGACGTGATGGCCGACGTCATGCCCGAGGACCTGCTGAAGTTCGGCCTGATCCCCGAGCTCATCGGCCGGCTGCCCGTGGTCACCACCCTGCGGGAGCTGACCGTCGCCGACCTCACCCGGATCCTCACCGAGCCGCGCAACGCCCTCGTGAAGCAGTACCGGAAGATGTTCCAGCTCGACGGCGTCGAGCTGACCTTCGACCCGGAGGCCCTCACGGCCGTCGCCGAGCTCGCGATCCAGCGGGGCACCGGTGCCCGCGGGCTGCGCGCCATCCTCGAGGACGTCCTGCAGCCGGTGATGTTCGAGCTGCCCAGCCGCGAGGACATCGCCGCGGTGCTCGTCACCGCCGAGGCCGTGGCCAAGCAGGCCGAGCCGGAGATCATCACGCACGAGATGATCCGTGAGGAGCAGAACCGGAACAAAACCGCCTGATCCGTGGCTTGTACTCCGTGAGGCGCCCGCCGGTCCCGGCGGGCGCACCCGTGAGGAGAGGAAGCTGATGACGGACAAGGTCGATTTCTGGTTCGATCCCCTGTGCCCCTGGGCCTGGATGACCTCCCGCTGGATGGAGGAGGTGGAGTCCCGCCGCGACGTGGAGGTCACGTGGCGGATCATCTCCCTCGGCATCCTGAACGAGGACAACCCGGACAACCACCACCACGGCCACGAGAAGTCGATGTGGCTGGTGCGCGTGGTCGAGGCCGCGGCGAGCGCCCACGGCGACGACCAGCGCAAGAAGCTCTACGACGCGATGGGCACCCGCCGCCACCCCGGCGGCATGGAGGACCTGGAGCAGATCATCACCGAGTCGCTCGCCGAGGTCGGGCTGCCCGCCGAGCTCGCGGCCGCCAAGGACTCCGCCGAGTTCGACGGGGCGCTGCGGGACTCCACCGAGGCCGCGCGGACGGTCGCCGGGCAGGACATCGGCACCCCCTGCATCGCGGTCAACGGCACCGGGTTCTTCGGCCCCGTCTTCACCCCCGCCCCGACGGGGGAGGAGGCCGCGAGGATCTGGGACGGCTCGCTGGCCCTGGCCTCCTACCCGGGGTTCTACGAGCTCAAGCGCGGGCGGGAGCAGGGCCCCGTCTTCTCCTGACGCTCCCGCATCCCCGGTGCGCCGCGCCGGACACGGACGAAGCCCCCATGGCGGACCCATGGGGGCTTCCTCCGTGCCCGGGGCGTCTACCGCGCGGGCTCCTCGGCGGGGGCCAGCTCGACGTCGCGCACGCTGAGGCCCTCGTCCCCGGCCACGAGCGTGAGCTGGTCGGCGTTGCCGGCGGCCCGGAGGTCGTCCAGCCCGGCCTCGAGCCGGGCCACCTCCGCGGCGGGGGCGGTGATGGTCGCCGAGCGCACGGCGGTGCGCTGCTTGACCTTGGCCTCCGACTTGGCCTTGCGCAGCCCGGACAGCGCCTCGCCCAGGGTGGTGAGGACCTCCGGGTCGGCACCGTCCACGGCCGCGGCGAAGGCGTCGGCCGCCGGCCACGCGGCCCGGTGCACGGACCCGGTGCGCCACCAGGACCACACCTCCTCCGTGGCGAAGGGCAGCACCGGGGCGAACAGCCGCAGCAGGGCGTCGAGGGTGGTGGCCAGCGCGGCGTGCACGGAGGCCTGAGCGGCCTCGCCGCGGGCCCCGTAGGCCCGGTCCTTGACGAGCTCGACGTAGTCGTCGGTGAACGTCCAGAAGAACTGCTCCGTGAGCTGCAGCGCCCGGGCGTACTCGTAGTCCGCGAAGGCCTGCGTGGCGCGCTCCACCACCGTGCGCAGCTGCGCGAGCAGCGCCCGGTCCAGGGGCTCGGTCAGCACGTCGGCGGACGCCCCGGCGCCGAGCACGGACGCCTCCGTGACGCCCTGGGCGAGGACGAACTTCGAGGCGTTGAGCAGCTTGATCGCCAGCCGGCGGCCGATCTTCATCTGCCCCTCGTCGTAGGCGGTGTCCGCGCCCAGGCGGGCCGAGGCGGCCCAGTAGCGCACCGCGTCGGCGCCGTAGTTCTCGAGCACCTCGGTGGGGACCACCACGTTGCCCTTGGACTTGGACATCTTCTTGCGGTCCGGGTCGAGGATCCACCCGGAGAGCGCGGTGTTGGTCCAGGGCACCGTGCCGGCCAGCGACTCCGAGCGCACGACGGTGGAGAACAGCCAGGTGCGGATGATGTCGTGGCCCTGCGGCCGCAGGTCCATCGGGAACGTGTTGGCGTGCAGCTGCTCGTCGAACGCCCAGCCGGTGGCGATCTGGGGGGTCAGCGAGGACGTGGCCCAGGTGTCGAGCACGTCCGGGTCCCCGGTGAAGCCGTGCGGCTGGTCCCGCTGGGACTCGTCGAAGCCGGGGGCGGGCTCGGCGGCCGGGTCCACCGGCAGCTGGTCGTGGGCGGGCAGGACGGGAGCGTCGTAGTCCGGGTTGCCGTCGCCGTCGAGGCGGTACCAGACCGGGAACGGGACCCCGAAGAAGCGCTGGCGGGAGATCAGCCAGTCGCCGTTGAGGCCCTCGATCCAGTTCTCGTACCGGGAGCGCATGAACGAGGGGTGCCAGTCCATCTCGCGGCCCCGCGCCAGCAGCGCGTCGCGGCGCTCGGCGTCGCGGCCGCCGTTGCGGATGTACCACTGGCGGGAGGTGACGACCTCGAGGGGCTTGTCGCCCTTCTCGTAGAAGTTCACCGGGTGCACGACCTTCTGCGGCTCGCCCACCAGGTCCCCGGACTCGCGCAGCATCTCCACGACGGCCTGCTGGGCGGAGAACACCGTCCTGCCGGCCACCCGGGCGTAGTGCTCGGCCGGGGCCCCGGCGGCGATCCACTCCGGGGTCTCGCTCGCGAAGCGGCCGTCACGGCCGACCAGCGCGCGGGTCGGCAGCTCCAGCTCGCGCCACCACGTGACGTCGGTGAGGTCGCCGAAGGTGCAGATCATCGCGATCCCGGAGCCCTTGTCCGGCTTGGCCAGCGGGTGCGCCCGGACCTCGACCTCGACGTCGAACAGCGGGGAGCGCACCGTGGTGCCGAACAGCGGCTGGTAGCGCTCGTCGTCCGGGTGGGCCACGAGGGCCACGCACGCGGGCAGGAGCTCGGGGCGGGTCGTCTCGATGTGGACGGTCCCGCCGTCGGGCCGGTGGAAGGCCACCCGGTGGTAGAAGCCCTCCCGCTCCCGGTCCTCGAGCTCGGCCTGGGCCACGGCGGTGCGGAAGGTGACGTCCCACAGGGTGGGGGCCTCGGCCAGATAGGCGTTGCCGGCGGCCAGGTCCTCGAGGAAGGCGCGCTGGGAGACCGCCCGGGAGCGGGCGTCGATCGTGCGGTAGGTGCGGGTCCAGTCCACGGACAGGCCCAGGGTGGAGAAGAGGTGCTCGAAGACCTTCTCGTCCTCGACCGCCAGCTCCTCGCAGAGCTCGATGAAGTTCCGGCGGGAGACCACGTCCCAGTCGCGCTGGTTCTTCGCGGGCTTCTCCGGCGGGCGGTAGCCCTCCACGTAGGGCCGGGCGGGGTCGCAGCGCACGCCGTAGTAGTTCTGCACCCGCCGCTCGGTGGGCAGGCCGTTGTCGTCCCAGCCCAGCGGGTAGAAGACGTTCTTGCCGCTCATCCGCTGGTAGCGGGCGATCACGTCGGTCTGCGTGTAGGAGAACATGTGGCCGACGTGGAGGGAGCCGGAGGCGGTCGGCGGGGGAGTGTCGATCGAGTAGACCTGCTCGCGGGTCGTGTCCTCGTCGAACGCGAAGGTGCCCTCCTCGCGCCACTTCCGCGAGTACGTCTGCTCCAGTCCCTCCAGGGCGGGCTTGTCGGGAACGGTCACGGTCGTCGGTGCGGGCGTGTCTGTGCCCTGCGTGTTGTCAGCCATGCCGACCAGTCTCTCACGAGGCCGGGGCCGGCCCGGGGCGGCCCCGGCCTCGGCACCGGCCCGCGCGTGGGTTAAGCTGGGGGCAGTCATCACGGCGTCGATCCGGCCATCACCGGGGAGCCTTCGGAAGAACAGGCCCCGCCCGTCGCGGGAGGGGCCCCAGTAGAACCGAACGGGTAAGCCCGTCACAGCAGTCAACGAGCGGCGGCCCGCGCCTCCTCCGGGGGAGCGGGCCGCAAGCGAGGTGGTACCGCGTTCCGCCCCGGGCGACCGGCCGGCAGCGTCCTTGCTCCCTGACCCGCACCAGCAGCACCGACGTCAGAACGAGGATGGACCCCGTGCCAGACCAGCCCGTCTACCCCAAGGCGACCACCGACCCCGCCGCCCGCGGCGTGCCCGCGGCCCCTGCGTTCCCGGCCGTCGAGGAGCGGGTCCTCGCCTACTGGGCGCAGGACCGCACCTTCCAGGCCAGCGTGGACCAGCGCGATCCCGGCCGGGACGGCTCCAACGAGTTCGTCTTCTACGACGGCCCGCCCTTCGCCAACGGCCTGCCGCACTACGGCCACCTGCTCACCGGCTACGTCAAGGACCTCGTGGCCCGCTACCAGACCCAGCAGGGCCGCCGGGTGGAGCGCCGCTTCGGCTGGGACACCCACGGGCTGCCCGCCGAGCTGGAGGCCATGAAGCAGCTGGGCATGGCGGACAAGCAGGAGATCGAGCGGATGGGCGTCGCGGCGTTCAACGACGCCTGCCGGTCCTCCGTGATGAAGTACGCCTCCGAGTGGCAGGACTACGTGACCCGCCAGGCGCGCTGGGTCGACTTCGACAACGACTACAAGACCCTCAACCCCGAGTACATGGAGTCCGTGATCGCGGCGTTCAAGGCGCTCGACGACAAGGGCCTCGTCTACTCCGGCTACCGCGTGCTGCCCTACTGCTGGAAGGACGAGACGCCGCTGTCCAACCACGAGCTGCGGATGGACGACGACGTCTACCAGGACCGCCAGGACCAGACCGTCACCGTCACCTTCCCCGTGCTCGACGACGCCTCCTGGGCGGTGCGGCCCGAGCTGGCCGCCGAGCTGGCCGGGGTGGAGGCCCTCGCCTGGACCACCACGCCCTGGACGCTGCCGACCAACCAGGCGATCGCCGTGGGCCCGGAGATCGTCTACGCGGTGGTCCCCGGGGCCGGGGAGCTCGCGGGCCGGCGCTTCCTCATCGCCGAGGAGCTGCTGGGCGCCTACGCCAAGGACCTGGGCTGGGGCGAGGAGGAGGACCCCGCCGCCGCGGCGGCGGCCGCCGTGACCGCCCGCCACCGCGGAGCCGACCTCGAGGGGCTGCGCTACCGGCGGCTGTGGGACTACTACGCCGACGCCGAGCGCTTCGGCACGGGCACGTCCTGGCAGTTCGTGGTGGCCGACTACGTCACCACGACCGACGGCACGGGGCTGGTCCACCAGGCCCCGGCCTACGGCGAGGACGACCAGAACGTCTGCGCCCGCTACGACATCCCCGTGGTGCTCTCCCTCGACGAGTCCGGGGTCTTCCACCGGACCTTCGCCGACGAGCGGCTCGCCCCGGGCGCGCCGCTGGCCGGGATCGCCGGGCGCAACGTCTTCGACAAGGACGTGGCCCGCACGGTGATCCGGGACCTCAAGGCCCAGGGCCGGCTGGTGCGGCAGGCCACCTACGAGCACCCCTACCCGCACTGCTGGCGCTGCCGGAACCCGCTGATCTACCGGGCCGTGTCCTCCTGGTTCGTGGAGGTCACCCGGATCAAGGACCGGATGGTGGAGCTCAACCAGCAGATCAACTGGATCCCGGACAACGTCAAGGACGGCCAGTTCGGCAAGTGGCTGGAGAACGCCCGCGACTGGTCGATCTCCCGCAACCGGTACTGGGGCTCGCCCATCCCGGTCTGGGAGTCCGACGACCCCGAGCACCCGCGCCGCGACGTCTACGGCTCCCTCGCCGAGCTGGAGGCCGACTTCGGCCGGGTGCCCCGCAACGACCGCGGCGAGGTGGACCTGCACCGGCCGTGGATCGACGAGCTGACCCGGCCCAACCCGGACGACCCCACGGGCCGCTCCACGATGCGCCGCGTGCCCGAGGTCCTGGACGTCTGGTTCGACTCCGGCTCCATGCCCTACGCCCAGGTGCACTACCCGATGGAGAACCGGGAGTGGTTCGAGACCCACAACCCGGGCGACTTCATCGTGGAGTACATCGGCCAGACCCGCGGCTGGTTCTACACCCTGCACATCCTGGCCACGGCGCTGTTCGACCGGCCCGCCTTCCGCAACGTCATCAGCCACGGCATCGTGCTCGGCTCGGACGGGCAGAAGATGTCCAAGTCCCTGCGCAACTACCCGGACGTCAACGAGGTCCTGGACCGGGACGGCGCCGACGCCATGCGCTGGTTCCTGATGTCCAGCCCGATCCTGCGCGGCGGGAACCTGGTCGTCACCGAGCAGGGCATCCGCGACGGCGTGCGCCAGATGATGCTGCCGCTGTGGAACGTCTACCACTTCTTCGGCCTCTACACGAACGCCGCGAACGGCGGCGCCGGGTACGAGGCGCGCACCCGCCACGAGTCCGGCAACGTCATGGACCGCTTCGTGCTGGCGGCCACCGGCCGGCTCGTCACCGACGTCAAGGACGCCTTCGACCGCTACGACGTCTCCGGCGCCGCCGAGCACCTGCGCGCCTACATGGACACCCTCACCAACTGGTACGTGCGCCGCTCCCGGGACCGCTTCTTCGACGAGGACACCGTCGCCTTCGACGTCCTGTACACCTGCCTGGAGACCGTCTGCCGGGTGGCCGCCCCGCTGCTGCCGCTGGTCACGGAGGAGATCTGGCGCGGGCTCACGGCCGGGCGCTCCGTGCACCTGACCGACTGGCCGGACGCGTCGCTGTTCCCCGCGGAGACCGCCCTGGTGCAGCGGATGGAGACCACCCGCAGCATCTGCTCGGCCGGCTCCGCCCTGCGCAAGGCCCACAGGCTGCGCGTGCGCCAGCCGCTGGCCGGGATGACCGTCGTCGTCCCCGGCGGGGACGCGCTCGCGGGCACCTTCGAGCACATCGTCGCCGACGAGCTCAACCTGAAGTCGGTGACCCTGCTCGACGCTGCGGAGGCCTCCGCGGAGCAGTTCGGCATCTCCCAGCAGCTGAAGGTCAACGCCCGCGCGGCGGGCCCGCGCCTGGGCAAGGGCGTGCAGACGGTGATCAGGGCGGCCAAGGCCGGGGACTGGTTTACCGCCGAGGACGGCACCGTGACCGCCGGCGGGGTCGTGCTGCACGAGGGCGAGTACGAGCTGGAGACGGTCGTGGCCGGGGACGCCGCGGCCGGCTCCCGCGCCGTGACCGTGCTGCCCGGCGGCGGCTTCCTGGTCCTGGACACCGAGCTCACCCCCGAGCTCGAGGCCGAGGGCACCGCCCGGGACATGGTGCGGGCCATCCAACAGGCCCGCAAGGACGCCGACCTGCGGGTCTCCGACCGGATCCGCGCCGTGGTCACCGCCGACGAGCGCACGGTCGCCGCCCTGGAGGCCCACCGGGCGCTCGTGGCCGGCGAGACGCTGGCCACCGAGCTCGAGCTGCGGGTGGGCGAGCCCTCCGTGGACGTCGCCGTGCTCGGCGCGGCCAGCCCGGCCACCACCGGCGCCGGGACGGTGCAGGCGTGAGCGCCCCGTTCGCGGAGGCCGGGGACGCCTCGACCGTCGAAGAGGTCTACGCCCGGCTGCTGGAGCGCGCCCCCGAGAACCGGATGGCCCCGCGCCTGGACGCCATGCGCCGGGCCATGGAGGTGCTCGGCGAGCCCCAGCGCGCCGCCCCGGTCATCCACCTGACCGGCACCAACGGCAAGACCTCGACCGCCCGGATGATCGAGGCCCTGCTGCTGGCCCACGACCTGCGCGTGGGCCGCTACACGAGCCCGCACCTCTCCCGGGTCACCGAGCGGATCAGCGTGGACGGGGAGCCCGTCGACGACGAGACGTTCGTGCGGGTCTACGGCGAGATCGCCCCGTACCTGGGGTTCGTCGACGCCGAGCTGGCCGAGCGCGGCGAGCCCCGGCTCAGCTACTTCGAGACGGTCACCGCGCTCGCGTTCGCCGTGTTCGCCGACGCGCCCGTCGACGTGGTCGTGCTCGAGGTCGGCATCGGCGGCTCCTGGGACGCCACGAACGTGGCCGACGCCGCGGTCTCCGTGGTCACCCCGATCGACCTCGACCACACCGACATGCTCGGCGACACGGTGGGGGAGATCGCCGCGGAGAAGGCCGGGATCCTCAAGCCCCACGGGTTCCTGGTCTCCGCCCCGCAGGCCCCCGAGGCCGCCGAGGTGCTCCTGAGCCGGGCCCGCGAGCTGGGGGTCCCGTTCCGCTTCGGCGGCGTCGAGTTCGGCGTGGAGTCCCGCGCCACGGCCGTCGGCGGGCAGGTGCTCTCCCTGCAGGGCCTGGCCGGGCGCTACCCCGAGGTGCTGCTGCCGCTGTTCGGTGTCCACCAGGCGGAGAACGCCGCGACCGCGGTGGCGGCCGTGGAGGCGTTCCTGGGCGGCGGCGACAAGGAGCTCAACCCCGAGCTCGTGCGCGCCGGCCTGGGCGCCGTGGCGTCCCCGGGACGCCTCGAGCTGGCCCGGAAGGCCCCGCCGGTGATCCTCGACGCGGCGCACAACCCGCACGGGCTCACCGCCGCGGCCGCCGCCCTCAAGGAGGCCTTCACCTTCGGCAAGCTCAACCTGGTCGTGGGCGTGCTCCACGAGAAGGACGCCGAGGCGATGCTGCGGGTGCTGCTGGACGAGTACGAGGAGTTCCACACCGAGTTCTGGTTCACCCGCTCCTCGTCGCCGCGGGCGGTCGACCCGCAGGAGCTCGCGGAGCTGGCCGTGGACCTCGGCTTCCCCGAGGACGTGGTGCACGCCGTGGGCACGCTCGACGACGCCGTGGCCGAGGCCGTCCAGGACGCGGCCGGCCGCCCGGAGTTCGACGGTGCCGTGCTCGTCACCGGGTCGATCACGGTGGTCGGCGAGGCCCGGACCCTGCTGGGCCTGTGACCGCGCCCCGCGCCCCGCACCCGCCGGCCGCACCGCCGGCCCGTCCCCGGGCTCATCCACCGGCCCATCCGCAGGAGAGGAACCGTTCCCCGTGGCACGCATGACCAAGGCCCAGCGCGAGTGGCGTCCCGGGCAGCCCCGCCCGCGCCGCTCGATCCGCACGATGTTCGCCTCCTCCGTGCTGGTCATGGAGGCGTTCATCGCCTTCTTCGCCGCCCTGACCGCCTACGGGGTCCTCGGCCGCGAGCTGGAGGACAGCACCCGCACGGCGATCTTCGCGGGCGGCTGCGTCCTCGCCGTCGTCCTCCTGCTGGCCCCGGCCGTGCTGGGCCGCTCCTGGGGGTACCCCCTGGGCTGGGTCCTGCAGGTCGTGCTCATCGCCACCGGCTTCGTGCTCCCGGCCATGTTCGTGGTGGGCGTGCTCTCCGCCCTGGCGTGGTGGTACGCGGTGCGCACGGGAGCGCGGCTGGACCGGGAGAACGCCGCCCGCGACGCGGCCCAGGCGCAGTGGGAGCGCGAGCACCCGGACGGATAGGCTGGGCACCGACATCCCAGACCCGTCCTCCGGAAGGATCCTCATGACCACGGAACGCACCCTCGTCCTCGTCAAGCCCGACGGGGTGGCCCGCGGCCTCACCGGCCAGGTCCTCGCCCGGATCGAGGCCAAGGGCTACCGGCTGGCCGACCTGCGGCTGCTCCACGCGGAGCGCGCCGTGCTCGAGGAGCACTACGCGGAGCACCGGGGCAAGCCCTTCTTCGAGCCGCTGGTGCAGTTCATGCTCAGCGGCCCCGTGGTGGCCGCCGTCGTCGAGGGCGACCGGGTGATCGAGGGCTTCCGCTCGCTGGCCGGGACCACCGAGCCGACCACCGCCGCGCCGGGCACCATCCGCGGCGACCTCGGCCGGGACTGGGGCCAGAAGGTCCAGCAGAACATCGTGCACGGCTCGGACTCCCCGGAGTCCGCCGAACCGGGGCAAGCCCTTCTTCGAGCCGCTGGTGCAGTTCATGCTCAGCGGCCCCGTGGTGGCCGCCGTCGTCCGGCGCCGCGCCCGGGCGGGCGACGCGGGTCGGTCCGGAACAAGCACGCCGGGCAGATCAGGCCGGGAAGATGACGCCGGCGAAGCGGATCAGCACCGTCCCGAAGATCAGCACGAGCAGCGCGGCGGCCGCGAACCACGCCCACTGCTCCGCCCCGCGCGCCACGGCGGCCGGGGCGGGCAGGACACCCGCGCGCAGGTTCCGGGCGGTGGTCTGCACCACCAGCACCGTCTGCATCACCCAGACGAGCATGCAGTACAGGCACAGGGCGTTGATCTCGAACGTGGTCTGGTACCACAGCCACAGCACGAACAGCCATCCCAGGGTCACCCCGATCTGCACGCCCCACCAGTACCAGGCCGCGAACCGGGCCCCGGCCAGCACCGCCAGGGCCACGGCCACCACGACCGCGTAGGCGACGAGGCCGATGAAGGGGTTGGGGAAGCCGAAGGCCTCGGCCTGCGGGGTGCGCATGACCGTGCCGCAGGACAGCCAGGAGTTGATGTCGCAGCTGGTGCGGTGGCCGGCGTCGAGGAAGAGCTGGACCCGCTCGTAGACCAGCGTGGCCGCGCCGTAGAAGCCGAGCAGTCCGGTCATGAGGGCCACGAGACCCCAGCGCCGGTCGGCGCGCGCGGCGGGCTCGGAGCGCTGGGCGGGGGAGTCGTCGAGGGCTGAGGCAGAGGTGGTCACAGGCCCGATCCTAGGGGATGCTCCCCGGAGTTCCCGGGGAGCCCGGCGGGCCGGTTGCGGGCCGTGACGAGGACAATCCGGGTCGGAACCGGGCGTCTGTGAGATACTGACCACGGTCGAGCCCGCCCGTACGCGGAATCTCGGCCCAGCCGGACTTCGACGCCGGTCGGCAGGACCCGCGGCTCTCATCGGATTGAGCGCGTCCGCCGCCGGCCCAAGACCGTTGCCCTTGCGAGCAGCGGCTCGGAGCCCCGGACTGGCTCGTTGCCGTCCCCGCCCGTTCGCGTGGCGTGCGGGACGCGGCGGGTACGCACAGGACTTCTGGCCGCCGCGTGGACCCCACCGGCGAAACGCCGACCAAGCCGCTGCGGGGACCGGGTACGGACGGCGTACCGCGGCATGGAGCACAGCTGTATATGGATGCCGAACAGGTGAACCAGGACGGGGCGCAGGACGCCCTGGACGCTGGTCAGCAGAACACATCGGACGACGCACGCCCGGAACCCGCGGCCGTGGACCCGGCGGGCGACAACGCCCCCGGGACCCTGGCGGAGACGCCGGGCGACGTCCTCGACGAGCCCGCCGGAGCGCAGTCGCCCGCCCCGGCGCGCGGCGACGCCGCCGGGACCGACACCCTCGACGTCGCGCCGGGCACCGCCGTGCCCGGCGACGAGACGCCGGGCTCGGTGGCCGAGGAGGTCTCCGCGCCGAGCCGCCCCGCACCGGGCACGCCCGGGGCCGCCCTGGCCGGCGAGGAGATCGAGCCGGCCGGTGAGGCCCAGGACCTCGGCGTGAGCGCCGCGCCGGCGGACCAGGACGCGGTCCCCGCGGCCGGCGGCTCGCCGTCCGCCGATGACCGCGCAGCGGACACCGCCGAGGACACCGCCGAGGCCGTTGCCGCGCCCGCGGAGGAGGCCCCCCGCACGGGCTCCGCGCCGGGCTCTCACCGCAACGACCCGGAGGCCGCTGCCGCGCCCGCTGAAGAGGCTCCCACGGTGAGCTCCACGCGGGACCCGGACGGTTCCGGCCAGGAGCCCGCCGAGACCGCTGCCTCCGAGGCCGCTGCCGCGCCCTCGGAGGAGGCTCCCGCGGTGAGCTCCACGCGGGGTCCGGAGGGCTCCGGCCAGGAGCCCGCCGAGACCGTTGCCGCCGGGACCGCCGCTCCGCCCGCGGAGGAGGTCTCCCAGGGGGGCCCCGTGCCGAGCCCGGAGGGCTCCGGCCAGGAGGACACCGGCGACGCCGAGGAGCCGGAGGAGTCCGACACCCCGCTGGCGGCCGCCGTCACCGCGACCTCGCTCATGTTCCACGCCCCGGACCTCGACGAGCTGCGCGAGGCCGCGCAGCAGCGGGCGGCCCGCCGCCGCGAGGCCCGGCGCCGGCAGCAGGAGGAGAACGCGACCGCCGAGGACCCGGGCGACGGGGCCGAGGCGGAGGCGGCCGAGCTCGCCGAGGAGGCCGAGGAGGCCGAACAGGGCACCGGCGGGGGCGTGACCAGCCGCCGGCGCCGTCGCCGGCGCCGCGGGGACGTGGACATGGAGCTGGTGGGCGGCAGCGACGACGACCCGCCCAACACCGTCACGCGGGTCCGCGCCCCGCGCGCCGCGGAGAGCGCCACGGTCGACGAGGTCGTGGCGGTGAAGGGCTCCACCCGGCTCGAGGCCAAGAAGCAGCGTCGGCGTGAGTCCCGCCAGACCGGCCGCCGCCGGCAGGTCATCACCGAGGCCGAGTTCCTCGCCCGCCGCGAGTCCGTCGAACGGCGGATGCTCGTGCGGCAGAAGGACAACCGGATCCAGATCGGCGTCCTCGAGGACGGCGTGCTGGCCGAGCACTTCGTCTCCCACACGCAGCAGGACTCGCTGATCGGCAACGTCTACGTGGGCAAGGTGCAGAACGTGCTGCCCTCCATGGAGGCGGCGTTCATCGACATCGGCCGGGGCCGCAACGCGGTGCTCTACGCCGGCGAGGTCAACTGGGACGCCTCCCGCCTCGAGGGCGGGCCGCGCCGGATCGAGGTCGCCCTGAAGTCCGGGGACTCGGTGCTCGTGCAGGTCACCAAGGACCCGGTGGGGCACAAGGGCGCCCGGCTCACGAGCCAGATCTCCCTGCCCGGCCGCTACCTGGTCTACGTCCCGGGCGGCTCGATGACCGGGATCTCCCGGAAGCTGCCCGACGTCGAGCGCGCCCGGCTGAAGAAGATCCTCAAGGACCGCCTGCCGGACGGGGCGGGCGTCATCGTGCGCACCGCCGCGGAGGGCGCCTCCGAGCAGGAGCTCACCCACGACATCAACCGGCTGCGGGCCCAGTGGGAGCAGATCCAGGAACGGGCGAGCTCCACCAAGACCCTGGCCCCGGAGATGCTGTACGCGGAGCCGGACCTGACCATCAAGACCGTCCGCGACGTCTTCAACGAGGACTTCACCACCATGGTGGTCCAGGGCGACGAGGCGTGGGACAACATCGAGGCGTACGTGACCTACGTCGCGCCGGACCTGCTCGACCGGCTCCAGAAGTGGGACGAGGACGAGGACCTGTTCGTGAACCAGCGTGTGGAGGAACAGATCGAGAAGGCTCTCGACCGCAAGGTCTTCCTGCCCTCGGGCGGCTCGCTCGTGATCGACCGGACCGAGGCCATGACGGTCGTCGACGTCAACACCGGCAAGTTCACCGGCTCCGGGGGCAACCTCGAGGAGACCGTCACCAAGAACAACCTGGAGGCCGCCGAGGAGATCGTGCGGCAGCTGCGGCTGCGGGACATCGGCGGCATCATCGTCATCGACTTCATCGACATGGTGCTCGAGTCCAACCGCGACCTCGTGCTGCGCCGCCTGGTGGAGTGCCTGGGACGGGACCGCACCAAGCACCAGGTGGCCGAGGTGACCTCCCTCGGGCTGGTGCAGATGACCCGCAAGCGGATGGGCACCGGCCTGCTCGAGGTGTTCTCCGAGCCCTGTGAGCACTGCGCCGGCCGCGGCGTCGTCGTGCACGACCACCCGCTGGAGGGCCGCACCGGCGGCGTCCCGGGCGAGATCCGCGACCAGCGGCCCAACCGCACCGACCGCAAGCGCAGCCGCCGCGGCCAGGGCGAGCAGCAGCCCGCCCGCCCGGAGGCCCGGACCGCCGAGCCGGATCCCGCGGAGAAGGCGAAGGCCGAGGCCGCGCGCACGGCGTTCGCGACCATCGCGGCCGCGACCCACCACGAGACCCCGGAGGAGCCGGAGACGCCCCGCGCCGAGGAGCCGGCCGCCCCGGCGGAGTCCCGCCCCGAGGGCTCGGGGCGCTCGCGGAAGAAGCGCCGCGGCAAGCGCAGCCGCAACCGCGGCCAGGGCGCGGAGACCGCCGCCGAGCAGCCGGAGACGGAGGAGACCCGACCCCCGGCCGAGCCCGCGCCCGCCGTCGAGGAGCCCGCAGCCGAGCAGGGCTCGCGCCTGACGATCAAGGGCGAGGTCATCGAGCTCCCGCAGGGCCACGCGCCCGTCGCCGAGGAGCCCGCCGAGGCGCCCCGACTGAGCCTGGACTCGCTGGCGGAGGCCTTCGACCAGCGGGCACCGGAGCAGCGGACCGCCGCGCCGGCGGACGACGCCGGTGCTCCCGCGGCCGAGCCCGAGGACGAGAGGGCCGAGCCGGCGCGGACCCCCGCCCGGGAGCGGCAGGCCACGAGCCAGGCCCCGGCCGTGCCCCCGACCGGGCCCTCCACCGGGACACCGGCTGGGACGACGGCCGAGGCGCCCGCGGAGCCGGCGCGTCCGCGCCGGCGCTCCCGCCGTGCCTCGGCCCCGGCCGCCCGACCGGGGGAGGCCCAGGTGACCGCCGGTCAGGCGGCCGCCGCCGAGGGCGGGCGGCACGAGGCGACGACCGCCGCGGAGCTTCCGCAGCGCGCTCCCGCCGGCCACGGGCCGACCGTCGTGGGCGTCGGTGTCAAGGCCGAGGACCTCACCAGCGGCCGGCCCGCCGGCCAGGGCTGAGCGCCAGCCCGCCGACGCACCCCGAAGGACCCCGACCCGCCGGTCGGGGTCCTTCGCCGTCGCGGGACCGGTACTCCTGGTCACGGCAGGGCCCGGACTCGTGCCGCCCTCCTGCCGGGTTCCCGGGCCGTCACATGGCCCGATCCTCTGTCCGGCCCTGCAGGAGCGGGAGTAGCGTGGTCGCACCACACGCGGGCGGCCCGACCGGGCGGACCCCCGGCCCGCAGCGCCGAGGGGATGGCCATGAGCAGCAAGCAGATCGTACTCACCGCCGGCACCGACCTCTTCGGACACCGGGATCCCTCGGCCCTCGACCGGTACTGGGCCCCGGACTTCCGGCAGCACTCCGCCCTCGGGGCCGACGGCCGGGAGGGGCTCCGCGCCGTCCTCCAGCAGCTCCCCGAGGACTTCCGGATCGACAACCTGCGCATGCTCGAGGACGGGGACATGGTCGCCGTCCACTGCGTGTACCACGGCCTCGCCCCGGAGCCCCTGGTGGCAGTGGACGTCTTCCGTGTGGCCGGCGACCGCCTCGCCGAGCACTGGGACGCCTACGCGCCGCTGCCCGGCGGCGCCGCCGGCGCCCACCGGATCGACGGCCCCCGGCAGGTCACGGACCACGAGCACACCGCGGCGAACAAGGCGCTGATCACCGAGTGGGTGCACGAACGGCTCCTGGGCGCCGACCGGGAGGCCCTCGCGGAGCTGGCCCGCGACCCGCGCTACGTCGAGCACGGCGCCGGCCCGGGCGCCCGGCTCGCCCGGCACGCCCTCCACCGGGTGCTCGGCGAGGGCGACTTCGTCCTCACCGTCACCGAGGGCGTGCTCGAGCCCGACGGCGAGGCCCCGGAGCACGGTGACCGGCGCCCGGCAGGCTGCTACGACCTGTGGCGGGTCGTCGACGGACGGATCCTCGAGCACTGGGAGGTCGTCCAGCCCGTCCCGGAGCGGATGCCGCACGGCAACGGATTCTTCTGACCGGGCGGCCGCCTCGTGCGGCGGTCCACGGCCGGATCCGGCCCCGCCGCGCCCGGCACCGGCCGGCGGCTAGACTGGCGGAACACCTGACACGGGGTGCCGCGCGAGCGGCTGAGATCACACCCGTCGAACCTGATCTAGCCAGTACTAGCGAAGGGATGTCGCTGATGCGCGATGCCGTACCCCCGCCCGCCCGCACCGCAGGAGCCGAGGGGGCGCCACCGGACCACGCGCTCGCCGAGGACGCCGCCACGGCCCTCGAGGAGCTGCGCACCGCAGCGCCGCTGGTGCAGTGCATCACCAACACCGTGGTCGCCAACGTCACCGCCAACGTCCTGCTGGCGGTGGGCGCCTCCCCGGCCATGACCGACATCCAGGGCGAGGGCGGAGTCTTCGCGGAGCTCGCCGACGGGCTGCTCGTCAACACCGGCACACCCACCGCCGAGCAGCGCGGGGCCGCCTACGAGGCCGTCGGCGCCCGGCAGCGGGCCGGCCGCGCATGGGTGCTGGACCCCGTGGCCGTGGGCGCCCTGCCCGTGCGCACCGCACTGGCCCGAGACCTGCTGCGGCACCGGCCGGCGATCGTGCGCGGCAACGCCTCGGAGATCATCGGCCTCGCCGGCGGCGCCGGAGGGCGGGGCACGGACGCCACCCACGGCGTCGACGCCGCCCGGGACGCCGCCGCCGTGCTGGCCGCGCAGGCCGGCTCGGCCGTGGCCGTCTCCGGTCCGGTCGACCTCGTGCGCGCCCCCGACGGGGGCGTGGTGCGCGTGCCGCACGGCACGCCGCTGCTGACGCGGATCACCGGCGGGGGCTGCGCCCTGGGCGCCCTGATGGCCGCCTTCACCGCCGTGCGCGCCGACCCCGCCGCGGCGGCGACGGCCGCCACGACGGTGTACACCCTGGCGGCCGAGGACGCCGCCGCCGACTGCGCCGGCCCCGGGTCCTTCGCCGTGGCCCTGCTGGACCGGCTGCACGCCATCACGCCGGAGCAGCTCGCCGCCCGGGCGGAGCTCGTGCGCGAGGAGGGTGCCCGGTGAGCGCCCGTCTCGATCCCGCCGCCCTAACCCTGCACCTCGTGACCGACACGGCGCTCAGCGCCCCGCGCAGCGTGCCCGACGTCGTGGCGGCCGCCGTGGCCGGGGGAGCCACCATGGTCCAGGTCCGGGAGAAGCACGCCCCGGCCCGGGACCTGGTGGCCCTGCTCGTGGCCGTCGCGGAGCGCGTGGGCCGGGACGTCCCCGTGCTCGTCGACGACCGCGCCGACGCCTACCTGGCCGCCCGGGCGGCCGGCGCGCCCGTGGCCGGGGTGCACGTCGGCCAGAGCGACCTGCCCGTGGAGCTGGCCCGGCGGATCTGCGGGCCGGACGCGGTGCTGGGCCTGAGCGCCGCCACGGCGCCGGAGCTCGACGCGGCCGCCGCCCTGCCCCCGGGCACCGTCGACTACCTGGGGGTCGGCGCCGTGCGCGCCACCCGCACCAAGCCCGACCACCCCGAGCCGCTGGGCGTCGAGGGGTTCGCCCGTGCCGCGGCCCGCACCGCCCTGCCGTGCCTGGCGATCGGCGGGGTGCGGGTCGAGGACGCCGCGGCCCTGCGTGCCGCCGGGGCGGCGGGGCTGGCCGTGGTCTCCGGCATCTGCGCCGACCCCGACCCCGCGGCCGCGGCCGCCCGCTACGTGCGCGCTTTCGGCCGCGTCCCCGAGGAGGTGGCCCGATGAGTCCCCGGGTGCCCCGCGTCCTGGCCGTGGCCGGCACCGACCCCACCGGCGGGGCGGGACAGCACGCGGACCTGAAGTCGATCGCGGCGATGGGCGGCTACGGGATGAGCGCCGTGACGGCCGTCGTGGTGCAGAACACCCTCGGGGTGCGCGGCGTGCACGTCCCGCCGGTGGAGTTCCTCGCCGCCCAGCTGGACGCCGTCGCCGAGGACGTCGAGATCGACGCGGTGAAGATCGGCATGCTCGGCTCCGTGCCGGTGATCGAGACGGTGACCCGCTGGCTCGAGGACCACCGGCCGCCGGTGGTGGTGCTGGACCCCGTCATGGTCGCGACCTCGGGCGGGCGCCTGCTCGAGCGGGAGGCCGAGGACGCGCTGCGCGCGATGCTCCGCCACGCCGACCTCGTCACCCCGAACCTGCCGGAGCTGGCGGTCCTCGCCCAGGAGGAGATCGCCTCCTCCTGGGCGGAGGCCCTGGCGCAGGGCCACCGGGTGGCCCGGGCCCACGACACCCTGGTGCTCGTCAAGGGCGGGCACCTCACCGGGGACCGCACCCCCGACGCCCTCGTGGGCCCGGACGCGCCGGAGCCCCTCGTCGCGTTCGACGGCGCCCGGGTGCCCACCGAGAACTCCCACGGCACCGGCTGCTCGCTCTCCTCGGCGCTGGCCACCCTGCAGGCCCGGCACGGGGACTGGGCGCACAGCCTCGGAATCGCCCGCGAGTGGCTGCGCGGGGCGCTCGAGCGCTCCGGGGACCTGGCGGTCGGCCACGGCAGCGGCCCCGTGCACCACTTCCACCACGTCCAGGACGCGCTCGAGAGCTGGGGTGCGGCACCGGCCCGGTTCAGCGACGAGCTCTGGGCGGCCTCCGCCGGGGTGCGCCGGGAGATCGAGGAGCTCGACTTCGTCCGCGGCCTGGGCGACGGCCGGCTCGAGCCGGAGCGGTTCCTGGCCTACCTCGACCAGGACCTGCAGTACCTCGACGGCTACAGCCGGGCGCTGACCCTGCTCGCCGCCCGGGCCCCGGACGAGCGGCAGCGGCTGTTCTTCGCGACCGGCGCGGTCTCCTGCACCGAGACGGAGAGCGAGCTGCACCGGGCCCGCCTGCAGCACGCCGCGACGGGGGCCGCCGGGGCCGGGCCCGGGGAGGTGACCCGGCGCTACACCTCCTTCCTGCTCGCGGCCACCGCCGCGGAGCCCTACCCGGTGGGCCTCGCCGCGGTGCTGCCGTGCTTCTGGGTCTACGCCGATGTCGGCCGGCACCTGGGGGAGCTCGCGGCCGCCGCCGGGACCGGCGAGCACCCCTACGCGGACTGGCTCGCCACCTACGCCGACGAGGGGTTCCAGGCCGCGACCCGCACGGCCCGGGAGCTGCTCGACGAGGCCGCCCGGGGCGCGTCCCCAGCCGTGCGGGAGCGGATGCGGGAGGTGTTCCTGGAGGCCTGCGCCCTGGAGCGGGACTTCTTCGACGCGCCGGTCGCGGCGGTTCGGTTGGCGGGCATTGACGGGATCGAGTAGTCTTGATCTTCGGTGCCATGCCGGTGCGCGCGTGTTCCAACTCGACACCCCACCTGGCGGCACATGCGGGTGCAGTTCCTGAATTGCGGCGAACCTGCGCTGACCACGGCCTGGTCCCACGGGCCGGTCACCGTCAGCTCGTCTCAACGTCGTTGGTCCTGACAGGGGTGCGCTCGACCCACACTGTTTACACATGACGTCGAGAGAAGTGAGTTCCCAAGTGGTGTACGCGATTGTCCGCGCTGGCGGCCGCCAGGAAAAGGTTTCCGTCGGAGACCTCGTTACCCTTGACCGCGTCGCCGGCGGAGCAGGCAGCACCATCGAGCTTCCTGCTCTTCTGCTGGTCGACGGGGACAAGATCACCTCGGATGCCCAGACCCTGGCCAACGTGAAGGTCACGGCAGAGATCGTCGGCGACCTGCGCGGTCCCAAGATCTCCATCCAGAAGTTCAAGAACAAGACCGGCTACAAGAAGCGCCAGGGCTTCCGGGCCGAGCTGACCACCGTCAAGGTGACCGGTATCGACGCCTGATCGGCGCGATTCCCCCTCCACATACCGGACGCCAGTCCCAACACGAAGGTAGGCACACCTCATGGCACACAAGAAGGGCGCGAGCTCCACTCGCAACGGTCGGGATTCCAACGCGCAGTACCTCGGCGTGAAGCGCTTCGGCGGCCAGACCGTCAACGCCGGCGAGATCCTCGTCCGCCAGCGCGGCACGCACTTCCACCCCGGCCTGAACGTCGGCCGCGGTGGCGACGACACCCTGTTCGCCCTGGCCGCCGGGCAGGTCGAGTTCGGCACCCGTCGGGGCCGCAAGGTCGTCAACATCCAGGCTGCCGCCGAGTAGTCGACCGGGCCGGTCCGCCGGCCCCCGGTGCGGGCTCCGTCCCGCACCACCCATGTCTGATCTGTGGAGGGTGGGTGCGTCCAGCGCCCGCCCTCTACAGTTTTAACGTGGCCCGTGCGCGGGCCCGCCCGTTCATGACCCAGAGGAGCTCTCCGTGGCCAGTTTCGTCGACCGCGTCGTCCTGCACGTCTCCGGCGGTTCCGGGGGGCACGGCTGCGTGTCCATCCGCCGCGAGAAGTTCAAGCCGCTCGGCGGGCCGGACGGAGGCAACGGGGGCGACGGCGGCAACGTGATCCTGCGCGTGGACGGCCAGACCACCACGCTGCTCAACTACCACCACGCGCCCCACCGGTCCGCGCCCAACGGCGGGCCCGGCAAGGGCGACCTCCGGCACGGCCACCAGGGCGAGGACCTGGTGCTCTCCGTGCCCGACGGCACCGTGGTCAAGGACGGCGACGGCAACGTCCTGGCCGACCTCGTGGGCGAGGGCGCCGAGTTCGTGGCCGCCCCCGGCGGGCAGGGCGGGCTCGGCAACGCCGCCCTGGCCTCGGTCAAGCGCAAGGCCCCCGGTTTCGCCCTCCTGGGCACCCCGGGCGAGTCCCGGGACGTGGTCCTGGAGCTGAAGTCGATCGCGGACATCGCCCTCGTCGGCTATCCCTCCGCCGGCAAGTCCAGCCTGATCGCGGCCATCAGCGCGGCCCGGCCGAAGATCGCCGACTACCCGTTCACCACGCTCGTGCCCAACCTCGGGGTCGTCCAGGCCGGGGACGTGCGCTACACCGTCGCCGACGTGCCCGGGCTGATCCCGGGGGCCTCCGAGGGCAAGGGACTGGGCCTGGAGTTCCTGCGCCACGTGGAGCGCTGCGCCGCCCTCGTGCACGTCCTGGACTGCGCCACCCTCGAGCCCGGCCGCGACCCGATCTCCGACCTGGAGACCATCGAGGCGGAGCTCGCCGGCTACGCCGTGGACGGCGACCTCGACGGCGGGGACGCGCTGCCGCTCAACGAACGGCCCCGGCTGGTGGTGCTCAACAAGATCGACGTGCCCGAGGCCCGCGAGCTGGCCGACTTCGTGCGCCCCGAGCTCGAGTCCCGGGGCTACCGCGTCTTCGAGATCTCCACCGCCTCCCACGAGGGGCTGCGTCCGCTGACCTTCGCGATGGGCGAGGTCGTGGAGCAGGCCCGGGCGGCCCGCCCGGCCCCGGCGGAGGCCCCGCGCGTGGTGCTGCGGCCCAAGGGCGTGCGCGGGCCGGAGTTCACCATCACCCGCGAGGAGCGCAACCTCGAGCCGCTGTGGCACGTGCGCGGGGACAAGCCCGACCGCTGGATCCTGCAGACCGACTTCAACAACGAGGAGGCGGTGGGCTACCTCGCCGACCGGCTCGCGAAGCTCGGCGTGGAGGCCGGGCTGTTCAAGCAGGGCGCCCGGCCCGGGGACGCCGTGCTCATCGGCCCGGAGGACAACGGCGTGGTCTTCGACTGGGAGCCGACGATGGTCGGCGGCGCGGAGCTGCTCGCCGGCCCGCGCGGCACCGACCTGCGCTTCGCCGACATCGACCGCCCGACCCGCGAGCAGAAGCGCCAGCAGTACCAGGAGCGCAAGGACGCCAAGGCCGCGGCCCGCGCCGAGCTCGAGGCCGAGCGCACCGCCGGGGTGTGGACCGAGTCGGTCGACGCCCGCCGGGGCGCGGCCGAGCCGGACCCCGGCACCGACGACTGACGACCGACGACCGACGAACGACGACCGACCCCAACACGACCGACCCGGACACGATCGAGCCGGACCCGGCACGACCGAGCCGGACAAGACCGACGCGGACACGACCGACGCGGCACCGACGCCCGAGGACCGGCCCGGGCCGCGACCGTCCCGGGACACGACCGCCCCGGGACACGACCGCCCCGGCAGCGACGACACCGACGACCACGACCCGCCGCACAACCATCACGACCGACCCCCCTACCGACGACCCCCACCGCACAGGGAGACGCACAGGATGAACGAGCAGACGACCCAGATCGACGTCGAACGCCTCGAGGAGGTCGCGGAGAAGTCCGCGGTCCAGCTCAGCAGCGAGAACCGCGGCAAGAACCGGCGCAGCCCGATCGAGCGCCGGGAGGACATCCCGCGCGCCCACCGGGTGGTGGTGAAGGTCGGCTCGTCGTCGCTGACGTCCATCGAGAGCTCCATCGACGAGCAGGCCGTGCGGATGATCGTGGACGCCCTGGGGGAGACCAAGGCGCGCGGCATCGAGATCGTGTTCGTCTCCTCGGGCGCGATCACGGCCGGCCTGGCGCCCCTGGGGCTGTCCCGGCGGCCCAAGAACCTCGCCGGCAAGCAGGCCGCGGCCGCCGTGGGCCAGGGGCTGCTCATGGGCCGCTACATCGAGTCCTTCGCCCGCTACGGCGTCACCGTGGGGCAGGTGCTGGTGACCGCCGAGGACCTCATGCGGCGCAGCCACTACAAGAACACCCACCGCCAGATCGAGCGGCTCCTGGACTTCGGCGTGCTGCCGATCGTCAACGAGAACGACGCGGTGTCCAGCCAGGAGATCAAGTTCGGCGACAACGACCGCATCGCCGCCCTCATCGCCCACCTGATCAAGGCCGACGTCCTGCTGCTGCTCTCCGACGTCGACGCCCTCTACACCAAGGACCCCCGCAAGGGCGGGGACCGGATCCCGGTGGTCAACGACCCCATCAAGGACCTCGAGGGCGTGCAGATCGGCTCCGTGGGCGCCGCCGGCGTGGGCTCGGGCGGCATGGTCACCAAGGTCCAGGCGGCCCGGATCGCGGCGGCCTCTGGCATCCCCGCCCTCGTCACCTCGGCGCAGAACATCACCCGCGCCCTGCACGGGGAGGACGTCGGGACCTGGTTCGCGACCTCCGGGGGCCGCCGCAACGTGCGGCTGCTGTGGCTGGCCCACCTGGCGGACATCAAGGGCTCGCTCACCCTGGACCCGGGCGCCGTGGAGGCGATCCGCGACCGCAACTCCCTGCTGGCCGCCGGCGTCGTCGGGGTCTCCGGCACCTTCGAGGCGGGGGAGCCGGTCTCGCTGCGGGACCCGGAGGGCCGGGAGATCGCCCACGGGCTCAGCAACTACTCCTCGGACGAGATCCCCCCGATGCTCGGCAAGTCCACCTCCGTCCTCGCGGACGAGCTCGGCGACGACTACAGCCGGGAGCTCGTGCACGTGGACAACCTGGTGGTCCTGCGCGCCCGGGGCGCGCGGACTAAACTGAAGAAATGACTTCCGCCGCACACGATTCCGTGACCACCGACGAAGCCACCCCCGCGACCGGCAAGGCGGTCGTGTCCGACACCGGCGTGATCGCCACCTTCGGCGAGGACCCGGTCGCCGGCGTGTCCGCCATGGCCGACGACGCCCGCGGCTCCGCCCGTGTCCTCGCCCGCGCCACCCGCACCTGGAAGGACCGCGCGCTGCTGGCCATCGCGGACCGGATCGAGCGCAAGCAGGACGTCGTGCTCGCCGCCAACGCCAAGGACCTCGAGCGCGGCCGCGTGAACGGGACCTCCGAGGCCCTGCTGGACCGCCTGAAGCTCGACGCCCAGCGGATCACCGGCCTGGCCGAAAGCCTGCGCGAGCTCGCCGCGCTGCCCGACCCCGTGGGCGGGTTCGTCCGCGGCAGCACCCTGCCCAACGGCCTGCGGATGCGCCAGGTGCGCGTGCCCATGGGCGTGGTCGGCGCCATCTACGAGGCCCGCCCGAACGTGACCGTCGACATCGCCGGCATCGCGCTGAAGTCCGGCAACGCCGTGCTGCTGCGCGGCGGCTCGGCCGCGGAGGAGAGCAACCGGGCCCTCGTCGGCATCATCCGCGACTCCCTCGCCGACGTGAAGCTGCCCGTGGACTGCGTCCAGAGCATCGACGAGTACGGCCGCGACGGCGCGAACGCCCTGATGGGCGCCCGCGGCAAGGTCGACGTCCTCATCCCGCGCGGCGGGCACGGGCTGATCCAGTCGGTCGTGCAGAACGCGAAGGTCCCCGTGATCGAGACCGGCGAGGGCAACGTGCACCTGTTCGTCGACCACTCCGCGTCGAAGGACATGGCCGTCGACCTCGTCGTGAACTCCAAGACCCACCGCACCAGCACGTGCAACACCACGGAGACGCTGCTGCTGCACAGCGGCTTCGCGCACGGGGGCACCGTCCTGGCGGCCCTCGACCGCGCCGGGGTGACCCTGCACGTCGACGAGCGCGCCGAGGCGATGCTGCCGGCCGGCAGCCACCACGTCCGCGCCACCGACGAGGACTGGGCCACCGAGTACCTGTCCATGGACCTGGCCGTGAAGGTGGTCGACTCCCTGGACGAGGCCCTCGAGCACATCGACCGCTGGTCCACCCGGCACACCGAGGCCATCGTGACCAACGACCTCGCCCACGCCGAGCGGTTCGTGGCGGAGATCGACGCCGCCGCGGTCATGGTCAACGCCTCCACCCGGTTCACCGACGGCGGGCAGCTGGGCCTCGGCGCCGAGATCGGCATCTCCACGCAGAAGATGCACGCGCGCGGCCCGATGGGCCTGGAGGAGCTGACCACCACCAAGTGGATCGTCCAGGGCGACGGGCACGTCCGCGCCTGAGCCGCACGCGGCGGGCCCGCCGCGGATTCAGTACCATGAGAACCGTCCGGGCCCGCCGGCCGAGGCGGCACGGGCCGCTCACCGACTTCCGGCCCCGCGCCGGCACCAGAAGGGATCCCCATGTTCCAGCAGTCCGTCACCACCGTCCTCGCCGCCGTCGAGGGTGGGCACGCCGCCGCCGAGGCCGGGATCCCGCCCGCCGTCTGGGGCGTCTCCGTGTTCGTCGTGCTGATCGGTCTGATGATCGTGGCGATGTCCTTCGCCAACCGCGGGCTCAGCCCGGAGGCCGGCCAGCACCAGGATCCCGCGGACCTGCCGGCGGACGAGCGTGCGCTGCTCGCCGAGTACGCCGCCAAGCGGCACGGCTGAGCCAGGGAGTCCCCTCGTCGTGACGACCGCCGCCCAGGACGCCTCCGCCCGCTCCCGGGACCTGCCCGCGACGGGGACGGCCGTCCCGCCCCGCCGGCCCGGACGCACCCGGCTGGGCGTGATGGGCGGGACGTTCGACCCGATCCACCACGGTCACCTCGTGGCCGCCTCCGAGGTGGCGGGGGAGTTCGACCTCGACGAGGTCGTGTTCGTGCCCACCGGCCACCCGTGGCAGAAGGCCGCCGGGGCCGTCAGCCCCGCCGAGCACCGCTACCTGATGACGGTGATCGCCACGGCGTCCAACCCGCGCTTCACCGTCAGCCGCGTCGACATCGAGCGCGACGGCCCGACGTTCACCGTGGACACCCTGCGCGACCTGAAGCGCCAGCGCCCGGAGGCGGACCTGTTCTTCATCACCGGCGCCGACGTCATGGCGGAGATCCTGACGTGGAAGGGCGCCGAGGAGCTGTGGGAGCTCGCCCACTTCGTGGGGGTCACGCGTCCGGGGCACGATCTCGCCGCGCCCGTCGGGTCCAGCGGGGTGAACCTGCTGGAGGTGCCGGCCATGGCCATCTCCTCCACGGACTGCCGGGCCCGGGTGGCCCAGCACAAGCCCGTCTGGTACCTCGTGCCCGACGGTGTGGTGCAGTACATCAACAAGTACGGCCTGTACCTCGGTCCCGAGCCGAGCGCGGAGGCCGGTCACGTCGGCGCGCACCCGGGCACCGTCCCGGTGGAGGCCCCCTGATGTCCGGCGGCGACCAGACCCGGGACGACGGGACCCGGGACGCCGGGCAGCCGCCCCCCTCCGGGCCGGCCCCGATCATCGACCTCGGCGGGGACGCCGTGCCGGTGCGGCCCGTGAAGCCCCTCGGACCGCGGCGGCTGGCCCGCCTGCAGCGGGAGCTGGCCGAACGCTCCCGCGAGCTGGAGCAGGCCGGTGGGAACCCGGCCGACCCGGAGCTGCTCGAGAAGCAGCGCCGGTTCGCCGAGCTCGCCGCCCAGGCCGAGCAGGCCAACGCGTCCTCCGCCGGCGGTGCCGGGGTCCCCGCGCCCGTGACGCCGGAACCGCCCGTGGCGCCGTCCGCTCCCGTCGAGGTCTCGTCGGCCGAGCCGGCGCCGGGGGAGCCCACACCGGGGGAGCCCACACCGGGGGAGCCCACGCCGGGGGAGCCCACGGCGGGGGAACCCGCGCCTGCGGAGGCGACCGAGCAGATCACCGTCGTGTTCCCCGGCGCGGACGGCGTGGCCGGCGCGGACGGGCACGTGGGCCACGACCCGGTGCACGTCGATCCCTCCCTGTTCAGCAACCGGCTCGCGCCGGAGGAGCTGGCCGCGCTGACGCACATCGAGATCCTCGCCCCCGCCGAGCACCACGGCTCGCACGCGGCGGTCCCGGAGGATCCCGGCGACACGGAGGCGCCGCCGGCGGAACCACTATCGGCCCCGTCGGAGACCGCCTCCTCCGGGACCGCCCCCTCGGCGTCCGCCGTGCCGGAGCCGGCCGGGGCGTGGCCCGAGGCCGAGGAGGAGCCGGAACCGCCGGCCGCTCCGGTGCCCGCCACGGCGGCGGGCGGCCTGGAGCTGCTCGAACCGCGCGAGTACCGGCGCGGGGCCGGAGGCCGCTGGTTCGGGCTCCTGCTGCTGGTCCTGCTGGCGGCGCTGGCCGTGGTGCTGGTGCTCTTCGTCCTCTGAGGGCGCCTCCCTCCCTCCTGTTCACCTTCCGTTCGCTCGACACCGTCCTCACCGCGGGGGCGGAACCACCGGTTCGCCGGGAAAGGATCCTCCTTGACTGTCAACGATCTCTCCCTGTCCATCCTCCAGGTCGCGGCCGCCGCGGCCGACGCGAAGCAGGCCCACGACATCGTGGCCCTCGACGTCAGCGAGGCGCTGGGCATCACCGACGCGTTCCTCGTCGCCTCCGCCTCCAACGAGCGGCTCGTCAACGCCGTGGTCGACGAGATCGAGGAGAAGCTCGTCGAGCGGCTCGATCTGCGCCCGATCCGGCGCGAGGGCCGCTCCGAGGGCAGATGGGTCCTCCTGGACTACGGCGACGTGGTCATCCACGTCCAGCACGACGAGGACCGGGCCTTCTACGCGCTCGAGCGGCTCTGGCGGGACAGCCCCGTGGTCGACCTGGGGGTGCCCGAGCAGGGCGCCACCGCGCCGGAGGAGTCCGCGCCGGCCCCCGCGTCCGACGATTTGCCTTGATCCGGATCAGCTGTCTACTATGAATGCGTTGCCCAGCGGGGCGCAGGATCAACCGGAAAAGGGTGACCGAAAAGGGAACTCCGAGGTTGTGATAGTGTTCCGGAGGTAACGACCTGGGGCTGTGGCGCAGCTGGTAGCGCATTTGCATGGCATGCAAAGGGTCAGGGGTTCGAGTCCCCTCAGCTCCACCAGGACGAGAGAGCCCGTTCCGCATCACGCGGAACGGGCTCTTTTGCTGTCCCGTCCGCGGCGCCGCCCGTCACGTTCTCCGCGCTGCCGCTCCGGGCGCTCCCGTGCCACAAAAGCCGTACTCGCCCGCATCCCTTCCACTCGTTGATGCGTCCTGTTAGCGTCTGCTCCACCGGCGGCCGACCTCCGTGAGCTGCATCACGGCGTGTCGGAATCCGCCGGACACGCGCGCCTCGCGGCGCACATTCCAGCGGACATCCTCAACGGAAGAGGTCATGATGGCAGGCAACAGAGCGGTCGCCTACAAGGGTCCCGGCAAGGTCGAGGTCATCGACACGAACTACCCCGAGTTCGATCTCAAGGACGCGCCGGGGATCAACCCGGCCAACATCGGCCGAAAGGTCCCGCACGGGGTCATCCTCCGGACCGTGGCCACCAACATCTGCGGCTCCGACCAGCACATGGTCCGCGGCCGCACCACGGCCCCCACCGACCTGGTCCTGGGTCACGAGATCACGGGCGAGGTCGTGGAGGTCGGTCCCGACGTCGAGTTCATCAAGGCCGGGGACATCGTCTCCGTGCCCTTCAACATCTCGTGCGGGCGCTGCCGCAACTGCAAGGAGCGCAAGACCGGCATCTGCCTCAACGTCAACCCGGACCGGCCCGGCTCCGCCTACGGCTACGTGGACATGGGCGGCTGGGTCGGCGGGCAGGCCGAGTACGTCCTGGTGCCCTACGCGGACTGGAACCTGCTGAAGTTCCCGGACCGGGACCAGGCCCTGGAGAAGATCATGGACCTGGCCATGCTCTCCGACATCCTGCCCACCGGCTACCACGGCGTGGTCACGGCCGGAGTGGGGGTCGGCTCCACCGTCTACATCGCCGGCGCCGGCCCGGTCGGCCTGGCCGCGGCGGCCTCCGCTCACCTGCTCGGGGCGGCCGTGGTGATCGTGGGCGACATGAACGAGCAGCGCCTGGCCCAGGCCCGCAGCTTCGGCTGCGAGACCGTGGACGTGTCCAAGGGCGCGCCGGCCGAGCAGATCGAGCAGATCCTCGGCGTGCCGGAGGTCGACTGCGGCGTGGACGCCGTGGGCTTCGAGGCCCGCGGGCACGGCAAGGACGCCTCCCACGAGGCCCCGGCCACCGTGCTGAACTCCCTGATGGACATCACCGCCGCCGGCGGGGCCCTGGGCATCCCGGGCCTCTACGTCACCGGGGACCCGGGGGCGGTCGACGAGGCCGCCAAGAAGGGCTCCCTGTCCATCAGCCTCGGCACCGGCTGGGCCAAGTCCCTGTCCTTCACCACCGGCCAGTGCCCGGTCATGAAGTACAACCGGCAGCTGATGATGGCGATCCTGCACGACAAGATCCAGATCGCGAAGGCCGTCAACGCCAAGGCCATCCCGCTGGAGGAGGCGCCGAAGGGCTACGCCGAGTTCGACGCCGGGGCCGCCACGAAGTACGTGCTCAACCCCAACGGCTACATCAAGAACTAGCCGCAGCACCCAGCGCGACGACGCACGCCCGCGGGGCGCTGCGGGCCGGGGAACCGGCCCGCAGCGCCCCGCGGGCGTGCCGTGGCCTGGGCGGGCGCTGTGAAACACTGGGCGCATGGCGAAGAAATCCGACAGCTCGGACCTCCTGCAGACCGTCGACCACGTCACCGAGGAAGCCATCAACGTGGGCTACCGCCTCGAGCAGCGGTTCCACCGGTTCCGCCAGCGCCGCGCCGAGACCCGGGGCGACATCCCCGTCATGGTCGCCTTCGAGGGCTACGGGTCCGAGCACCACGTGCGGGTGCTGGGCCGGGCGCTGCTGAAGACCCGCGGGCTCATCGAGTCCACCGACGAGAGCGCCGAGTCCATCCGTGGCTGGCGCTCCTTCACCTCCGTGCCCATCGCCTTCGCCCACGTCAACGTCTGGATCGACGAGTACGAGTTCCACCTGGTGGCCGACAAGGGCGGAGTGGTCGACGTCGACCTGCAGGTGTCCCTGCCCCCCGGCGAGCACACCGTGTGGATGCAGACGGACGGTTCGGACGTCGTCGAGGCCCGGGTGTTCGTCGTCGCCGACGAGCAGCGGATCGGCGTGGTCTCCGACGTCGACGACACCGTCATGGTCACCGCTCTGCCCCGCCCCCTGCTGGCGGCCTGGAACTCCTTCGTGCTCAACGAGCACGCCCGCACCCCGACCCCGGGCATGGCCGTGATGATGGACCGGCTGCTGCACCGCCACCACGAGGCGCCGTTCGTCTACCTCTCCACGGGCGCCTGGAACGTGGCGCCCACCCTGCGCCGGTTCCTCACCCGCAACGCCTACCCGGACGGGGCCCTGCTGCTCACCGACTGGGGGCCCACCACGGACCGCTGGTTCCGGGCCGGCTCGGCCCACAAGGTGCAGAACCTGGAGCGCCTGGCCCGGAACTTCCCGGAGGTGCGCTGGATCCTCATCGGCGACGACGGCCAGCACGACCCCGAGATCTACAGCGGGTTCGTGCACCGCTACCCGGACCACGTGGCCGCGATCGTGATCCGCAACCTGTCCCCGGCCGAGGCGGTCCTGGCCGGCAATCCGCTGGTCAACGAGGAGCGGCGCGTGAGCATCCCCGAGGGGACGCTGTGGATCGAGGGCAACGACGGCGCCTCCATCTCCCGCCAGCTCGCCGAGCACGGACTGCTCTGAGCGGCAGGGCGTCCCGCCCGCGGCGTGGGACGTCCGAGCACGGTCCTACGCTGGACCCATGACGAGCACCCACAGCACCCTCACCGCAGCCGCCCCGGCCGCCACCACCACCGGGGACTTCCCGGCGGTCGACGCCGCCGTCGCCCGGGCCCGGGCGTCCTTCGTCCCGGACCTGGACCTCGAGGCCCGGCTGGACCGGCTCCAGCGGCTGGAGGACCTGCTGCGGGAGAACCGCGAGGCGCTGCAGGACGCCCTCGCCGCCGACCTCGGCAAGCCCCCTGCCGAGGCGTGGCTGACCGAGATCGGCTTCACCCTCGAGGAGATCGCCGGGATCCGCAGGGAGCTGCGCCGCTGGATGGCCCCGGTGCGGATCCCGGTGCCGCTGAGCCTGGCCCCGGCCCGCTCCCGGATCGAGCACCAGCCGCTCGGCACCGTGCTCGTGATGGCGCCGTGGAACTACCCCGTCCAGCTCGTCCTGAGCCCGCTGGCGGGAGCGCTCGCCGCCGGCAACACCGTCGTCGTCAAGCCCTCCGAGGTCTCCGCCACGGTGTCCGCAGTGCTGGCCGGACTGCTCGAGACGTACCTGGGGGACTGCGTCAGCGTGGTCGAGGGCGGGGTCCCGGAGACCACCCGGCTGCTGGAGCACCGCTTCGACCACGTCTTCTACACCGGCAACGGGACGGTCGCCCGGATCGTGATGGCCGCGGCCGCCCGGCACCTGACCCCGGTGACCCTCGAGCTGGGCGGGAAGTCCCCGGTCTGGGTGGACGGCTCGACCGATCTGCGGACGGCTGCGCGGCGGATCGTGTGGGGGAAGTTCCTCAACGCCGGACAGACCTGCGTGGCCCCGGACCACGTCCTCGGCACGCCCGGGACGCTGGCCGCCCTCGAGCCCGAGCTGGTGCGGGCGGTGGGGGAGCTCTACGGGAAGGACCCGCGCCGCAGCTCCTCCTACGGGCGGATCGTCACCGGGCGCCACCTGGACCGGCTCACCGGCCTCCTGGACCAGGTCCCTGCCGAGGACGTGGTGTGCGGCGGCGCGGCCGACCCGGAGGCGCGCTACCTGGCGCCCACGGTGGTGCGCTCGGCGCCGGACGGCCCGCTGATGGCCGAGGAGATCTTCGGGCCCGTCCTGCCGCTGGTGCCGGTGGAGTCGGCCGAGCACGCGGTGGAGCTCGTCACTGCGAGGGACAAGCCGCTGGCCCTCTACGTGTTCACCGAGGTGAAGGCGGTCAAGGAGCTCTTCCGCCGGCGCACGTCCTCCGGCGGGCTGTCCTTCAACGCCCCGCTGCTGCAGCTGAGCAGCCCGGAGCTGCCCTTCGGCGGGGTGGGGGAGAGCGGCACCGGCGCCTACCACGGGAAGTTCTCGTTCACCACGTTCTCCCACGCGCGGGCGGTCCTGGACAAGCCGCTCGCTCCCGACACCCTGTGGGTCGTCTACCCGCCCTACCGGGGCCTGCGGGCCCTGCTCGCCGGCGCGGCGGTCGGTCTGCGCCGGCCCCGCCGCCGGAGCCGACACGCCGTGTCCGAAAATTAATTCCGTCCACCGCCCGGGGGCCCCGCGGAGCGCACAGCCTGTGCATATCGGGGCCCCGGTCGCGGAATTCCGCGACCCCCGCGGACGGTGCCCTGTGGATGGCCGAGGCCCGTCCTGGGGATAGGCAGAGAGGAGCTGTGGACAACCTTCACCACTGCATCTAGGGGTCACTTCCCCTTCCGAACACTAGATGTAGTATTGAAATCAGCCACCCGGAGAGACCCCTTCACAGCCGCAGAGTCTGCGGAAGTCCCGGATCTCCCCCGAAAAACCACCCGAGCGACCAAGGGGAAACAGCGATGTCCGTGACCGTGTACAGCAAGCCGTCCTGCGTCCAGTGCAATGCCACCTACCGGGCCCTGACCAAGAAGGGCATCGAGTACAGCGTCGTCGACGTCACCGAGGACGAGGCGGCCCTGGCCCACGTCCTGGCGCTGGGCTACCAGCAGGTCCCGGTCGTCGAGACGTCCACCGAGCACTGGTCCGGCTACCGTCCGGACAAGATCACCTCCCTGGCCGTCCTGCTCTCGGCCTGAGGCCCGCGCGCCGCCCGCTTCCCCGCGGCGCCCGGTCCCGGACCCGGACCCGGATGCAGGACCACCGGCCACCGACCCACCCCGGAGCGCGGAAGCACATGAGCACGAACCTCCCCGGCACCCCCGGGACCGCTCTGCAGGAGCCCGGCGCCGCCCGCGCGGCGTCCGAGTCCTGCGCCCCCCTGGTCGTCTACTTCTCCTCGGTCTCCAACAACACGCACCGCTTCGTCGAGAAGCTCGCCGCCCGCGCGGTGCGCCTTCCTCTTCTGACCGGGGAGGAGCCCCCCGAGATGACCGAGCCCTTCGTGCTGGTCGCCCCGACCTACGGGAGACCCAACGGCAGCGGGGCCGTTCCGCCGCAGGTCGTGAAGTTCCTCAACCGGGAGGCCAACCGGCGGCTGCTGCGCGGCGTGATCGGCGCGGGCAACACCAACTTCGGGCCGGCGTTCTGCCTGGCCGCGGACAAGATCGCGGCCAAGTGCGACGTCCCCGTCCTCTACAAGTTCGAACTCATGGGCACCTCCGAGGATGTCCGCAAGGTAAACGAAGGATTGGAACAGTTTTGGCGACAATTTCCGCAGCCCCGGGCGTGAGCGTCGAGCCCGGCCACGAGGACAAGCGCGTTCCGGAGAAGTACCGGGGCCTGGGCTACCACGAGCTCAACGCCCTGCTGAACCTCTACGACGCGGACGGCAACATCCAGTTCGACGCCGACCGGCAGGCCGCGCGGCAGTACTTCCTGCAGCACGTCAACAACAACACCGTCTTCTTCCACGACCTCGAGGAGAAGCTCGACTACCTGGTCTCGCACCAGTACTACGAGCCCGAGGTCCTGGCGAAGTACAGCCGGGACTTCATCAAGGAGCTCTCCAAGCGGGCCTACGCGAAGAAGTTCCGCTTCGAGACCTTCCTGGGCGCGTTCAAGTTCTACACGTCCTACACGCTGAAGACCTTCGACGGCCAGCGCTACCTCGAGCGCTTCGAGGACCGCGTGGTCATGGTCTCCCTGTACCTCGCCGACGGCAACGAGACCCTCGCCACCCAGCTCGTGGACGAGATCATCTCCGGGCGCTTCCAGCCGGCCACCCCCACGTTCCTCAACGCGGGCAAGCAGCAGCGCGGCGAGCTCGTCTCCTGCTTCCTGCTGCGCATCGAGGACAACATGGAGTCCATCGGGCGCTCCATCAACTCCGCGCTGCAGCTGTCCAAGCGCGGCGGCGGCGTGGCGTTCGCGCTGACCAACATCCGTGAGGCCGGCGCCCCGATCAAGAAGATCGAGAACCAGTCCTCGGGCATCATCCCGATCATGAAGCTGCTGGAGGACTCGTTCTCCTACGCCAACCAGCTCGGCGCCCGCCAGGGCGCGGGGGCGGTGTACCTGCACGCCCACCACCCGGACATCTACAGCTTCCTGGACACCAAGCGGGAGAACGCGGACGAGAAGATCCGGATCAAGACCCTGTCCCTGGGCGTGGTCATCCCGGACATCACGTTCGAGCTGGCCAAGAAGAACCAGGACATGTACCTGTTCTCCCCGTACGACGTCGAGCGGGTCTACGGCATGCCGTTCTCGGACGTGAACGTGAGCGAGAAGTACCACGAGATGGTCGCCGACGGCCGGATCCAGAAGAAGAAGATCAAGGCCCGCGAGTTCTTCCAGACCCTCGCCGAGGTGCAGTTCGAGTCCGGCTACCCGTACGTCATGTTCGAGGACACCGTGAACCGGGCGAACCCGATCGACGGCAAGATCATCATGTCCAACCTGTGCTCCGAGATCCTCCAGGTCTCCGAGCCGTCCACGTACCACGAGGACCTGGACTACGACGAGGTCGGCAAGGACATCTCCTGCAACCTCGGCTCCCTCAACATCGCCCTCACCATGCAGTCCCCGGACTTCGGGCAGTCGGTGGAGACCGCGATCCGGGGCCTCACCGCGGTGTCGGACATGTCCAACATCAACTCGGTGCCCTCGATCGAGCGCGGCAACCAGATGTCCCACGCGGTGGGGCTGGGCCAGATGAACCTGCACGGCTACCTCGCCAAGGAGCACATCCACTACGGCTCCGAGGAAGGCCTCGACTTCACGAACATCTACTTCTACACGGTCACCTACCACGCGATCCGCGCCTCGAACGAGATCGCGAAGGAGCGGCGGGCCACGTTCGCCGGCTTCGAGCGGTCCCTGTACGCGACGGGGGAGTACTTCGCCAAGTACACCGACCGCGAGTGGGCCCCGGCCACCGGGCGGGTCCGGCAGCTGTTCGCCGAGGCCGGCGTGCACATCCCCACCCAGGAGGACTGGGCGCGGCTCAGGGCCTCGGTGATGGAGCACGGGATGTACAACCAGAACCTCCAGGCCGTCCCGCCGACCGGGTCCATCTCCTACATCAACAACTCGACGTCCTCGATCCACCCGATCGCCTCGAAGATCGAGATCCGCAAGGAGGGCAAGCTGGGCCGCGTGTACTACCCGGCGCCCTTCATGAACAACGAGAACCTGGAGTACTTCCAGGACGCCTACGAGATCGGCTACGAGAAGATCATCGACACCTACGCCGCGGCCACGCAGCACGTGGACCAGGGCCTGTCCCTGACCCTGTTCTTCAAGGACACGGCCACCACCCGCGACATCAACAAGGCGCAGATCTACGCCTGGCGCAAGGGCATCAAGACGATGTACTACTCCCGGATCCGCCAGCTGGCGCTGGAGGGCACCGAGGTCGAGGGCTGCGTGTCCTGCATGCTCTGACCGCCGGCCCCGGCGACCACCACGAACTCCCCGCGTGCGTCCGCAGGACGCGCGCGGGGGCCCACCCCGTTCAAGGAAGAGACAGACCATGACGCTGGAGAAGAGCGAGAGCATCGACAAGGTGCAGCTGCTCCACCACCAGGCCCAGGCCATCAACTGGAACCGGATCGAGGATCCGAAGGACGACGAGGTCTGGGACCGCCTGACCGCGAACTTCTGGCTGCCCGAGAAGGTCCCGATCTCCAACGACGTCCCCTCGTGGAAGACGCTGACCCTGGAGGAGCAGGAGCTCACCATGCGGGTCTTCACGGGCCTGACGCTGCTGGACACCATCCAGGGCACCGTGGGCGCCGTCTCCCTGATCCCGGACGCCGTGACCCTGCACGAGGAGGCGGTGTACACCAACATCGCGTTCATGGAGTCCGTGCACGCGAAGTCCTACTCCTCGATCTTCTCGACGCTGTCCTCCATGAAGGACATCGACGACGTGTTCCGCTGGTCCCGGGAGAACCCGTACCTGCAGAAGAAGGCCGAGATCGTCATCCGGTACTACAAGGGCGACGACCCGCTGAAGAAGAAGGTGGCCTCGACCCTGCTCGAGTCCTTCCTCTTCTACTCCGGGTTCTACCTGCCCATGTACTGGTCCTCCCGGGCGAAGCTGACGAACACGGCCGACCTGGTCCGCCTGATCATCCGCGACGAGGCCGTCCACGGCTACTACATCGGCTACAAGTTCCAGCGCGCCATGGCCCAGGAGTCGCAGGAGCGCCAGGACGAGCTGAAGCTCTACACCTACGAGCTGCTCGACGAGCTCTACGAGAACGAGGTGCTCTACACCGAGTCCCTCTACGACGGTGTGGGGTGGACCGAGGACGTCAAGAAGTTCCTGCACTACAACGCCAACAAGGCCCTCAACAACCTGGGCTTCGAGGCGCTGTTCCCGAAGGAGATGACCGACGTCTCGGCGGCGATCCTCTCCGCGCTGTCCCCGAACGCCGACGAGAACCACGACTTCTTCTCCGGCTCGGGCTCCTCCTACGTCATCGGCAAGGCCGTGAACACGGAGGACGAGGACTGGGACTTCTGATCCCCGTCTGACCGGTGGGACGAAGGGGTGGCTCTGCACCGGCAGGGCCGCCCCTTCGTCGTCGCGGTTCCCATCGGCCGGCAATCGTGACGGCCACGCTGGTCGTGTCTCTGCCCGAGCAGGGCCGGTCCCCGACCCTCGAGACCGGCGGCGCTACGGGGGTGATCTCCTGCGGCCCGGAGCGGCCCGCCAGCGCGCGGCTCGGGGGCGGGTGAAGGCGACGGGTCGTCGGGACAGCACCACGCACAAGAGCGGGGTGCCCGTCCGCACGCTCCCTCGGGTACGGTCGACCCACCGGTACGAAGCCCTCAGCGCGGCGGACCGTGCGGGGTGGACACAGGAGGTGCAGACCGATGCGGACCGGACGAGCACCCGGACCTCCGGACAAGGGCCGGACCCGGGGCCCGCGCAGCATGCTGGTGCGTTCGTCCCTGTCGGGGCTGGGTGTCCTGCTGGCGTACTTCTGTCTCCCGTTCACCTCGGCGTTCACCGCCAGCACGGTCCTGGTGCTCACCGGTGGGCTCGTGGTCGTCGCGGGGCTGCTGGTGCGGCAGATCCGCGCCATCAAGGTCTCGCCAGCGCCGCGGGCCCAGGCCTTCGGGACGCTGGCGCTCACGGTGCCGGTGTTCGTCGTCGTCTTCTCCCTCACATACCACCTGATGTCCCGTGCCGCTCCGGAGCACTGGTCTGAGCCGCTGAGCCGGCTGGACGCCTTCTACTTCACGGTGACGGTCATCGCGACCGTCGGGTTCGGGGACATCACGGCCGTCTCCCAGGCGGCCCGCGCCGTGGTCACGGTGCAGATGATCGGCAACCTCCTCCTGGTCGGCCTCATCGCCCGGGTGATCATGGGCGCCGTCCAGGAGGGCCTGGCACGGCGGGGTTCCGCCGCCGACTGAGCCGTCTCCCCCCGATCGCTCCCATGTCCGCCCCGGCCGACGGGACTCGCTGGGCTTTCACCCTGCCGGGGTGATCCGCGTGGGGAAGCAGGCACCCATCCTGTGAACAGGTCGGCGAGGACGGCTCCGCCGCGGAGCGATCGGCGGACCACACCGTGGCCGGTGCGGTGGCCTGTGACCGCACGTCATGTGCTGCGGAGGCGAGCGGATCGATCCCTCGGGGCCCGTCCGATCGGTGATCGGCGCCGCGCCGTCGTCCGGTCCGTTCTGTCGATGTCGACCAGCTCCACCACAGCACCGCTTCACTGCTCCGGGAGGCAGACCATGGCTACGCTCACCGTATGGAAGTTCGACACCCCTGACGGGGCCGAGGTGGCGACACAGACGCTGCAGCGCCTGACGAGACAGGAGCTGATCCGGGTCCACGACGCCGCGATCGTGACCTGGCCCGAGGACAGGAAGAAGCCGAAGACCCGTCAGCTCAACAACCTGGTGGGCGCCGGGGCTCTCGGCGGGTCCTTCTGGGGCATGCTGTTCGGGCTGATCTTCCTGGTCCCGCTGCTGGGCATGGCCGTGGGCGCCGCGGCCGGAGCCCTGAGCGGCATGCTGACGGACACGGGCATCGACGACGGCTTCATCAACCGGGTGCGCGAGGAGGTCACGCCGGGCACATCGGCGCTGTTCGTCCTCACGTCCGGCGCCGTCGTCGACCGGGTGCGGGAGGCCTTCGCCGGCCAGGACATGCACCTGCTGCACACCAACCTGTCCCGGGACGAGGAGCAGAAGCTGTTCCAGGTCTTCGCCGAGGAACCGGGCGCGACCGTTCCCGCGGACAGCGCCACGAGCTGATCGGCTCCGCCGACGTCCCGGGGCCCGGCCGACGGCCGCGGCCCCGGGACGAGGTTTCACTCCAGGCGTGCCGCGGAGGCGGTGCTGGCTCCACGGCCCCGGAACGAGGCTCCTCGGAGGCTCGCCGCTGAGGCGGCGGCCCCCATGGCATGAGAGGACGAGCGACATGTTCCGCTGGCTGGCGTACTCGGGTTCGCCCGTGAGCCTGGAGGACCTGCTGTTCAAACCCGCCAACTCCCTGGTCGTGCAGAGCAAGCACGCGCGCCTGGGCGTGGAGACCACCAACGGGGACGGCTTCGGCGTCGGCTGGTACGGCAACCGGCCGACGCCGGGGCTGTTCCGCAGCACGGAGCCCGCCTGGAACGACCGCAACCTGCACGAACTGGCGATGCAGGCCTCGCCGGGCTACGTCTTCGCGCACATCCGGGCCACCACCGGCACTGCGGTGCAGCAGACCAACTGCCATCCGTTCCGTCACGGCCACTGGCTGTGGATGCACAACGGGCTCATCGAGGACTTCCTGACCCTCAAGCGCGACCTCGTGCTGGCCGTCGAGCCCCGGCTGTTCCCGCTGATCGAGGGCTCCACGGACTCGGAGCTGTTCTTCTTCCTCGCCCTCACCCTCGGCCTGGAGCAGGACCCGGCGGCAGCCGTCGCGGCAGCGGCGGGGCTCATCGAGGAGGTCGGCCACCGTCACGGCGTGGAGCACCCGCTCCAGATGACGGTGGCCACCACCGACGGGCGGACCACCTGGGCCTTCCGCTACTCCAGCGAGGGCCGCTCCCGGTCGCTGTTCCACAGCGCCGACGTCTCGGCGCTGCGTGCCCAGTACCCGGAGCACGCCATGCTCCAGCAGCTCTCCGAGGACGCGCGGATGGTGGTGTCCGAGCCCCTGGGCGATCTGCGCGGAGCGTGGCAGGAGGTGCCGGAGTCCACCGGCCTGGCCGTGCACGACGGAGAGGTCGAGCTCTTCGTTCACCCCCGTCACCGCTTGGGGCCGGACCGGTCAGAGTGTGGGCTCCGACGCCTCGGGCGACCCCGGCGGGCTGACCACCATCCCCGGTGCTCTGGACACCAGGAGCCAGACGGGCAGGATGACGAGGCTGAGGACGGCCAGCACCGTGACGTCGCCGACCAGGACCACGGCGACGAACAGGGAGATCCAGCCGTCCCGCGTCACGGGCAGGAGCACGCCGAGGACTCCGCAGGCGAGCGCCAGCCCCAGCGGCATCCCCGGGATCAGCGCGTGCCCCAGCAGCCCGACGCCGGCGCCCATGAAGACCGCCGGGAAGACGTGCCCGCCCCGGAAGCCGGCGCTCGCGGCGACGAGCAGGGCCGCGAGCTTGACCGCGACGACGAGTGCCAGCTGCCACGGGGAGTAGTCCGCAGCGTTCTGGATGAGCTCGCCCGTCTGGCGGGCGCCCTTGAACAGGGTGATCGGTCCTCCCAGCACGCCCAGGACGCCCAGCAGCAGACCGCCGAGGGTGCTGTAGAGCACCGGGTGCCGCAGCGAGTGGAACAGCCGGTGCAGGTGCGGGAACAGGTGGACCGTGGCCAGCCCCACCAGGGCGCCTCCCACCGCCACGGCGAGACCGGTGGCGAGATCGACGGCGTCGGGGGTGCCGAGCGGAGGCGGGCCGGCCTCGGGCAGCTGCGGGCCGGCGAGCCACCTCATGGTGACCGCGCCCGCGCCCGCCGCCGCCAGCGGAAGGAAGAGCCGGTCCCACAGGGCGCCTCCCTGCTTGAAGGCGGCGACCACGCCGGTGAGCACCAGAGCGGCTGCCACGGGCGTCCCGAACAGGGCGCCGATCGTCCCCGACGCGGTGATCAGCACGACGAGCTCGACGGGCACCCGCGGCCACCACCGGGCCACGAGGGCCACCAGGACCGCGGTGTTGATGGCGATGATGGGGAGCTCCGGCCCCATGCTCACCCCGCCGGCCAGTCCGAGCACCGTCACCAGCACCAGGCTGGGGACCGCTGCGAGCTTCAGCGGCGGCGCGATCAGCTCCGTCGTCGCGGAATCGCGGCCGCCGTGTCCCGGGACGAACTGCACCACCAGCCCGACGGCCAGGCCGGTCAGGGTGAGGACCCCGAGGATCCACCAGCCCGACCCCGGATCCAGGCCCCACAGCGAGGGCAGGGTCGACCAGAGGAGGTGCTCGACGACGAGAGCCACCTCGTCGACGACGAACAGGCCCAGCGCCGAGACCGTGCCGACCAGGAGTGCCGGAACGGCAAGCTGCAGCTGCGTGCGGACGGTGGGTCCTTCGTGCGTGCTCGTCCCGGCCATGAGTGGTCACCCGTCGTGAGGTCGTCGGAGGAGGCGCCGGAGCAGGCGCCCGGTCGTCGGCCCCGATCGTCACCGTCCTCGGTCGTGCCGGCAGGATTCCCGGTCCGGGCGGGCTCCGGGCCGGCGGCCCGTCCGGGTGGTCGCGCTCGGCGCGCCCGGCGAACTCCTGGGGCCGCGCTCCAGGTACGTCCACGGTCGCCACCACGGCCGCCCCTGTCCTCACCCCGCCCGGGTGACCCGGCGCCGGACCCGTGACGACCGCAGCCCGGGACGGCGCGGCCCTGTCCGGGCGCACCGTCCGGGCGTCCTGCCGGCCGGTCCTCCGCGGAGCACGGCGCCGCTGCCGTCGGGGGCGGCCGTGTCGTCACCTGCTGGGCGCTGCGCGGTCCGTGGCGCGCGTGAGCATCGGTGCTCGCCTACTGGCCGGCTCGTGCGACGTCGACGCCGGTCACCGGGGCGCCGGCCCGCTCGTAGACCAGGGAGACGGCTCCCTTCGGGAACGCCCGCGGCGGCGCCACCAGGGTGAAGGCGGCCGGGGCCGCACCACTGCCGAAGATGCGCTTGCCCGAGCCCAGGACCAGTGGATAGACGAGGAGGTTCAGCCGGTCGACGAGGTCCTCCCGCAGCAGCGCTGTCACGAGCTCGCCGCTGCCGATGACGTGCACTGCGTCGAACCGGTCCCGGAGCGCTCGCACCTCCGCCGCGACGTCCCGCAGGACCGTGCTGCCCGCCCAGGACGGGTCGGTCAGCGTGCGCGACACGACGAACTTCGGCACGGCGTTAAACCTCACGGCGATCGGGTCGTCGTCCCCGTGGGCCGGCCAGTAGCCGGCGAAGATGTCGTACGTCCTGCGTCCGAGCAGCAGCGCGTCCAGCCGGTCGATGCCGGCGCCGATCATCTCCCCCGTCGCGTCGTCGAAGTACGCGCCCTGCCAGCCGCCGAGCTCGAAGCCGCCCGCACGGTCCTCGTCCGGCCCGCCCGGGCCCTGGTAGACGCCGTCGAGGGTGAGGAAGAGGTCGACCTGGATGATGCCCATGAGGTGGTCCTTCGGTGTGCGACGACGTCCGGGGCGCACCATCCTGTCCGGACCGCGTCCGGGGGTCAATCCTGGGGCGGTGCATGACGGCGCGCCCCGGCCGAGCACTCGGGACTGCCGCCTCGATCCCCGACGGACGCCGCATCGACCGGATGGCCGGTGCTCGCGGCCCGGACGGTGACGGGCACGGCACGCCGCTCGTGCGCGGAGCGTCCGTCCCGGGTCGGGCATCCGGCAGACCACCGGGGCGGGACGCCCGTCGTGCGTCCCGCGGCCACGGCCGGCAGGTCCGACCTGCGGGGGAGTGCCTCGGGCGTCGGGCCCCACAGCCCCTGTCAGGAATCGGGAGACGGTGCTCGTGGCTCCGATTGCTGTCGCCGGGATCCCGGTCCCTGGGGCAGTGCCCCCGGATCCCGGCGGCGTTCGTGCCTGGCGGCGAGCCACACGGCCGCGAACATGAGGGCGAGCACGTCCGCGAAACCCAGGATCGCTGCCCACGGCATGGTGATGCCACCGCCCTGCAGGTTGTTGTAGAACGACCCGAGCGGCACCAGCAGCGGCCACAGCACCACGACGTTGCGGACCAGGGCGAACGCGACCGCGTAGACGACGCCCAGTCCGAAGAGGAAGAGCATCTCGGAAGCGCCCATGCCGTAGCCGACGTGGTAGCCGGCGTACAGCGCGGCGGACCCGCCGACGCCGGCCACGGACCCGAACGCGGTCTCCAACCGGGTCTGCACGAAGCCCCGGAAGAACACGACCTCGAAGAGTCCGACGGTCAGGGCGAGCGCCAGCAGCGGCACCCAGTCCACCGGTTGCGGCAGGTCGTAGCCCCACAGCGTGAGCGCGAACTGCACACCGGCCAGGACGACGCCCAGGGCGACGGACCGGCCGATGTTGTCGCGACGCAGCCCCAGTGCGGACAGACTCCGGCCACGGATCCACACGGTGTAGACGACCGGGCCCACCACTCCCAGCACCATCCCGGAGGCGAAGCACAGGAACAGGCCCAAGGTGTTCTGCTGGGTGAACACCCGGAACGCGAGCCAGAACAGAGTCACTACCCCGAGGTAGAGCCCGGCCACCACGGCCAGGTCGAGTGCATCGGGGTGCCGTGCCAGGCGGGGCCGGGGCCCCGGGACCGCCACGACGAGGGCCAGTGCGGCCGCTGGGACGGCGATCCCGTACAGCACCTCGTTGCCGGCTCCGAGCAGCAGCAGGGCTCCCACCAGGAAGGCCGGCCACACGAGGTGGCGAGGTGATCGAGTGGTCGTGTTCATCGCCGGCTCCTTGTCGCGACGCCCCTGCCGTGGATGTCGACGATGGGCTGGAAGGACGCACCCGCCACGAGGAATATGCGTCAACGGTCAGCATGTCGGGGTTGGATCCGCCGGGGGCAGGGAGGGTTGCCGGCCCTCGGACTGTCACGTTAACCCTGCTCGGTGACCGATGCCTACGCCCGTGGAGGTTCCCGCGATTCCATGACGACGACGCGCAGGCATTCCTGCTCGCTCGCCGCGGAGTCGACGCCCATCCACGGCGCCCGGCGTACGAGGCGAGGCCCGGTCGTCGAGTCCGAATCGGGGACTGCGGACGGGCTGCCACCGATCAGCATGGACGAATGCCGGCAGGTCACAGACCCGGACAGCGGCGATGCGCACGCCGTCGCCGTGCCGTCTTCGTATCGTCCTCGGGCCGTCGGCGCGTACCGTCTGCTTACCGTGCCGTGCCGCATCGCCGTACCGTGTCGCCGTACAGTCGCCGTGCCCGATTCACGTATGGTCGCCGCGCCGCGCCGCGCCGCGCCGCCCCGCGCCGTGCCGTGCTGTCCCGTGCTGTGCCGTGCCGTGCCGTGCCGTGCCGTGCTGTGCCGTGCTGTGCCGTGCCGTGCTGTGCCGTCTTCGCAGGCCGTCTTCGCAGGCCGGGTTCGCAGGCCGGGTTCGCAGGCCGGGTTCGCGGACGGACGCGGACGGACGACGACTCAGAACCGCGCTCAGGAGGGGGCTCGGGCACTCCCACACCAGAAGGGCGGGGGAGCCCCCACCGGATCGAGGGGCGGAGGACTCACGGGTGGTCGGGGGACCCGGGAACTCTGACGTCAGAAAGGCGGGGGAGCGTCACCCGGGTCGAGGGGCGGAGGACCCACGGGTGGTCGGGAGAGCCGAGAACTCTGGCGTCAGAAGGGCGGGGGAGCGTCACCCAGGTCAAGGGGCGGGGAATCCCCGGGTGGTCTGCCGGCGACCGGTGTGCGGCGGAGGTCAGCGAGGATCTCACGACCACCGACGTGCTCGGGCGCGGACCGGTGCACGAGGCCGGCAGGCGACGTCCACTCCAGCACCGCGGTACGTCCCGGCGGTTCCCCGGTTGCTCCGAGCGCGGGCTCAGCATCGATCTGCCGCACCGACCAGCGCCCGAGGTGCCCGCTGCGGTGCTTGATCCGGTGGTGGTGCCGGCACAGTGCGGCCAGATTGTGCTCGGCCGTCGGCCCTCCGTCGATCCAGGCCACCGTGTGGTCCAGATCGCAGCTCTGGGCCCGGCGCCGGCACCCGGGGAACCGGCAGGTGCCGTCGCGCAGCTCGACCAGACGACGCAGGTCCCGCGGCACGGCATAGACGGTGCGGTCGTGGTCGAGGACCACCCCCGTGGCGGGGTGGGTCAGCACCCGGTGCCAGGCTCCGGCACCGGCAGCCAGCTGACGGGCCACCTCCGCGCTGATCGGGCCGTAGCCGGACAGCATCGGGGCGCCGCACCCGGTCGCTCCTGGTCCTGCTCCGGCACCGGTCAGCATGGCCACCGGCACGGTCACACTCACCTGCGCCCTGATTCCGCGCGGAAAGCGTGCATCGTCCGGCAGGACACCGTCCAGCAGCAGGTCCGCCAGCACATCGGCACGGAGTTCTCCTGCGGTGCGCGGCTCCGCGGCCTCCGGGAGCTCCGGCCCCGGCGCGCACGCCGGTCCCGGACGGCCCGGCACGGGTACGTCCTCGCCCAGCAGGGTGGCCAGTTCTTCGAGCCGGCCGTGCACGGCGATCGCCACGTGCGCGTCCAGCAGCGCGTGCAGATAGGCCGTCCCGTCGGACGCCGGCTCCACCCACACTGCACGATGCTTCCGCGCGGCTCGCCGGCTGCGCTCCTCGGCGTCGGCCACGAGCACGGCGCGCCGGGCACGAGCTGTTGCCCGCAGCTGCGCGGCCGTCACCTGCGGGGCGCGCTCCAGCAGCTCGGCGATCAGGCGGCAGACAGACTCGACGGGCGGCGGCACGCACTGCGTGCCGGTCCAGGTCGGCGCGTCCACGACCAGCTCGCGCCACTGCTCCACCATGACCATGGCCTGGGCCGCACCGATCCGGCCCGCCTCCAGAGCGATCAGGACCTCCGGCAGCATCTCGGCCAGCAGCACGGCGTCCTCCACACGCCGCCGGGCCGTACCCGAGGGCAGCCGGAGGGCCGGCCCGACCTCGGCCGCCACGTCCACGACCAGTTGGTGCTCCGCCTCGGCCAAGGGACTCAGCGGGTCCGGGCGGACAGCACCACGGGCGAACAGCTCCGCCTGGGCCTTCTCCATCGCCTCGAACCGGGCCGCCGTGCGAGCCGCCTGCGCGGCCAGCCACAGGCGGTGGATGCACCGCAGCTGCGCGCCCACTGCTCGCGCCTCCGCCGCAGCCGCGTCAGCGAGCTCGAAGGCAGCGGCTCGCACGGCGGCACCCCTCGCCCGGAGGTCGAGCATCTCCGGAGGCACGGACTCGCCCGGACATTCCTCACCGCTCACCCGGGTTCGGGGCCGCCGCTGCGCCGTTGCCGTCATGGGTTCATTCTCCAGGCCGTGTCCGACGTCCTAAGGTGCTCGGTGCCGCCTCACACGTCGAGGTCTCCCATCGGCCTGCCGGTGATCCGAACAGACCCACGAGGCCGACCTTCCCGTCGTCCCTGTGGGGCACCGCTGTGCCGGCAGCGACCCGTGATCGTCGCGCGCCGCCTTCCCCTTCACCGGACACGAGGACTGTCGGCCAGGTCCGGGGTGCAAGCCCCGCGGGGTCCCGCAGCGACCATGCGCCGACGGTGCCCCGGTCGCCGCCGCAGCTCGGGAACTCGGCTCCGCCCACCGTCCGGCGGGGACGTGGACGACCTCGGAAAGGCTCGGTCGGCGCGTCACCGTCCTGAGCCCGCATACCGTCCGTCACCGGCGGTGCGAACCGTCCCGGGCGCGGTGCCCGAGGTCGTCGATCCGACCTCCTGCGCAGCGTGGCGACGATAGGGCCGGGCCGGGACGGGTCTGTGCCCAACGACGGGCTGCACCAGCACGTCGGTGCACGTCGTACCGGCTCCCAGGAGCGGGGTCGGGCGCGTGTCCTGCGCGGCGAGCCGGACAGCGGCTACCGTGTCCGCGGTCGTTTCTAGACTGGCCGCATGAACGAGCAGCATCCGGGTTCCTCCCGGGCCGTCGATGCTCCCGCCGAAGGCGTGCCAGGTCCAGCGGACGCGGCCGTGCGGCCCGTGCCGGACGGAGACGGCGGGCCGCCCGGTCCGGTCGACTCCGACGCCGTCGACACGTCCGTGCGCAGCCCGGCGCAGCGGTCCCGCACCTTCGCCGGGATCCTCGTGAACACGGCGCTCGCCAACATCACGACCAGCTACCTGTGGTTCGCCCTGACGTTCTGGGTGTATCTGGAGACGCGCAACGTGATCGCCACCGGGGTGGTCGGCGGCGCGTACATGCTGCTGATCGCGCTCTCCAGCATCAGCTTCGGCACCTTCGTCGACCGTTACCGCAAGCTCGTCGTGATGCGCTTCGCCGCCGTCTTCACCCTGGTGATGTTCGTGCTCGCCGGGATCCTGTACCTCCTCACCCCCGCCACTGCCATGGCAGACCTGACCCGGCCGTGGCTCTGGGCCTTCGCCCTGGTCGTCCTGATCGGGGCCGTGGTGGAGAACATGCGCAACATCGCCCTGTCCACCACGGTCACGATCCTCATGGAACCGGACCGGAGGGCCAACGCCAACGGACTCGTGGGCATGGTGCAGGGACTGATGTTCATCGTCACCTCGGTGCTCTCCGGCCTGTCCATCGGGCTGCTGGGCATGGGCGGCACAGTCGTCGTCGCCGTGGCGCTCACTGCCGTGGCCCTCGTGCACCTGCTCACGCTGCGCATGCCCGAGGAGGTGCGCGCCGCGGCCACGGACGCACACGGCGGCTTCGACCTCCGGGGTGCCTTCGCGGCCGTGCTGGCCGTGTCCGGGCTGTTCGCGCTGATCCTGTTCTCGACGTTCAACAACTTCATCGGCGGCGTCTACATGGCGCTGATGGACCCCTACGGCCTGGAGATGTTCCCCGTGGAGATCTGGGGAGCGGTCTTCGCGCTCGGTGCCACCGGTTTCATCGTGGGCGGGGCGCTGATCGGCAAGTTCGGCCTCGGGTCCAACCCGTTGCGGACCATGCTGCTCGCCGTGGTCGCGATGGGCGTGCTCGGGGCGGTGTTCACACTGCGGGAGTGGGCCTGGCTGTACGTCCTCGGCATCTGGCTCTACCTCGTGCTCGTCCCTTTCGTGGAGGCGGCCGAGCAGACGGTCATCCAGCGGGTGGTGCCGCTGGAACGGCAGGGCCGGGTCTTCGGTTTCGCCATGGCGTTCGAGTCCGCCGCCGCGCCGATCACCGCGTTCCTCATCGCACCGGTCGCCCAGGTCTGGATCATCCCGTACGCGCGATCGGCCGAGGGCGCCGCCCAGCTGGCTCCGCTGCTGGGGGAGGGCACCTCCCGCGGCATCGCCCTGGTGTTCCTCGTGGCGGGAATCGTGATGATCGCGGCCGCGCTGCTGGCCTTCCTGACCCCGGTCTACCGCCGGGTCTCGGCGTCGTACGCGCAGGTGGCCGCTGAGGGCGGCGAAACCGCCGTCACCGCGCCCTCGTCCGCGTCCTCGGGCTGAGCCGGGCGTGCTGCCCGGTCAGCGGCCGAGAGTGTGCCTGGGCGTCGTCCCGTAGACCTGCCGGTAGTACTGGGCGAAGCGGCCCGGATGGGCGAAGCCCCAGCGGGCGGCGATCTCCTTCACGGTGTCCCCGCGAGCAGGGTCCGCGTCCTGCAGCTCGCGGTGGGCGGCGTCCATCCGGGTCCGGCGCAGGTACTGGGCCGGCGTCAGCCCTGTCGGGTGATTGGCGCGGAAGGCCCGCACCAGGGCCTTGGTGGTCGTCCGGGCCGCGCGGGCGGCGTCCTCCACGGTGATCGGGTCCGCGGCGTGGTCGTCGAAGTACTGCAGCGCAATCCGGTATCGGCGGCACTGGGCTTCCATGGACAGGTACCGCTCCGCGCGGTCCCCGCGCAGTGGGAAGCACTCGAGCAGTCCCACGGCCAGGTGGCGGGTGAGGTCGGCGCGCACCACGGGCTCGTCGAAGGCCGCGGACGCGAGCACACCGGCGCTGAAGCGCGCCAGCTCGGACCAGTACTGCCCCAGCCGGGTGCTGACCGGCACGGGGGACGTGAAGCCCACCGGGGACTCGGTGCCGTAGACGGTGTCGGCGGTCTGCTGCACCACGTCCACGGGAAGGTGCGCGAGAGTGACGGCCACGTCCTCGGCCACGACGAGCACGGGATGTCCCGGGCGGAACAGCACAGGGATTCCGGCGGCGGCGGTGCCGGTCTCCTGCCGCGTCTGCCAGTCGTAGCGTCTGCCATGCACGTGGGACACCGTGAAGGTCGCGGTGTCGCCCCACAGCGACATCGCGCCTCCCACGTGCACCCGGGAGACAGCACCTCGCGCGTCACCGGCGCGCGAGAGCCGGTAGGAGAACTCGGGATCGGCGGAGCCGTAGCCCAAGCGCAGTCCGGTCCGCTCCCCGAGCACGGGCAGCACGTCCGGGTCCGAGACCGTGAGTTCGTGGCGGAACACCTCACCCATGAGCCAGTACCACCTTCCGCACAGGCCGCGTCCGGCACTGCCTCAGCTCCGACCGTCCGTACCTCGGTCGGGGAATCTCGCCCCAGTATGGCCCGGCTCCCCCGATTGCACAGTCGCCGCCGTCATATGTGCACGCATTGACGACATGTGCCTCTGTCCTGGGGCGCCGGCGGTGGGGGAGGAGCACCAGGCGCTGGAGGCAGTGAGGCTCCGGGAGCCCCTGGCATGGGCGATCCGAGCCGGAGTTCAGGCGTCGAACAGGACGTCGCCGACGAATCCTCCCTCGGTGCAGCCCGGGGGCACGGCGAAGACGGCCGAGCCGACGGGCGTCGTCCAGGTGTTCAGCATGTCCAGCTCGTCGAGCCGCTGCTGGATCGGGACGAACTGGCGGTCGACATCGGCCTGGTAGGACGCGAACAGCAGCCCGACGTCGCCCGCGGCACCGGGCACCCCGGCCCCGGGGACGTCGTAGTTGTAGGCGCGCCGGTGGATCTGCTCCGGCGGATTCCCGGTGCGGGAACGACGGATATGAGCGTAGCCGGCGATGACGGGGAACCCCAGCGGACCCTTCGCGGCGAAGTCGGGCTCCTCGTGCTCGGAGGATCCCGTCAGAGGCGCCCCGTCCGTCAACCGCCGCCCGACGGAGTCCTCCCGGGCGGGGGTGTCGACCTCGTCCCAGGTGTCCAGATCCATGGCGATCCGCCGCAGCACCAGCGCCGTGCCGTCCTCGACCCACGCCGGACATCCTCCGCGTCCGTAGACGACCCGCTCGAACTCCTCGGTGCCGGGTGCCGGGTTGACGGTGCCGTCGACCTGCCCGAAGAGGTTGCGCATGGACCCGCCCGACGCCGTGGAGCCGACCGTGTGCCGGAAGCCTTCCTGGATCCACCGCACGGCCGTGGTGGAGCGGGCGTCCTTGAACAGCATCCGCTGGGCGTGGGAGACGGTCAGCCGGTCCTCGGCGCAGATCTGGAGCAGCAGATCGCCTCCGCTCCACCGGTCCTCGAGCCGGTCGACGGAGAACCGCGGCAACGGCCTCAGCCAGTCGGGCCGGAGGTCGCCGGCGACGAGCGCGAGGACCCGGGGGCCGAAGCCGAAGGTCACCGTGAGCCGGGAGGGGTTCTGGGCCAGCCACGGCTCCTGGTCTCCCAGAGGGGCACGACCCTGGGTCAGCGCCGCCGCGTCGTCGGACAGCACCGTGAGGAGCCGGCGCACCGTGTCCCGGGTGGCCCCGGCGTGCAGGTCCAGGCCCACGAAGGAGGCGAAGGCCTGTGGCGTGGTGCCCACACCGGCCTGCCGGGGGCCGTGGAAGGCCACCGTGTCCCGGCCGTGGGCCCACCGATCCGCATCCGGATCGGGCCGGAACGCGCCGGCCCTGCGGGCGGACTCCAGTCCCACCGCCGAGACCGCACCGACCCCGGCGGCCCCGCCGGCGGCGAGCAGCCGCCGACGACTGACCCGGTCGCCGAGCTCACTCATGGCAGCTGGGCAGCGCCGAGACGGCGGCGGACGCCGTGTGACCCGGCTCGTCGTGCCCCGGTTCGCCGTGCTCGTCGTGGTCCTGGTCGTATCCCGGAACGTACTCCTCCTGGGCGCCGGCGTAGTCCTTGATCGGGGCGGCGACGGTCTGCCCGGCCCCGCCGTCGAACTGGAGGGTGAGGTCCAGGGCGTCACCGGCGTAGAGACCGCACTGCAGGTCGAGCAGCATGATGTGGTTCCCACCGGGTTCGAGCACGTAGGACGCACCCGGGGCGATCGTGACGGGCTCGGCCATCCGCCGCATGACCGTGGATCCGGTCTCCGGGTCCAGCGCGGTCTCGTGCAGCTCCGTGGATCCGCTCGCGCCGTCGGTGGCGACCCCGACGAGGGTCACCGGGACGTCGGTGTCGTTGACGAGGGTGGCGAAGGCGCCGGTCATCCCCGGCGTGGTGCGGGCCTTGACCCAGGCCTGCTCGACGCGCAGGGGCGCGGCGACCGAGGAGGCCGGCGCGGAGGAGACGGGCGCCGGGGAAGCGGGGCCGGCTGCGGGGGCGGTGTCCGCGGCGGCGCCGCAACCGGTCAGGGTGAGTGCGCCGAGGGCCAGGACGGCGGTGCGGCGCGGAGTGCGGGTGGAGTGATGGAAGAGCATGGGCATCCTTCAGCCAGGGGAGGGCAGCGCGGCGTCGAGGGCCGTGCGGTGGGACGGAACGTGGAGGGGGACCACGCCGGAGGTGGCGCGTCGCGGCGGCCCCGCCGGCTGCCGGCGCCGTGTCGGCGCTCAGCCTGCCCGAGCGGGAGCGACGCCCGGCGCCGCACGGAGGACTCGGTCGAGGTCCCGATGACGGCGCTCCGGCGGGCCGCGGTAGGACAGCGCCGGACGCAGCCGCTCCTGGTCGATCAGCACGGGCGAGCGCCCCTCCGTCACGGGACGGGGACGGTGCGCCACGAGAGGACAGGACGCGACCTGCCACAGCCGGCGGACGCGCATCCGGAGAGAGTCGAGCACCCGCACCGCGGAGACCTCGCCGTGGCGGATCAGACCGTAGGTGGCCGCGGCGGCGAGCACGTGGAGGGCCACCATGGTGGTGCCGTCGTGGGCGGCGTGCGGCTCGGCCGCGAGCACGAGGGCGGGTCCTCCCGCTTCCGCTGCGGGGGCGGCGTGGTGGGCATCGCCGGAGACGACGACGACCTCCCCGGTGCCGCCGAACAGCAGGTGGAAGACGCCCTGGCTGACCAGCACACCGGCTGCCACTGCGGAACGGGACAGCACCTGCCCGGCCAGGGCGGTGCACACCGGCCCGGACAGCGCCAGGGAGAGGAGGACGAGCATCGGTGCCGGAGCCGGGCCGCCGCCGGCGACGTGGGACGCCGCCGCGACGGCCGTCGCCAGGACGGCCCCCGTCCAGCCGCGCAGCAGTCGCCGTGCTCGTGGGTGCATCCGTCTCACCTCCACCGCCATCCGCGTCCAGCATACCCCCCTGGGTACTTGCGCCATACCCCTGGGGGTATTACCGTTGTCGTCAGACGGCCGGAGAGACCTCCGCCGGACCCCTGTTCCACACCCCATCCTGCGAAGGAGAGACCCATGCTCATCGAGCGCATCTACGACGAGGACCTCGCTCAGGCCAGCTACTTCATCGGGTGCCAGCGCACCGGGCAGGCCCTGGTGGTCGATCCCCGTCGCGACATCGACGTCTACCGGGACCTGGCCGCGAAGAACGGCATGCGGATCACCGCGGTCACCGAGACCCACATCCACGCCGACTACCTCTCCGGGACCCGCGAGCTGGCCGCCGGCACCGGGGCCACCATGCACGTCTCCGGCGAGGGCGGAGAGGACTGGCAGTACGAGTTCGACGCCGAGCGCCTGTACGACGGCGACGAGCTCCGGATCGGCAACATCGTGGTGAAGGCCGTGCACACCCCGGGCCACACGCCGGAGCACCTGTCCTTCCTCGTCACCGACGGCGCCTTCGCCGACGCCCCGGGCTACATGCTCACCGGGGACTTCGTGTTCTCCGGGGACCTGGGGCGGCCCGATCTGCTGGACGAGGCCGCCGGCGGGGTGGACACCCGCTTCCTCGGGGCGAAGCAGATGTTCGCCAGCCTCAAGGAGAAGTTCCTGACCCTGCCCGACCACGTCCAGGTCTTCCCCGGGCACGGGGCCGGATCGGCCTGCGGCAAGGCCCTGGGTGCGATCCCGTCGACCACGGTGGGCTACGAGCGGCTCTACTCCTGGTGGGGTCCCTACCTGGCGGCCGACGACGAGGCGGGCTTCGTCGAGGAGCTGCTCGAGGGCCAGCCCGACGCCCCGTTCTACTTCGGGCGGATGAAGAACCAGAACCGGCGGGGCCCGGCGGTCATGGGGGAGCGGGCCCCGCTGTCCCAGCTGGACGCGCAGCAGGTCGCGCGGCTGCTCGCCGCCGACGAGGCCACCTTCGTGGACACCCGCTCCGCGGCCGAGGTGCACACCGGCACCGTGAGCGGGGCACTGAACATCCCCGCCGGCGGATCGGTGGCGACCTACGCCGCCTGGGCCGTGAACCCCGAGGCCGACACTCGTCCGCTGGTGCTGCTGGCCGACGACCAGGAGGCGGCCCAGGACTTCTGGGACCACCTGGTGCGCGTGGGCATCGACAGGGTCGCCGGCTACGTCACCGGCACGGCGGGCCTGCCGCGGTCCACCCCGCAGCTGGTCCAGCCCGAGGAGGTCGAGTCCTTCGACAAGGCCGTCCTGCTGGACGTGCGCGCCGCGAGCGAGCACGCCGCCGGGCACGTGCCCGGTTCCGTTCAGCTGCACGGGGGCCGGGTGCTGTGGAACCTGGACCGGCTGCCGCAGCAGGGCACCATCGTGACCTACTGCCAGAGCGGGCTGCGGTCCTCGGTGGTGGCCTCCACGCTCCGGCACGCCGGCTACGACGTGGCCGAGCTCGACGGTTCCTACGCCGGCTGGTCCGCCTACCGGGACACCGTGGCTGCCGCCGTGCGCTGATCCCGAGCCTCGAGCGCTCAAGAGCCGAAGGGGCCGCCCGCAACACGCGGGCGGCCCCTTCGGTCGTCTTCGGCGCCCGGACGAGCCCGCTCCGGCGGCACGACGGGGCGTCGTCGGCGGGTGGAAGGGGCCTCCGGCGGCACAGAGAGGGTCTCCTCGGCGGCTGGAGGGCGACTTTGACGGTATGGACGGGGTGTTCTCGGCGGCTGGAGAGGAGGGCTCCGGCGGTAAGGACGGGTCGTCGTCGGCGGGTGGAAGGGGGCCACCGGCGGCACGACGGGGTGTCCTCGGCGGCCGGCCGCAACGGCAGCTGCCGGGAAGGGGTCGTCCTCACTCCCCAGGTGCGGCCCGATCCGCCTGCGGCCGGCGGGTGAGCAGTTCGATCAGCGTGACGACGGCGACCGCGAGACCCAGCAGCCAACCGGCGGCATAGGGCAGAAGAACGAGCGCTCCCCATCCGGGGGAGCGCCCGGTTCCCGGCCCGAAACCCCCGGCGGCGCTCGCGATCCACATGGCGGCCACGCCCGTGGTGACCAGGACCAGTGACCAGGACGCATACTGCCGGCGCCTGCTCCGACCGAGGTGGGCGCCGAGGGCCGCCAGGGCTGCGCCCGCCAGGATGACGAGCGATCCCTCCAGGGGATCGAGGGCCCCGACCAGCAGGCCGAGCAGACCGGCGGCGACCAGCCATCGCGACCATCGGATGCGTGCGGACATGTGCGCCCTTCCCTCTCCGTGCCCCGGCCTGCGATGAGGACGAACACGATGGCCCGAAGCGGCCGGGGTGCCCCCAGGGGTGACCCCCGCCCGGCGGAGGAGACGACGACACACCCGACCGGGTCCTGCGCCTTCGACCTGCACAGGAGGCGGATGGCCACCTCCACGCCGACTCCGGCCACCGGCAACGATTGTCCCAGCAGCAGGCGCGGGGGTGGTTCCGGTGCTGAGCCGCCCCGACGTCGTCGTCACGGACGTACATCTCGAGAGCGCGGCCCGGACACGCCCCGCGTCGGCCCTGCCTGCCCCGCAAGTTCCTCCGGGAGCATCTCCGCGAGGCCGTCCACGTGTGGTCGGCGGCCGGACGGCGTTCGCCGGGCGGTGCGACGCGGATGAGCTCCGGAGGTGCAGTGCGACGGGAATGCTGTCCGGGCGGATGCTGCTCCGGTGCGGTGCGGTGCGGTGCGGTGGGGAGGCGGGGCCTGGACACGGTCGAAGGGGCCGTCCGCGAGATGCGGACGGCCCCTTCGTGCTGTCGGTGCCCGGCACCCGGCACTCGGTGCCCGGGTTCGGTGCCCGGGTTCGATGCCCGGCGCTCAGCACCCGCTGTTCGGTGTTCGGTGCCCGCGGTCGGTGGCCGACGCCGGCTGCTGCGGATCAGCGGATGGGCAGCCCGGCGCGCTGCCAGGCGAGCATGCCGCCGGCCATGGTGTCCGCGGTGTAGCCGGCGCCGTTGAGCGCGTCGGCCACCCGGGCGCTGCGGTTGCCGCTGCGGCAGACGACGATCACCGGGCGGGTCCGGTCGAGTTCGGGCAGGCGGGCGGTGAGCTGCCCCATGGGGATGTGGAGGGCGCCGGGGATCATGCCGTCGGCGACCTCGAAGTCCTCGCGGACGTCGAGGACCTGTTCCTGGGCGGGGCGGTGGGGAGGCGGAGCCGAGCGGCGGCGCACGCGGCTCTCGGCCGGCTCCGGTCAGCCGGCCTTGGTGGGGCTCAGGCGCCGGCAGCGGGGATCTGGTTGATGGCAGAGGTGGCAGTGGGCTCGTCGGCAGTCCTGTTCCACGGCATGGCCGCGAGCGCCTTGCCCATCGCACAGGTGTTGGAGGCCGCCGAGAAGGCCAGGCCGGTGCCGACGATCCCGGCCAGGGTGCGCACCTTGGGCGAGATGAACCGGCCTCCGACCAGCCCGGTGAGCACGAGGGAGCCGGCGGCCATGCGCACCTGGCGCTCCAGGTCCCAGCGCTGGGCGCCGCGCACGACGTCGCCTCCCGCGGCGGCGAAGCCGGGGGCTCCGCCGGTGAGCACGTAGGCGGTGTCGACCCCGGCGGTGGACAGCCGCTGACGGGCCTGCTCGGCACGGACCCCCGACTGGCACACCAGCACGACGCGCTCACCGAGGCGCGCGGCCAGTTCGGCGGTGTGCTCGGACAGCAGGGGCAGGGGCACGTTGTAGGAACCGCGGATGTGCAGGGACTCGAACTCGGCCGCGGAGCGGACGTCGATGACGACCAGGTCCTCGTGCTGGGCCATCCACTGGCGCAGGGTCCGGGGGTCGAGGGTGGTCACGGCGGTGGGGGCGGAAGTCACGAAGTGCCTTTCGAAGAGCGGACGGGTGAAACGTGTGCCTCCAGTATGTCTGATACCCCCAGGGGTATGCAAACGCTCGGGAAACACCCGCCGGTCGCGCGACGGATCCCGGTCGGGGCCTCGGGCTGCCGGACACCACGGGAGCGCGGCCCGGGGCGGGGGGAAGGACCGGCGGGGACGGAGCGAAAGGACCGTTCTGCCCCCCCCTGGCCTCGGCGGCGGAAGACTGAGAGGTTGGAGGCGGAGAACTCCGCAGTGCCCGATCGATCCCGAGGGAGCTGAGCATGGCCTACACCCACACCGTCACCGTCCCCCTGCCCTACGAGCAGGCCGTGGAGCGGACACGCGCCGCTCTGGCCGATCAGGGCTTCGGCGTCCTGACCGAGATCGACGTCAGGGCGACCTTCACCACGAAGCTGGGCCCCGAGGCCGCCGAGGCCGTCGGCGACTACGTCATCCTGGGAGCCTGCAACCCCGGCCTGGCCAGCAGGGCGCTGGCCGCCGAGCCGCAGCTCGGCGCCCTGCTGCCCTGCAACGTCGTGGTCCGCCGCGCTCCGGGAGAGGACCGGACCACCGTCGAGGCCATCGACCCGCAGACCATGGTGCAGCTCAGCGGCAGCCCCCAGGTGCGGGAGGTCGCCGACGACGCCGACGCACGGCTCCGTGCAGCCCTGTCCACCCTCGGTGGGGCCGGGGCCGCAGGAGCCGGCGCCGCGGGCGAGTGAGCCGCGCCGCCGGATCGGGTCGGCCGCCCGCACCGGCGGTCGCGACCCGGCCCCCGGCGCAGCCCTCGGGGCGGCGGGAGCAGGGCGTCAGCGCGCGACGTCGTAGACGGCCTTGACGACGCCGTTCGCGTAGGCCTGGTGCTCGACCAGGTCCAGCTTGCGCAGCGTGTCGGCCGTGTCGTCGAAGAGACGCCGTCCCGCGCCGAGCAGCACGGGGAAGATCAGCAGGTGGTACCGGTCCACGAGGTCGGCGGCGGCCAGGCCCTTGGCCAGCGTCGCGCTGCCGTGCACCAGGATGGTGCCGTCGACGGTCTCCTTCAGCCGGGCGACCTCGTCGAGGGAGCGCAGCACCGAGGTGTTGTGCCACGCCGGGTTCTCGAGGGTGGAGGAGACCACGTACTTCGGCATGGCGTTGTACTCGGCGAACTCCTCCATCGAGGGCCAGACCGGGGCGAACTCCTCGTAGCTGACCCGGCCCATCAGCATCGCGGCCGCCTCCTGCTGCTCCCGGTCCTTGATCTCGTAGGCGGTCTCGTCGAACTCCACCTGCTGGAAGGTCCAGCCGGCGTGCGGATGCGGGCCACCGCCGGGGGAGTCGACGACGCCGTCGAGCGTGGTGAACTCGGTGATGATCAGCTGGCCCATGGGGATCTCCTGTCGATGACGTGCGGCCGGTGTCGCCGTGACTCATACTCTGGCGGTACCTCGCGGTCTGCGGAAGGGACGCGCCGACTGCGACGTCACAGGTCGAGGGTCCTGCGGGTGCTGGGCGTGCGGACCCGCTGAGCACAATGGGCCCATGACCCGCACCCCGTCCAGCCGCGCGCACCGCTCGCCGTGAGCCGCATCCTCATCGCTGTCGTGGCGGGACTGGTCGGCCTCGCCGCGTCGATGACCCTGTACCTCGGCCTGGTGCACGCGGTTCCGTTGGTGAGCTGGGGCACCGACGAGGAAGAGCTCCTGCGCGTCGAAGGCGCACACGACGTGCGCCGTGCATCCGTGGTCGCCGCGCTGGCCGGCATCCTGCTCCTGACCGCCCGTGCTCGGTGGACAGGGGGCATCGCCGTGGCGGCCGCCTGCCTGCTGGCAGTGCTCTCCCACGAGAACACGATCGCGTCCTGGGGTCTGTTGCCGGTCTACGTGCTGGCCCTGTTGGTGGGCTGCGGCGCCGTCGTCGGACGGGCCGGGAGCCGGCGGGGCACGGCGCCGTCGCGGCGGGCCCGAGATCAGCAACGTCGTGGGACGCCGACCCGGCGCTCGTGCGCCGGCCGTCGCCGCACCGTCTCGCGACGCGACTCCTCGCACCGGCACCGACGGCTCCGCTGATCCGGCTCGACCGGACCTCCCCGAGACCGTGCACGACGCCCGGCGCTGCGGCCAGGCCTCCAGGACAGCGACGCCCCCTCATGTGGATGCCCGGTTGCGGCCGATGCCCATGGGGGCATGCGCGTCATCATGCGGTGCCGCGGTGGGAGACGCCTGACGGCCGTGGTGCAATGGGCCTCCACCAGCCGTCCGGACGAAGCGCTCCGACGTCCGACACCGTCGGAGCGGGAAGGACCTGTCATGGCATCCACGGCACATCGGCACATCCGTCGCCCGAGCGTGAGGCCGGCACCGCGGCGGGCCGGGCTGTGGGGCGTCCGGGCCGTGGGACTGTACTTCAGCGGCTCGGCCGTCCTCAACGCGGTGTACACGGTCCGCATCGCCCACCGGCTGATCGGCTGGTTCCGCGACAGCGCGTGGGTGCCGCCCTACCGGCCCGTCCTGGCCGCGCTGGAGCCGGTCGCTCCGGCCGTCGTGCTGGCCACGGCGGCGTTCGAGTCCGTGGTGGGCTATCACCTGGTGCGCAACCGCAGGACCTCCGGAGCGCTGCGCTGGGCGCAGGCATGGGTGCTGTGTCTGTGCCCCGCCCTGCCCTGGCCCTACTGGGTGCCCAACGCGGCGTCGGCGGTGGTCTTCGAGGTCGTCCGCCGCAGGGCGGCGGCGCCCGGGCGGGCTCAGGCGGGGGTGGTCTCCTCGGCGTCGCCGCCGATCGGTTCGAGGGACGCCTCGGGGGCGTAGGTGGGAATGCGGCCGAGCTTCCACTTGTCGGTGAGCACCGCCACCGCCTCGCCGTCGGAGCGCCACAGCACCTCGACGCCCGGCACCTGGTTCAGCACGCCGGGATCGGGGGCGACGACTCGCCGGGCGAGGGTGTAGGGAAGGGCCTCCAGGCGCACCTGCGCACCGAACTCCTGGGCCATCCGGTCGGCCACGACCTCGAACTGCATCGGGCCCACCGCCGCGAGCACCGGCGCCTGGTCCCCGCGGACCTCCGAGCGCAGCACCTGGATGACGCCCTCGTGCTCGAGCTGGGTGATCCCACGGCGGAACTGCTTGGCCCGCCCGGCGTCCACGGCCCGGGCCACCTGGAAGTGCTCGGGGGAGAAGTGCGGAATGGGCGGGAAGGTCACCGGCGTGCCGGTATAGACGCTGTCCCCGGCCCGCAGCGCCGAGGCGTTGACCAGCCCCACCACGTCCCCGGGGAAGGCGGTCTCGACGGTCTCCCGGTCCCGGCCGAAGACCTGGTGGGCGTACTTGGTGGCGAACGGTTTGCCGGTGGCCCCGTGCGTGAGCACCGTCCCGCGCCGGAACACCCCGGAGCAGACCCGCAGGAACGCCACGTGGTCCCGGTGGGCGCGGTCCATCCCGGCCTGGAGCTTGAACACGAACCCGGAGAACGGCGCGTCCACCGGCCGCGGGACCCCCGCGGCGTCGGGACGCGCGCCGGCCGGGGGCGCGAGGTCGACCAGGACGTCGAGCAGGGTGCCCACCCCGAAGTTCAGGGCCGCGGCGGCGAACAGCACCGGGGTGGCCTCTGCGGCCAGGAACGCCCCGGGCTCGAACGCCCCGTTGCTCTCGGCCACCAGATCGGCCGTCTCGCACGCCTCCGTCCACGCCGCCCCCTCGAGCTCGGCGGCCTGCGCGGGGTCGAGCACCTCCGCCTCGGCCAGGGCGGCGCCGGCGGCCACCCGCCGGTACCGGGTGTAGGTGCGGGTGCGCGGATCCAGGGTGCCCCGGAAGTCCCCGGACAGCCCCACCGGCCAGGTCAGCGGCACCGGCACCCGGCCGGTGCGCTGCTGCACCTCGTCCATGAGCTCCAGGGCGTCCTTGCCGGGGCGGTCCCACTTGTTGATCACGGTGATCACCGGCAGGCCCCGCCGTGCGCACACGTCGAAGAGCTTCAGGGTCTGGGTCTCCAGGCCCTTGGCGGCGTCGACGAGCATCACCGCGCAGTCCACCGCGGCCAGCACCCGGTAGGTGTCCTCGGAGAAGTCGGCGTGGCCGGGGGTGTCGAGCAGGTTGACCACGGTGTCCCGGTAGCTGAACTGCAGGGCGGCCGAGCTGATCGAGATGCCCCGGTCCTGCTCCATCTGCATCCAGTCCGAGACCGTGGCCTTCCGGCTGGACTTGCCGTGGGTCGCCCCGGCCTCCTCGATGACGCGCGCGTGCAGGGCCAGGGCCTCGGTCAGCGTCGACTTGCCCGCATCCGGGTGGGAGATCACCGCGAACGTGCGCCGGCGGGCGGCCTCCGCCGCGACCGTCTCCGGGGCGGACCCGTCGAGCAGGGTCGACGGGGTGCGTGCTGTCTGCTGTCCGGCCATGCCCACGACTCTAGCCGGACGTCACGACGGCGCCGTCGGCGCGACCTCACCGGCCCCGGGCCGCGACGGCGCCGCCGCTGCCCCCACGGCCCGGCGGTGCCCGCGGCCACCGCTCGGCCGGTTGCCGTCGCGGTCCGGGGCGGTCGGGTCCGACGGGGGGTGCCTCTATCGTTTTCGTCAAGCGGCCAGGGCCACCGGTGACGGGCTCTGAGGCTCGGTGGGGTCTTGGTAGAGGGTCCCGTCGCGCAGCATCGCGTACAGGACGTCGATCCGTCGGCGGGCCAGGGCGATGATCGCCTGGTTATGGCGTTTGCCCTGGGCGCGCTTGCGGTCGTAGTACGCCCGGGAGGGCGGGTGGTTGAGTGAGGCGAAGGCGGAGAGGAACAGCGCCCGTTTGAGTCTCTTGTTCCCGCCCTTGGCGGCGTGCTCGCCGCGGATCGAGGTTCCCGACCTTCGGGTAACCGGGGCGATTCCGGCGTAGGAGGCCAAGTGCCCGGCGTCTCGGAAGTCCTTGCCGACGACTTCGGTGAGGATCCTCGCGGCGGTCCTGACGCCGATGCCGGGCATCGAGGTCAGGACCGCGGAAAGAGGGTGGGCCTCCACGAGGGCCTCGACCTGGGTAGCCACCGTGGCGCGCTGATGGATCAGGCCGGCCAGCTGCCCGGCCAGGATCGGGATGACGGTGGCGGCGGCCTCGGTACCGGCCACGACCACGCTCTGCTGGCCCAGGGCGTCGAAGACCTCCTCGGTCAACGGCTCGGCCAGCCGCGGGGCGTGCTTCTTCAGCCTCGCCCTCACATGACCCCGTCCGGCCGTCTGCAGCTTCGCCGGGGTCGGGTAGCGGGTGAGCAGGTCGGCCACCGCCGGGTGGGTCACCCGCGGCCCGAGGACCCGTTCCAGGGCGGGGTGGATCTGGGTGAGCATCCCCCGCAGACGGTTCGAGGTGGCGGTGATCTGGGCGGCGAGGTCGTCGTCGAAGCCGGCCAGCACACCCAGCTCGGCGATCTGAGCCTCGTCCACCCGGATGTTCCGCAGGGTGTGCGGCATGGTCCGGGCGGCCTCGGCGATGATCAACGCGTCGCGGGCGTCCGTCTTCGCCGCACCCGGGTGCAGGTCCGCGATCCGGCGCATGGCCAGTCCCGGCAGGTATGCCACGGTGACAGACTCCATCGCCTGGGCCACCGCCACCGGCAGCGCCCCGATGGTGGCCGGCTGATCAACGACCATCAGCACCGGCCCGTGCTCGACGATCAGGGCCTCAAGAATCGCCCGCAGCCGAGCCTCGTCGTTGGGCAGAGCTTTGTCATAGACCGCCCTCCCCGTGCTCGTGACGGCCACGGCGTGATGGTCGGACTTGCCGACGTCGAGGCCGACGAACACCGCCGGGGATGGTTGCTCTGACATGGCCGGGTCCCTTCTCCTGCGATGGCATCTGCACGTGCTGGCCGGCCGGGAGGTGGTCACGCTCGGCATCCACGTTACAAAGGTCCTCCACAGGAGATCCCGCCTCTATCAGCGATCCGTGACCACCGGACCGGCCCTCGGTGACAACACCCCCCGGATCATGGATGACTGGGGGCAAACGATCATGCCGAGGACCGGCCGGCCAACACTCCTCATCATCACGGACCGAGGAGCTGGGAAGAAGGTAACGGGGCGTCGGGCGGTCGGGCCGGGTAGGGGCGTCGGGCGGTCGGGTCCGGCGGGGGCGCCGGGGGCGTCGGGCGGTCGGGTGCCGACGTGGGGGTCTCAGCGACGGGGGCGCCGGCGGGCGAGCCAGCGCACCGGGCCTCCGCGGACCAGCAGGTGCCGGGTGTGGGGGTCCAGGAGGATCAGGTAGGCGGTGAACGCCAGCGCCGTCACGAACGCGATCGTCGACGCGTCGACCGGCAGCTCGATGAACGGCCACACGGAGAGCTGGTCCTGGGCGCCGAAGATGACGAAGAAGGTGATCACGATGTAGAGCGAGCGGATCTGCCAGTTGTCCTTGATGCCGGTCACGGCGAGGAACGGCAGGAACCAGAGGATGTACCAGGGCTGGATGATCGGTGAGAGCAGCACCACGGCCGCGAAGGCCAGTCCCAGCCTGCGGACCACCTGCCGGTCGTCGCCGCGGAACATCAGGAGGAGCACCAGTCCGATGGCGGTGTACTGCAGCGCGCTGCGCAGCGCCGAGGCCAGCTGACCTCCCGGCAGACCCACCGCGTCCGCGAGGTGGTCGACCCGCTGGCTCAGGAACCCGGACGGTGAGTAGCCGGTGAAGCCCGGGGTGGGATCCACCAGCGCCCAGACCCACCCGGTGCCCAGCTGATAGGGGAGGCCGCTCAGCAGCAGCACCCCGCAGCTCAGGGCCGCCGTCGCCGCCCAGAGGCCGAACCTCCGCCCCCAGGACGCCTTCGGCCCCGCCCACAGCAGCCCGATGAACGGCAGCAGCAGGATGGTGATGGGCTTGACGGCGATCGACGCGGTCACCAGCAGGACACCGGCGATCGGCCGCCCCGTGGCCGCGGCGTACGTGCCGGCCACGGCCAGCCCGAGCATCAGCGCGTCGTTGTGCGCGCTGGCCACGAAGCTGATGAGGAACAGGGGATTGGCCACGGCGATCCACAGGGCCCGGGCCGGGTCGACCCCGTGCAGCTGCGCCAGCTTGGGCACATAGACCACGCACAGCAGGACACCGGCGCAGGCCAGGAGGCGGAAGAGCAGCACCGACAGGTCCGGCTGCGCCCCGGTGAGGGCCACGATCGCCCGCGCCGCCCACAGGAAGTGCGGCCCGTAGGGAGTGCGGGCCTCGGCCCAGGCCGGATCGGCGCCCAGCATGAACCAGTTCTCGAGGGTGGAGATGCCGGTGGTGTAGGGATTCTGGTCGGCCAGCATGAGCCGCCCCTGCCCGATGTAGGCGTAGACGTCCCGGGAGTAGATCGGGACGGCGAACAGCAGGGGCAGCGACCACGCGCACACCGCCAGCAGGACGGGGCGCTGGGCGCCGGCGGGCCAGTCCTGCAGCCTCTGCCCGAGACGGAGCCAGGAGCGCACCAGCAGCATCGCGCCGACCGTCAGCAGCACGGTGGAGCAGTACACGCCCCATCCCTCGACGCGCAGTGCGATGACCAGAGGATGGCGGACCATCGGAGAACCGCTCGCGATCCACCCGGTGCCGATCGATCCGACGAACATCAGCACGGAGCCGACGAACCCCTGCAGGACGGCGACGTGCGCTCGCGGTGGCCGCGGGGTGACCGGCTCCGGCCGGGGCTGTGCTGCCGCGGGCTCCTCGGCCTGCTCGTGACGGTTCCCCGGTGCCCCCCGATGCGAACCACCTGCCGTCATGACGTGTGCTGATCCCCTAGGTGTGTCATTGCTGGGCGGACAGGTGCCCCGGATGCTCTCCGGGAGCCCGATCCTAGCAGTCACGGACGCCTCGGCCCCGGGACTGCGGAGGGTTTCGCCGTGGTTCCCGTCCCGGATCGCCCGGCCGGTCGGGGTCCCGGCCGGGCGGATGTCCGCCCGGCCCCGCCCGGGCACGTAGCATGGGGGAGCCGCGCAACGGTCCCGGCGACGGCTCGCCGGGACGGCCCGCTGCCCTGTCGCTCAGCCCCTGACGAGGATCGCCCCATGTCCACGGACAAGACCTTCAGCCTGCTCACCCGGTTCCGAGACCGCTTGCTGCCCCAGCGGTGGCAGGTCTGGGCGAACTCCCCGCGCGGACTGCTCACCGGCTTCGTCGCGGTGCACCTGGTCTTCCTGGTGTTCGCCCTGGTGACGTCCCTGGCCGGCGGCGCCTTCAGCGACACCTACATCTACCGTGCCTGGGCCCAGGCCGACTTCGACGAGCAGAATCTCGGGGCCGAACCCAGCCCCTGGGTCTATCCGGTGCTGGCGCTGCTGCCGATCGCGGTGGCCGGAGCGGCCGGTCCGGGCCCGTTCTTCTTCCTGTGGGTGCTCATGATCACCGTGCTCAACGGCTGGGCCGTGGGGAAGCTGACGGACTGGGGACGCGACCGCCACGCCGTCCCGGCCGCGTGGTGGTGGCTGGGCTTCGTCTTCCTGATGGGCTGGCTGGGCTTCGCCCGGGTCGACGGGCTCACGGCCCCGCTGGTGCTCGTCGCCCTGGTCTACGGCGCGGCGCACCCGGTCGTCGCCTCGGTCCTGCTCAGCGTCGCCACCTGGATGAAGGTCTGGCCCGCCGCCGTGGTGCTCGCCCTGGTCACCGTGGTGCGCCAACGGGTCCAGGTCGTCGTCGCGGGCCTGCTGGTCAGCGCGGCCGCGGCCGGGGTGGCCGCCGCCATGGGGGAGCTGCCGAGACTCCTCGACTTCCTCACGCAGCAGGGGGACCGGGGCATGCAGCTGGAGGCCACGTTCACCACCCCGTGGCTGTGGCTGTCCGTGCTGGGCGTGGGCGAGTCCCGGATGTACATGAACACCGAGATCAACTCCATGCAGGTGGACGGCCCCGGGACGGAGACCATGGCCGTGCTGATGCAGCCCCTGCTGCTGCTGGCCGCCGCCGTGGTGACCGTCCTGATCGCCCGGGGGCTGCGCCGCGGGGAGCAGTCCGGCGCCACCGACCGCACCGAGCTGCTGCTGGCCGGCTCGCTGACCATGGTGACCGCCTTCATCGTGTTCAACAAGGTCGGTTCGCCGCAGTTCATGGTGTGGCTCGCGTCGGCCGTGGCCGTGGGGCTGACCCACCACCGGACGGTGTGGCGGGTGCCGGCGGCGATGCTGATCGTCATCGCCGTGGCCACGTTCTTCGTCTACCCGCTGTTCTACTACGAGCTCAGCCACAACGACCCGCTGATGGCGCTGGTGCTGACCCTGCGCAACGCCATGCTCGTGGTGCTGCTGTGGTGGTCGGGGCGCCGCCTGTACCGGCTCGGCTCGACGCGGCCGACCACCGTGCTCACCGCCAAGGAGTCCTGAGATTTCCGCCGCCTTCCGCGACCGGCTGACCGGTCTGCGCGACGCCGTCCTGCCCGCCCGTGCCGCGGCCTGGTTCGCCCGCCCGTCCAGCGTGTGGTGGGGCTTCGCCGTCGTCCACCTCTACTTCCTGGGCTGGATGATGTCCTTCGTCGTCCACGGCGACGCCTTCAGCGACACCGAGCAGTACCGCCGGTGGGCCATGGCCGGGTACGACCCGACCGGCGGCGCGGACGACATCAGCCCGTGGGTGTACCCGGTGCTGGCGCAGATCCCGATCCACCTGGCCGGGATCGCCGGGCCCGGCCCCTACCTGCTGGTGTGGACGCTGATCATCACGGTGCTCAACGCCGTGGCACTGGCCTGTCTCACCCGCGGCCCGTGGCGGGCGCGCAGCGTCCTCCCGGCATGGTGGTGGCTGGTCTTCACCGTCTTCCTGGGCTATCTCGGGTTCGCCCGGGTGGAGGGCGTCGCGGCCCCGATCGTGCTCATCGGGCTGCTCTGGGCGGCCCGGCGTCCGGTGCTCGGCTCGGTCCTGCTGAGCATCGCCACCTGGATCAAGGTCTGGCCGGCGGCCGTCCTGCTCGCCCTGGTCATCGCCTGCCGGCAACGGCTCCAGGTCGTGGCCGCCGGGGTGGTGGTCACCGCGGCGGTGGTGCTCGGCACGTATCTCTCCGGCGGCATCGCGCGCATCGCGGACTTCCTGGTCAACCAGGGCGAACGCGGCATGCAGCTGGAGGCCACGTTCTCCACCCCGTGGGTCTGGCTGAGCGTCCTCGACGTGGCCGGGGCGCGGATGGCCGACAACGTGGCCATCAACTCCACCGAGGTCTACGGGCCCGGCGCCGAGCTCACAGCGTTGCTCATGCAGCCCCTGCTCGTGCTGGCCGTCCTCGCGGGGTCCGCCCTGCTGGTCCGTGCGCTCCGGCGCGGGGCCGAGCGGGAGGAGCTCCTCTACGAGGGGGCGCTGATGATGACCACCGTGTTCATCGTCTTCAACAAGGTCGGCTCCCCGCAGTTCATGATCTGGCTCGCCCCGGTCGTCGTGGTCGGCCTGGTGCACGACCGCCGGCGGTGGAGGGCCCCGGCGGCGCTGCTGATGGGGATCGCGGTGGCCACGTTCGTGATCTACCCGCTCTTCTACACCCCGCTCATCCACGCGCACCCGGTGATGGCGGCCGTCCTGACCGTGCGCAACGCGCTCCTCGTCCTCCTGCTGTGGTGGTCCGTGCGGCGGACCGTGGAGCTGGGGAGCGCCACCCGCCCCGCGCCCCGGACCGTCGACGCCTGAGCCCGCGGATCGGCCCCGGCGGTCCTGGACGGTGGCGACACGGGGACGGCGCGCCGGCGGGACCGCTGCCGATGGATCCTCCGGGCTGTCGTCCCCGCGGTCCTGGCCACGCCGGTGGCCGCTCGGCCGGCCGCTCAGGTGGCCGTCACGGAACTACCGCCGGTCCGGCCAGCCCAGGGCCTCGAGCATCCGGTGCTCCACGTCGGGGGCGAGGGTCTCGCCGTAGGCCGAGGTGACGTGGTCCAGGTCCATGTAGACCTGGATGTTGCCCACCACCCCGGGGCAGACGGAGTCGGTGCACAGCCGGTCCGTGAGGTCGACCGGGTGCAGGTCCTCGTGCCGGGCGGCCAGGTCCTCGAGCGGGTTCTCCGGGAGGAGGGACTCCGAGCGGGGCGGATTGCAGCGCGCACGGTCGGGGCCGTAGGTCTCCACGCAGGCGAACATGCTGAACGGGAAGCGCGGGTTGTCGCGGAAGGCCAGGACGGGGATGCCGGCGTCCAGGAAGGGGCGGACGCCGGCCTCGTAGCCGTCGACGAGCTTCTCGTGCGGGGCCTCGGGGAGGCTCAGGGTCCCGATGGTCAGGACCGCGTCCGGCTCCGCCTCCAGGGCGGCCTGGCGGGCGGCGGCGTTGAACTCGCCGCACTCGGCGTCGGCCGGCTCGGCGTCGCCCGTGTAGCGGCAGGCCATGCGCAGGTAGGAGACCACCTTCCAGCCCTGGGCGTCGGCGGCCCGGTGGATCGGGGTGAGCAGCTGCTGGGCGTGGGAGTCCCCGATCACCACGACGGTGCGCTCGGGGTCAGCGCCGTCGTCGGGTTCGATCACCCGGCAGTGGCCCAGGCCGTCGATGCCCTCGGGGGCGTCCTCGGGCGAACAGGGCCCGCCGGTGTCCCCCCACTCGTCCTCGCGCTCGGCGCCGGTGGGGATGATCGGCACGTCCGGGACCTCGGTGACGTCCCCGCGCAGCACCGCGGCCCCGGGGTAGTTCTCCGGGGTGCGCTCGACGCCGGCGGAGGGATCGCGCTGGACCGTGTACTGGTGCGCGCCGGTGAGGGGCACCGCCACGACCAGGGCGGTGGCGGCCAGGCGGAGGCCGTGGCCGGCGCGCACCCCGGGCAGGGCCCGCCAGCCGGCCAGCAGCGGCGCGGTGGCCCGGGTGAGGAGCACGGAGGCGGCGAGAACGCCGAGACCGTCGACGACGGGAACGTCGTCACGGGCGGAGATCAGCAGGTAGGTGATCAGCAGCGGCCAGTGCCACAGGTAGATCCCGTAGGCCCGGTCGCCGAACCAGAGCAGCGGGCGTGCCGCGAGCACGCGCCCCGCGCTCAGCGGTCTGCCGGGGGCCAGCGCGCCGCCGAGCAGGATCGCCGCGGCGCCCAGGGTGGGGGCGAGGGCCGCGGTGCCGGGGAAGCGGGCGCCGGTGTCGAGGAGGAACGGGGTGGCCACGACCGCGGCCAGCCCGGACCAGCCCAGCGCCACGCCCACCGGCCGGGCCGCGGCCTCCGGGAGGCTCCTCCGCGACGCGTCCTGCGGGCGGGACGAGCGGGCGAGCGCCAGGGCGGCCAGGGAGCCGAGGGCGAACTCCCACAGCCGGGTGACGGTGCTGAAGTAGGCCCAGGCCGGCGCGCCGGCCGTCTGCGCCAGGGACCACGCGAAGGAGCCGGCGAACACCAGGGCGAACACGGCCAGGGCGACCGTGCGGAAGCGCAGCCCCGCCCACCGGGCGGCGAGCGCGCAGCCGGCCAGCAACAGCGGCCAGAGCAGGAAGACCTGGCCCTGGACGGACAGCGACCACGTGTGCTGCAGCGGGGTGGTCTCGGCGCTGTCGGCGGCGTAGTAGTCCACGGACTGACCGGCCAGCACCCAGTTCTGCACGTAGGACAACGAGCCCCACACGTGGGAGAGCAGCTCCTCCCACCGGCTGGGCGGGAAGAGGGTCAGCACCGCGGCGAGCACGGCCAGCAGCATGACCGCCATCGGCCCGATCAGCCGCGCGAAGGTGCGCACCCAGTACTCGCGCACCGCCAGGGGCCTCCCGCGCTCGATCCGCCGCACGAACGTGCCCGTGAGCAGGAACGCGGACAGGACGAAGAAGACGTCCACCCCGCCGGAGACCCGGTCCGTCCACAGGTGGAAGGCCACGACCAGCAGCACGGCCACCCCGCGCAGGCCCTGGATGTCGGGGCGGTGGCCGGGCGGATGCGCACCCGCAGGAGCGGGCGCGGCCGGGGTGGTGGTCGTGGTCGGGTACGTCATGGGAGGTGGTGCCTGTCGGGGTCGATGGCAGGGTCAGCGTCCGGTGCCGGGCCCGCGGGGGCGAGGACGCCGGCACCGCCGTCTCCGGGGCCGCGGCTCACCCGGGGGGAGAGCGCCCACGGGGTGGACCGGTGCCCGGCGTCCGGTGCGGTCCGACCCGGCGTGCCCCCCGGCCCTGCGGTCACCGGGGACGGGGCCGCCACGGTCGAGGAGGCCCGCACACGGGGCCGCCGGGACGGGCGAGCACGTGCTGCGGCGCACCGGCGTCGTCGACCGCCGTGCGGAGGTCGCGCGGAGCGGAGGGCGGGCCCGCCCTGTTCGGGCACCGGGCGAACTGCCCTCCGACGTGCTCCTCCACGGTACCCGCTCCGCCACGGGGTGCACGAACCGGTGGGCCGCCCCCCCCGCGGGGCGCAGAGCCCGCCGGGGCGGCCCGAGGGGCGCGGATCAGGCGTCGATGACGACTGCGGTGACCAGCGGCGCGCGCCGGTAGGCGCGCTCCAGGTGGCGGGCCACGGTCTCGCCGATGAGCGACTCGAGCTCGTCGAGGTCCTCCAGCTTCTGCGTGGCCGGGCGGGCCAGGGCGTGCTCGACCTTCTCGGCGGCCTTGTCGAAGATGTGCTCGTCGTGGACGAAGCCCTTCGCGATGAACTCCAGCGGCTCGGCCAGCACGTTGGTGTCGGCGTCGACGATGGCCACGACGGTGACCACCCCGCCCTCCTGCAGCAGACGACGCTCGACGAGGGTCTCCTCGGTGACCTTGCCCACCGTGTGACCGTCGACGTAGACCAGGCCGGCCTCCACCCGCCCGGAGATCCGGGCCCGGCCCTCGACGAGGTCGATGGTGCTGCCGTCCTTGGCGATGAGCACGTTCTCCGGGTCCACGCCGGTGCGGATCGCCAGCTCGGCGTTGGCGTGCAGGTGCTTGGACTCCCCGTGCACGGGCATCACGTGGGTGGGCTTGACGATGTTGTAGCAGTACACCAGCTCACCGGCGGAGGCGTGACCGGAGACGTGCACCTTGGCGTTGCCCTTGTGCACGACCTTCACGCCGAGGTCGGTGAGCTTGTTGATGATCCCGTAGATCGCGTTCTCGTTGCCCGGGATCAGCGAGCTGGCCATGAGCACCGTGTCCCCGGGGTTGAGCTGGATCTGGTGGGTCTCGTTGGCCATCCGCGAGAGCGCGGCCAGGGGCTCGCCCTGGGAGCCGGTGCACACCAGGGCGACCTTCGCATCGGGCATGGAGCGCAGCTTCTTGAAGTCGACCACCAGCCCGCGCGGGATCTTCAGGTAGCCCAGCTCGGTGGCGATGCCCATGTTCTTGACCATGGACCGGCCGACGAAGGCGACCTTGCGCCCGTGGGCGTGGGCGGCGTCGAGGACCTGCTGGATCCGGTGCACGTGGCTGGCGAAGCTGGAGACGATGATCCGCTTCGGCGCGGTGGCGAAGACGTGGTCGATCGCCGGGGTCAGCTCCTGCTCCGAGGTGGTGAACCCGGGGACCTCGGCGTTGGTGGAGTCGGTGAGGAACAGGTCCACGCCCTCGTCGCCCAGCCGGGCGAAGTGGCGCAGATCGGTGATCCGGTCGTCCAGGGGGAACTGGTCCATCCGGAAGTCCCCGGTGTGCAGCACCAGCCCGGCGTCCGTGCGGATGGCCACGGCCAGGCTGTCCGGGATCGAGTGGTTGACCGCGACGAACTCGCACTCGAAGGGGCCCGCCCGGTGCTTGTCACCGGCCTCCACGTGCACCGTCTTCGGGGTGATCCGGTGCTCGGTGAGCTTGGCGGTGATGAACGCCAGGGTCAGCTCCGAGCCGATGAGCGGGATGTCCGGGCGCTCCTTGAGCAGGTAGGGCACACCACCGATGTGGTCCTCGTGCCCGTGCGTGAGCACGATCCCGACGATGTCACCCAACCGGTGCCGGATGGCGGTGAAGTCGGGCAGGATGACGTCGATGCCCGGCTGGTGCTCCTCGGGGAACAGCACCCCGCAGTCGACGACGAGCAGCTTGCCGGCGTGCTCGAACACGGTCATGTTGCGCCCGATCTCGCCCAGGCCCCCCAGCGGGGTCACCCGCAGGCCCCCGGCGGGCAGCGGCGGCGGGGACTTGGGCTTGCGGGAGGATCGGGAGGAACGGGAGGAAGTGGTCAACGGATCACGCTTTCATGGTGGGTTCGGGCACGGTGGCGCGGCCGGCTCGCGCGGAGCGCGGCTCGCATGCGGGGTGGAACTGCCCCGCGAAGTCTGGGTCAACTCTAACGTGGTGAGAAAGTGCGCAGGCGCGGGCGGCGGCCGGGGGCCGGTGCCGGCGGTGACCGGGTCCCGTGCGACGGGCCGGCCCGGCGCCGGCTCCCGCACGTCGCGGTCCGTGGCTGCCGCCCGGGCACCGGCGCACCGGAACGACCGGCCGCAGACCGTCGCTCGAGGTCTCCGCGCACCCGGCGCTCGCTGAGTTCAAGCTTGTCACAGGCTGTTTCGTCCCGATAGGCTCCCGGCTGTACATGCAATGACATTCGTGGTGTCCGGGACAGTGCCGGCGGACGTCCTCATGGGCCGGAGCCGACCGATTCCTCCCGGGAGCAGCACGCGTGCCGGGTGCCGGCCGGAACTGCCCGCGGCGATCTCCTGGGACCATCACGGGAACAGGAACGGCCAGTGCACACCCTCACTCCGATCACCACGTCGACCACGACCCGGCAGGCCCGCCGCTGGTGGCGGTGCCTCCTGCGCCCGGCCGTCGGCGGTGCGCTGGCCGGCGGACTGCTGCTCGCCGCGGCTCCGGCGCAGGCCGTGACCACCAGCTCGACCGGCTGGCACCCCGTCAGCGGCGCCGACCGGGTGTTCCGCGCGGACAACGGCATCTCCTTGAGCTACCACTACTACGCCGAGGGCGTGGACTGGGACCGTCCGGCCGGGGCGGTGTTCTTCTTCGACGGGGACGGCACCGCCCGTGCCGAGCAGCCGTCCGGGCGCTTCGCCACGCGGATGGCCCGGGTCGCCGCGGACACCAACCGGGCGTTCGTGTTCGTGGAGGCCCCCCACGGCACCCGCAGCTGGCGGGCCGGGAACACCGGTGCCGTCGCCGAGGCGGTGCGCCAGTTCGCCACCACCAACATCACCCCCACCACCGACGCCGGGGTGCTGGTGACCGGCTACTCCGGGGGCGCGGAGTTCCTGTCCCGGAACCTGCTGCGCGGGGACACGCACTGGCTGCCGGACGGGTCCGGGGCCGCGTTCATCGGCGGCGGCGGCACCTACGGGCAACCGGTCGCCGAGGCCACACCGGCCACCGAGGACCTGGCGCTGACCTGGGTCGTCGGCGACCGGGACGGCGCCTACGCGACCGACTCCGGGTCCTGGTCGGCCCGGGCGGCCACCGCGCAGGCCGCGGCCGCGTACCGGGGCGCCGGCTACGAGCGGGCCCGGCGCATCACCACCGCCGGTGCGCACACCGACTACGACATTCCCGCCCTCGTGGCGGACCGGCTGGCCGCGCTCGAGAGGTGACCGTCCCGCCCGTGGGCCGGCGCGGCGTGGCCCTCCGTCGCGGAGGCGCCCCCCGACGTGCGGTTCGTGGTCGCGTCACTATCACGATTCCGCCTCCGCGTCGAAGATGCAACTAAGGGTACTGACCAGTATGGTGGGATGCGGCTCGGATCGCGGGCCTGGACATCGCCGGAGGCCGGGGGGGCCTCGGGGGCGGCGTGCTCCAGGGCGACCTGCTCGGGCCGGAGGTGGCGTCGGGGCCGGGGGGCCCCGAGGCCACTGCCCGGGTGACCGTCCTGCGCGACCGTCCCGTGCGACCGCGGGCAGGGCCGCGGGTCCCGCTGTCCGCCGGTCCCTGTATCGTTGACAAGGTGACTATAACACCGCTGTCGACCGTCACCTTCGAGGGGCGCTTCGCCCGTGAGCTCGGCGAGCTGGCCGTGCCCTGGCGTGCCGAGGAGGTGCCCGAACCCCAGCTGCTCGTGCTCAACGAACCCCTCGCCGTCGAGCTCGGCTTCGATCCCGCCGCGCTGGAGAGCCCGGCCGGCGTGCGGCTGCTGGTCGGCAACGCCGTTCCCGGCGGCGCCACCCCGGTGGCGCAGGCCTACTCCGGGCACCAGTTCGGCTCCTTCAACCCGCGCCTGGGCGACGGCCGCGCCCTGCTGCTGGGCGAGATCGCCGACGCCGGGGGCCGCCTGCGCGACCTCCACCTGAAGGGCTCCGGCCGCACGCCGTTCGCGCGCGGCGGCGACGGCCTCGCCGCGCTCGGCCCGATGCTGCGCGAGTACGTCGTCAGCGAGGCCATGCACGCCCTGGGCATCCCCACGACACGTGCCCTCGCCGTCGTGGCGACAGGACGCCGGGTGCGCCGCGAGCGCCTGCTGCCGGGCGCCGTGCTGGCCCGGGTGGCCGGCAGCCACCTGCGGGTCGGCAGCTTCCAGTACGCCCGGGCCACCGGCGACCTCGGGCTCCTGCGCCGCCTGGCCGACCACGCCGTCGACCGGCACTATCCCGACGCCGCATCGGCCGAGCACCCGCATCTGGCCCTGTTCGAGGCCGTCGTGGCCGCCCAGGCGACCCTGGTCGCCCAGTGGATGCTGGTGGGCTTCGTCCACGGGGTCATGAACACCGACAACATGACCATCTCGGGCGAGACCATCGACTACGGGCCGTGCGCGTTCATGGACGCCTTCGACCCGGCCACGGTCTACAGCTCGATCGACGAGCGCGGGCGCTACGCCTACCGCAACCAGCCGGTCGCGGCGGAGTGGAACCTGGCCCGGCTCGCCGAGGCCATGCTGCCCCTCTTCGACGAGGACCAGGACCGTGCGGTGGGCCTGGCGGAGAAGTCGCTCGGCGGGTTCGCCGGGCAGTACAGCGCCGCCTGGACGGCCGGCCTGCGCGCCAAGCTCGGTCTTCCCCGGGAGCTCGGGGACGACGTCGTCTCCGCGCTGACCGACGACCTGTTCGCCCTGCTCCAGGCCAACCACGTGGACCACACGTCCTTCTTCCGCAACCTCGGTGCGGCCGCCCGCGGCGACGCCCGGCCCGCCCGGGACCTGGTGCTCGACCTGCAGGCCTTCGACCGCTGGGCCGAGCGCTGGCGGGCCCAGGGCCCGGATCCCGAGATCATGGACCGGACCAACCCGGTCTACATCCCGCGCAACCACCTCGTCGAGGAGGCGCTCGCAGCGGCCGGGGACGGCGACCTCGACCCGCTGGGACGGCTCCTGGAAGCGGTGACCGCCCCGTACGACGAGCGTGCCGGCCTGGAGCGCTACGCCGCCCCGGCGGCGGAGGACTTCGGGCCGTACACCACGTTCTGCGGGACCTGAGGCCCGGCCGCCGGACCCCGGCACGTTCTGCGGGACCTGAGGCCCGGCCGCCGGTCCCCGGCACGTTCTGCGGGACCTGAGGCCCGGCCGCCGGTTCCCGGCACGTTCTGCGGGACCTGAGGCCCGGCCGCCGGACCCCGGTCCGAGCGCGCGTCGTCGCGGGGCGCCCCGCTCAGGCCGTCGGCCCCAGGTGCTGCAGCAGCTTCTCCGTCGAGATCATCGCCCCGCCCAGGACGGCGGGCAGCCCGCCGCCCGGATGGACGGAGGCGCCTACCCGCCACAGCCACGGTCGCAGCAGGCTCCGGTGGGACGGGGTGTGCAGGGGCCCGCTCAGCCACGCCGGACGGACCGCGCCGTAGAGCGCCCCCTGTGCCGAGCCGTGGACCGCGAAGAACGCGGGGTCGAGGATCTCCGTGCGGCGGAAGCGCTCCCGGAGCGGGGCCCGCAGCCCCAGCACCTGGCTCGCGCGGTCGAGCTCGCGGGCCACGAACGGGTCGTCGAGGGTGTAGGACCTCCCGTTGGCGGGGGCGGTCAGGAGCAGGGCCAGGGTGGGGGAGCTGTTCGGGTAGACGCCGTGGGCCGGGTAGTAGTTCGCGAAGGCCATGGTCTGGACGGGCTCCTCCCCGGCCTCCAGGCTGGCGTAGAGCTCCGCCGGGCGGTCCGGCAGGATGACGCCGTGCCGGGGCGTGCCCTCGGGGAGCGCGGCGTCGAGGACGGCGTAGATCGCGATCGCCGAGCAGCTGAGCCGGCGCGGCCGCCGGGGGGCGCGCCCGGCGAGGAGACCGCCCAGCCGGTGGGCGTCGACCCCGCTGACCACGGCGTCGGCCCGGTAGGTGCCGCGGGCGGTCTCGACCCGCCGTCGCGCGACGGCGGTGACCGGCTCCCCGGTGCGGATCTCCACGCCGGCCCGCCGGGCCAGCCGGTCCAGGGCCTCGACCAGCTCGTACACCCCGCCGCGGGGGATCCACACCCCGTCCCGGGCCATCACCGCGGGCATGCTCGCGTAGAGGGCCGGGGTGCGCGAGGGGCTGACGCCGGCGTTGAGGGTGTGGATGGCGATCACCTCGCGCAGGCCCTCCGGCATCCAGTCGAGGCCGTCGAGGTAGCTGCGGGTGGTCAGGCGTGGACCGTAAAGCCGTCCGAGCGCGGCCAGCGCGGGGTAGGAGCTGCGGTCCAGGGGAGCGGTGGTGAGCAGCCGGGTGACGTCCGGGCCGAGACCGCCGTGCTCGGCCTCGAATCGCGCCCAGGCCGCGTGCCAGGGGTGGCCCGGCGGCACGGGCAGCTCGCTGCGGGTGCCGCGGTAGTAGTACGTCCCGACGTCGGGCAGCCGCTCCAGCTCCAGCCGGGCCACCGCCGCGGCGTCGGGTTCCCCGGCGCGGGCACCGGTGCCCGCGCCGCGCAGCGTGTCCAGGCGCTCGAGGAGCTCCCGCCACACCCCCGGGAACGTGACCAGCGAGGGGCCGGTGTCCATCCGCTGCCCGGTCTGTTCGATGCGCCGGCTCTTGCCGCCGACGTGGTCGGCGGCCTCCAGCACGGTGACCCGGTGGCCGGCGTGGCCCAGCAGGGCGGCGGCGGTCAGCCCGCCGATGCCGCCGCCGACCACGACGACGCGGCTCACGGGTACCGTCCCAGGATCAGCGCGCCCGCCAGCTGCACCCCGGCCACGGTGCCGGCGACGTAGGGGAACGCGATGGAGTGCCGGTAGAGCCGGTGGCCGGTGGCCGGGGACGGGGCCCGCAGCAGCGAGAGCACGAGCCACCCGGCGATGAGAGCGTTGACCACCGCCACCGGAACGCTGACGAGCGCGAAGCCCAGCACGGACACGGCCCACCACGCGCCGCTCCACCAGCCGGTGCCGCGCGCGCCGAGCCGGACCGCCGTCGTGGTGATGCCCACCGCGCGGTCCTCCTCGATGTCCTGGACGGCGTCGAACGCGTGCTTGGCCACGCTCCAGGCCATCAGGCCCAGCGCCGCCGGCCACACGGGGGTGTCCCCGAGCGCGTAGGCCAGGATGACCAGGGGGAAGGCGTAGGCGGCGTTGCTCAGGGAGTCGAGGAAGGGCCGCGCCTTGAAGCGCAGCGGCGGGGCCGAGTAGAACACGAACACCAGCACGTACAGCGCGATCCAGCCCAGGGCCGCCGGGGGGAGGGCGAGGGCGAACCAGAGGACGAACGGCAGGTTGGTCGCCAGCACCGACGCCCAGATCGTGCGCACCTCGGAGGACCTGATCCGCGCGCCCTCCAGCGACCCCTTGCGCGGGTTCAGGGCGTCGGTGTCCTGGTCGAAGATGTCGTTGACGCCGTAGATCAGCAGATTGAACGGCAGGGTCAGCCACAGCAGCAGCGGCACCGCCTCCCACCGCAGCAGCGAGCCGGTGAGCCACATGCCCAGCACCCCCGGGCCCAGCGTGTTGATCCAGAGCACCGGCCGCGAGATGTGGACCATCCGCCGGAGGGCGGGGGCGGGGCCTGCTGCTGGCACGGTGGGGGTCCTCCTCGGACGACGGGCACCCGGGAAGCCCGGGTGTCCTCCACTCTACGGGGCCGCGGGAACCGGGGACCCTGCGCGGGCGGACGGCGGGCCCGGCCCGGAGGACGGCTCGGGCGGGGCCCCCGGCGGTTCGTGCTCCGCCGCGCGGCCGGGCAGACTGGTGGTCGTGCGCATGATGCTCCTGACCTCCGGAACCCGCGGCGACGTCGAGCCCTTCGCCGCCCTGGCCCGCTACGCCGCCGCCCGGGGGCACGAGGTCCGGCTGGGTGTCCCGGACCGCTCCGGCGCCGACCTGTCCGGGCTCGACACCGTGCGCCTCGGGGTGGACTTCCACCGCCTGCTGCGCACCGACGGGCTCACCCCGCGCACGGCGCTGCGCCACTACCGCGCCGAGGTCCGGCCCGGCATGCGGCGGATGCTCTCGGCCGCGGTGCGGGAGACGCTGGCCTTCGGGCCCGACCTGGTCGTGCACCACCCGCTGATCCTCACCGCCCCCGCGGTGGCCGACGCCCTGGGCGTCCCGCGGGTGCTGACCGAGTTCGTGCCCGTGGCCACGCCCACCCGCGAGTTCTCCGCCCCGGGCGGGCCCACGGTCAGCGCGGACCTCGGGCGGTTCAACCGTGCCACCTACGCGGTGCCGCGCGGCGCCGCGCGTCTGTTCCGCGCCGACGTCGAGCGTGCCTGTGCGGCACTGCCCGGCGGCCGGGCGCCCTCGCCGCGCTCGTCCTCCCGGGCCACGCTGATCGGGGCCAGCCCGCACCTGCTGCCGCGGCCCGCCGACTGGCCGCCCGCGGTCCACCTGACCGGAGCCTGGCACGACGAGGCGCTGGAGCCCGCGGCGGAGCCGGTGGTGGACCGGTTCGTGCGCGGCGGACCGTACCTGGTGGCGACCTTCGGGTCCATGAGGGCGGGCGACGCGCAGGCCCGGGCCCGGGCGGTCGTGGCCGGGGCGCGCGCCCACGGCCTGCGGACCCTGCTGCTCAGCGGATGGGGCGGCCTGGTCCTGCCGGAGGACCACCGCGGCGAGGACGTGCTGGTCGTGCCGTCGGCACCGCTGGGCGCCGTGCTCCGGGGAGCCGCCGCGGCGGTCCACCACGGCGGGGCCGGGACGGTGCACACCGTCGCCCGCGCGGGCGTGCCCTCCGTGGTCGTGCCCTTCCTCGCCGACCAGCCGTTCTGGGCCGGGCAGCTCCACCGCCTGGGGATCGCGTCGGCCCCCGTGCCCCACCGGCGGCTGACGGCGGAGACGCTGGTCCCGGCACTGGGGGAGGCCCTGGACCGGGGCGAGCGTGCCGAGCGGCTGGGGCGTGCCGTGCGGCAGGAGCGGGGGCTGCGGACCGCGCTGGACGTCCTCACCGGCCTCTGAGCCGGGGCCGGCCGGCCCCGGCTGTCCGGCCGGTGCTGCTCCTCAGGCGTGTCATGACCCTCGAGCGTGTCGTGCCCGTCCAGCGTGTCGTGACCGTCCGGCGTGTCGTGCCCGTCCTGCTCGACCGGCACGTCCAGCACATCCGGCACCTCCTGTGTGTCCGGTCCGCCCCGCGGCCTGTCCGCCCCCGCCTGTCCGGCCTGCCCCGCCCCGCCCTTCCGGCTCGGTCACCCGGCCTGCCCCCGGAAGAGGGGTCAGACGGGCCGGGCCGGGCCGTGCCACGATGCCGGAGGCACGACGCCGAGCGGAGGGGGACCGCCATGCCGAACCAGATGACGCTGCTGTTCATGAACCTGCTGCTGACGATCGTCCTCGTCGTGGGGTTCTTCCTGCACCTGGGTGGGTGGCAGTGGTGGTTCCCATGCCTGTGGCTCGTGGGCATGGCCCTCGGCTCCGTCTGGAGCGCGCTGCCCCGCCCGCGCGCGCTGCGGTCCCGGTGGGCCGGCACCGGATGACCCGCTGCGGGCCCGGCCCCGGCAACGGGGTCGCGCGGCTCAGCCCTCGCACGCGACGCCGTCGGCGTCGCGGTCCATGGCGTCCCGGTAGCCGGGCTCACCGCGGCGCAGCGGGGCCGCCCCGGCCTCCCGGGCGGCCGCGCAGTTCTGGTAGTGGACGTCCGTGGGCACCGCGGGCACCGGGACCTCGGGAGTCGGCGACGAGGCCGAGGAGGGCACGGGCGCGGCCGGGGCATCCCCGGTGATGTCACCGAACGGGATCCCGCCGGGCAGCTGCTGCGCCGGGCAGCCTGCGAGCACCTCTGCCATGGCCTGCTTCTCCGGAGCCGTGACCCACAGTCCGTACCGGGCCTTCACCGCGATCTGGGTGGCCACCATCCCGCACGCGAACGCCTCGTTCGGCGGCAGCCACCCGGACGCGTCCAGGTCCGACTTCGACCCGTTGGCGGGCCCGTCGACCGCCAGCAGGTTCAGCGGGTCGTTGGCCAGCGCCACCCGCTCGGCCTGCGTCAGGCGGCGCGCCCCCGTGATCCACGCGTTGCCGAGGGAGACGACGTGGTCGACCTGGACGTCACCGGAGGTCGCCGCCCCGCGGACGAAGGCGATCGTGGACCCGGTGTAGGGGTCCGCGAGCGTGCCGGTGGCCACCGTGCAGCCGTCCGCGGAGGTGATGTCCGTCAGGTCGCGGGCCAGGACCTCGGCGCGGGTGTCCTCGCAGTCCCCGTCCGCGTCGATCCAGCCGCCGAACAGTGCCTCCCGGTCGTAGTCGGACATCGTCCCGGCCGCGGCGACCGGCAGACCCTCCAGGGCCAGCCGGGCGCCCGCGAGCGGAACGGCCGCCGGGACGGGGGTCTCCGCCGGTGCGGGCCTGACCGTGGTGACCGTTCCGAGGGGCGGCGGGGCGGCCGGTGAGGTGCTGGTGGAGGCGGGGGCGCTCGCGGTCGGGGAGGCGCTCGCGGGCACGGTGGACACCGTGCCCGGAACGGGCGCCGGGGTGGTGGAGGCCGTGCTCGAGGCGCACCCGGTGACCAGTCCGAGGGCCAGGGCCAGGTGCACCGGCGTGGCCAGGAACCGCCGGACGGCGTCGCGGCGGCCGGCCGGGCCTCCCGCCCGGACCGGGGTGGGCGAGGGGGTGCTGCGCATGGTTCTCCTGGGGGCGGGACGAGGGTGCCCCGGGGGTGGGGGCGCGTGCCGCAGGCGTCGGGGGAGGCGCGTGGCGCACGCTCTCGTTGTACGACGGGCGGGGGCCTGCCGTCGTCCGGCGCGCCGGGCCGGGGGCCGCGGCGACGAATGTGACGCCCGGTGTCGCGCGCTGCCCGGTGGTCCGGGACGGCCGGGCGGGTGCGGGCGTCAGGCCAGCTGCGCGGCCGCCGTAGGGCTGACGGCATCGAGCGGCGTGCTGCCGAGCGCGGCGTCGGCACGGGCCAGGCCGGACACCGCCCGTTCCAGGTCCGGGACGGGGAGGGTGAAGGGCAGGCGCAGGAACCGTTCGAAGGCCCCGTCGACGCCGAAGCGGGGCCCGGCCGCCAGGCGCAGCCCGTAGCGCGGCGCGAGCGCGGCCAGCGCGCTGCTGACCGGTTCCGGCAGCTCGGCCCACAGGGAGAGTCCGCCCGGGGGGACCTCGAACCGCCAGCCGGGCAGGTGCTCCCCGAGCAGTGCGACCAGCGCCGCCCGCTGGGCGCGCAGCTGCTCCCGGCGGGCCGGGAGCACGTCCGGGTCCCGCAGCAGCGCCGCCGTCGCCAGCTGCTCGACGATGGGCGAGCCCATGTCCACGCTCGGCCGCGCCGCCGCCAGCCGGGTGATCGTCCCGGGCGTCGCACGGATCCACCCGATGCGCAGCCCCGCCCAGTAGGACTTGCTCGTCGAGCCGATCGAGATGACGTCCGGGTGGTGGGCGCCCGTCGGAGGACCGGAGGGACCGTCGAGGTGCAGGTCCACGAGCGTCTCGTCCACGACCAGCGTGGTCCGGGACTCGCGCGCGGCGCGCACGATCTCGGCGCGCTCCGCACCGGTCATGCACCGGCCCGTGGGGTTGTGGAAGTCCGGGATCACGTAGGCCATGGTCGGTGCGGCCTGCCGGAGCGCGGCGCGGAAGCCCTCGACGTCCCACCCCGTGCTCCCGAGGGCCACGGGCACAGGACGGCAGCGCGCCTCCCGCACGGCGTCGAGGGCGTGGGGATAGGAGGGGTGGTCGACGACGACGCGGTCGCCCGCCGCGGTGACCAGCCGGAGCACCAGGTGCAGGGCGTGCTGCGCCCCGGAGGTGACGAGGATCTGTTCCGGCGTGGTCGGCAGGCCCCGGGCGGTGTACTTCCCGGCGACGGCCCCGCGCAGCACGTCCACCCCGGCAGGGGAGTACCCGTGGCTCGGCAGGTGGGCCGGCAGGTCCTGGAGGGCGGCGGCGTAGGCGGCGTGCACCGCCTGCGGTGCGGCCGGCAGCGCGGCGTAGGCGAGGTCCAGCACTCCGTCCGGTGCCTCCGGGCCCGGCGTGCTCGTCCCGGTCCCGCCGGGCAGGGCGGTGGTGCTGCGCGCGCCCTGCCGGCCGGTGAGGCAGCCCTCCTCCCGCAGCAGCCGGTAGGCCCCGGTGACGGTGGTCCGGCTGAGACCGAGGGCGGCCGCCAGCTCACGCTCCCCGGGCAGCGCGACGCCCAGCGGCACTCTCCCGTCGAGCACGAGCAGGCGCAGGTGGTCCGCCAGCTCGCGGTAGGCGGGTCCGCGATCGGACGGGGGCGGGAGCATCGGTGCCAGGGCGCGGGCACTGATCCTGCGGGTCATGAAAGCCAGTGTTCCGCAACTGGCTATAGGAAGCAATGCCAGTTGAGCGGAGACTGGTGGCATGTTGATGCGCAGACTCGTCCAGTTGTACGCCGGCCTGGTGGCCTACGGCCTCTCGCTCGCCCTGATGCTGCGGGCCGACCTCGGCCTGGATCCCTGGGACGTCTTCCACCAGGGCGTGGCCGAGCGGCTCGGCTGGAGCTTCGGGGCGGTGGTGATCGCCACCGGTGCGCTGGTCCTCCTGCTCTGGGTGCCGCTGCGGCAGCGGCCCGGTCTCGGGACGGTGAGCAACATCGTGGTCATCGGCCTGGTCGTCGACGCCGCCCTGCTCGTGCTCCCGCACGCCACCGGCATCCCGGCCCGGATGGGACTGCTCGCGGGCGGTGTCCTGCTCAGCGGGGCGGCCACCGCCGCCTACATCGGGGCCCGCTTCGGTCCCGGCCCCCGCGACGGCCTGATGACCGGGCTGGTGGAGCGCACCGGCGGGTCCGTCCGGCGGGTGCGCACGGCCATCGAGCTCTGCGTCCTGGCCACGGGCTGGGTGCTGGGCGGCAGCGTGGGCGTGGGCACCGTCGTCTACGCGCTGGCCATCGGCCCGCTCGTCCACCGCCTGCTGCCGCTGCTGGACCTCCCCGCCGGTCCCCGCACCGTGCCCGTCCCCCGGGAGAGGACCGCGCCGTGACCGCGCAGCTGATGCTGCCCTGTGCCGTGCTCGCCGTGCTCGCCTCGACGCCCTCATCGGGCGGTCGGGCGTCCCGGTGACCGGCGGCCACGGTGACCGGCGTCCCGGTGACCGGCGGACTGGTGACCGGCGGCCACGGTGTACGGAGCCGTACACAGGTGTCCTGCCCGCCGGCGGCGCGTACCGTGGGCGAGGTGATGGACGTCTTCGGGAAGGTGAACCCATGAGCACGGCAGTGCACTTCGGTGCGGGCAACATCGGACGGGGTTTCGTGGGGCTGCTGCTCCACGAGGCGGGCTACGAGGTGGTCTTCGCGGACGTGGCGGCGCCGCTGATCGACGCGCTGGCCTCGACCCCCAGCTACACGGTGCACGAGGCCGGCGAGGGCGGCCGCGACCACGTCGTCGAGGGCTACCGGGCGGTCAACTCCGCCACGGACGAGGCGGCGCTCGTGGCCGAACTGAGCCGCGCCGAGGTGGTCACCACGGCCGTGGGCCCGAACATCCTGCGGTTCGTGGCCCCGGCCATCGCCAAGGGCCTGGCGGCCCGCCCGGCCGGGACGGGCCGCCAGGCGGTGATGGCCTGCGAGAACGCGATCAACGCCACCGACATCCTGGAGCGGGAGGTCCGGGCCGCTGCGCGGGACCAGGGCCTCGACGACGCGGCGGTCGACGCCCGGGCGCTGTTCGCCAACACCGCGGTGGACCGCATCGTGCCGAACCAGGAGCCGGGGGCGGGCCTGGACGTGCGGGTGGAGCCATACCTCGAGTGGGCGATCGAGAAGGGACCGTTCGGCGACACCGTCCCGGAGATCCCCGGGGTGACCTGGGTGGAGGCGCTGGGCCCCTACATCGAGCGCAAGCTGTTCACCGTGAACACCGGTCACGCGGCCGCGGCCTACTTCGGGCGCGCCGTCGGGAAGCGCAAGCTCTCGGACGCGCTGGCCGACCCGCAGATCCGGGCCAAGGTCGAGGCGGTCCTGCAGGAGACCAAGGCGCTGCTGGTGGCCAAGCACGGCTTCGACCCCGCGGAGCAGGAGGCCTACGTGCAGAAGATCCTCACCCGCTTCGCCAACGCCGAGCTGCCGGACACCGTGGACCGGGTGGGCCGGGCCCCGCTGCGCAAGCTGAGCCGGCACGAGCGGTTCACCGGGCCGGCCGCGGAGCTGGCCGAGCGCGGACTGGGCACCGCCGCCCTGCTGGAGGCCATGGCCGCGGCCCTGCGCTTCGACGCCCCGGACGACCCGGAGGCCGCCGAGCTCGCGCAGCTGCTGGGCGGAACGGACGCGGACGAGACCGTGGCCGGGCGGCTGACCGGCCTGGAGCCCGGTCACCCGCTCTTCGAGGACGTCGTGGGCATCGTCGCCGACGCACGGGCGTCCCGGCGGGGCTGAGGCCGCCGGGCACACCACGGGCGGGCGTCCCGGACTCCGGTCCGGGACGCCCGCCCGTGCTGGGTGGTCCGGTGGGTCCGCCCCTGGTGCGTGGCCCGGTGGGCCCGCGCCCCCGGATGAGGGGTCAGACACGGCGGTGCCCGGGGTGCGAGGATGCGGTCATCGAGCACGTCCGACCGGGGGAGGACCACGTGCTGACCGGCGTCGACAAGCTGCTCCTCGGGCTCTGGCTGCTGCCTCTGGGCCTCGGGTTCGTCGTGGGACTGCGCGCAGGGGACGACGAGGGGCCGGTGCTGCTCTTCGTCTCGGGGATCGTGGCCGCGATGTACCTCGCGGTGCTGGCCGGCATGCTCCACCACGCGCGGCGCCGGCGCCGCTGGGCCGACCTCGTCGCCGCGGACGGGCTCACCGGACGTGCGGATCGGACGTCTCCGGCCGTCGAGGACGTCCCCGAGACCCCGGGAGAGCGGGCGCGGCTGCTGGCGGTCCGTGCCCTCCCGCTGCTCCTCGTCATCCCCGCGGCCGTCCACCTCGTCGCCGCCCAGGGCGGCTGGGCCTCCGCGGTCATCGCCGCCCAGCTCATCACCGTGATGACCATGGCCGCCCACGTCCACCAGGGAAGTCCGGAGCCCGGCCCCGCCTCCCCGCCGGCCTGACCGCCCGCGGCGACGGCGGAGGCCTCAGGCCAGCATCCAGCCGAAGGCCGCCAGCACGGGGTAGGCCACGGGGATCATGCACGCCGGCAGCAGAGCGGTCCATCGGCGGAGAGTGGTGCCCTCCCCGGCCGGTGAGCCCGACTCCGGGGGCAGGGGGGAGGTGACGAGGTCGTCCCCGAGGCCCCGATCCAGCTCGCGGAGCTGCCACCAGGCCAGGCCCAGGACCGCCACGAACAGGCCGACGGCCACCGGGGCGGAGGGCAGGACCAGCGCGACCGGAAGGTCCCACCGGTCCGAGAACGCGGCGCCCAGCGCGAGCAGCGGGACCCCGACGGCCAGGGGCGCGCCGACCGCCCAGGGGTGGCGCACCAGCGGGCGGACGAGCCGGGGCAGGCACAGCAGCACCAGCACGAACACGCCCAGGAAGCCCACCTGGACCACGTCGTAGGCGAGGCTCTCGCCCCGGGCCCACGCGGTGACCGCGGCGGTGCCCACCAGCAGGGCCACCACCTGCGCGGCGGAGAGGAGCGTGACCGTCCAGACCCCGGACACCGGTGCGGTGCCGCCCTCCTCGGCGATCCGGGCGGCGTAGGCCACCGGGTCACCGAAGGCCTCGATGGGCGTGTCGCCGGTGGCCGCGCAGTGGGTCTCCACCTCGCCGAGGCGGTCGCCGATCACCGGTCCGGGGACGGCGCGCAGGCGCAGCTCCACCACGAAGTCGTCGCACCAGCTCCGGTGGGACCGCACGAACGGGCGCTGCCAGACCTCGTGGGCCGGGGCGTGGGGGTGGGGGACGGTGTTCACGGGTTCCTCCTCAGGGAGTAGGGGGACGGGGGGACGTCGGGGCGTCGCCGGCGCTGTCGGAGGTCAGGTAGCCGGTGACCACGCTCGAGAACGCCTGCCACTGGGTGATGCCCTGCTCCAGCTCGGCGCGGCCGGCGTCGGTGAGCGAGAAGTACTTGCGGCCGGGGCCACCCGCCCCGGCTCTCCACTCGACGGTGACGAGATCGTTCTTCTCGAGCCGGGCCAGCAGGGGATAGAGCGTTCCGCCCTTGACGTCCCCGAAGCCCGCCCGGGCCAGGTTCGCGGCGATCGCGTACCCGTAGGTCGGTCCGTCGGCCATGGCCCGCAGCACGCACAGGCCCAGGACTCCGCGGAGCCACTCGCTGCGCTGGGTGGTGGTGCTCATGAGGACACAGTGCGCCTATTTAGACAGCCTGTCTAGTGTGCGCGCGGCGATGAGGCTTCTGCGCTGGGGCGCACGTCGACGGCGGAGCCCCGCGGTCGGGGCTGTGGAGCCCGGCGGCTCAGGGGCCGTCCGGCGGCACGGCCTTGCGATAGTGCCGTGATCGCTGGGTGTAGCCGTGGCGCTCGTAGAACCGGTGCGCCCGCAACCGCCGGTTCGAGGTCGACAGCTCCAGCGCGGTGGCCCCCATGTCCCGCGCCGCCCGCTCGGCCGCGGCCAGCAGGAGCGCGCCCACGCCGCGGGACCGGGCCGGCTCGTCGACCACGAGGGCGGTCAGCCGGGCCCGGTAGGTGCTCTCGGCCAGGAACGGCACCCGGTGCAGGTGCGCCAGGCCCACCACCCGTCCGGCCGCCTCCGCCACCAGGCACCGGTCGTCGGGCACGGCCGTGCACACCCAGGTGCGCACCCAACGCGCCTCGGGGACGTAGCCGAGCTGCCCGAGCAGGTCCACCACGGCGGGGACGTCGGTGGCCCGGGCCAGGCGGACGGAGACGGCGGGGACGTCCTCGGTCACGGCGGTGTGCCGTCCGACGGATCGGCGGGGCCACCGGCCGGAGCGCCTCGCGCGGTCCCGGCGCCCGACGAACGGCCCGACCGTCGGGGGCGGACCACGTCGGCTACCGGCGCACGACCAGGACCGGGCAGTGCGCGTGCGAGACCAGCGCGGAGCTGACCGAGCCCAGGATCATGCCGAGGACCCCGCCGACGCCGCGGGCCCCGACCACCAGCATCCGGGCGCTCCTGCTCTCCTCGACGAGCAGCTCGGCCGCGCGTCCGCGCAGCAGCCGGGTGGTCAGCCGGGCGGGGCGGGTCTCGCCGAACACCTCCTGGAGCGTCTCCTGGAGCATGCGCCGGGCGTCGGACTGGAACGCTTCGGGATCGAGCTCGGGGATGTATCCGTAGGAGGTGGCGTACAGGGCCGGATCCTGCCAGCACGCGATCGCCTCCAGGGGGGCGTCGAGGGCCTGCGCCAGCCGGGCCGCTTCCCGCAGTGCCTCCTTGGAGTGGTCGGAGCCGTCGACGCCCACGATGATGCGGTCGCCGGTGGGGGTCTCGATCGGGATGTCGCTCATGGCGCTCCTTCGGTGCAGGGCCGACGCAGCCGGGGGTGGGTGGATGGGAGCGCCCCGCCCCCGGGTCGCCGGGCGCGAGGCGGTGCGGTGAACCGTGGTCGGGGCCGCGGCCGAGCGGCGGATCGCACACCGGTGGACCCGCCGCCGCGCGCGGTGTCCCTAGGCGGAGCCGGATTCCCGGCGGCTCACCGGGATCTTCTTGGTGGCCTGCTCGCCCGGCTCGCGCATCGGGGCCCGGACCTCGAGCACCCCGTCGGTGTAGGCGGCGGTGATGTCCTCCTCCCGGCAGCCCTTGGGCAGGGGCAGGGAGCGGGAGAAGGAGCCGTAGTGGAACTCGGAGCGGTAGCTGCCCTTGTCCTTGTGCTCGGTCCTCTCCTGCCGGGTGGCCCGCAGATGCAGGGTGTCGTTGACGACCGTGAGCTCGACGTCCTTGTCCGGGTCGATCCCGGGCAGCTCCGCCCGGATCACCATGGTGTTGCCGTCCTGGAACTCCTCCACGCGCGGCCACGTGGTCTCCAGGTCGCCCTCCATGAGACGACGGAGGGGCTCGAGCACGTCGAAGGCCTCCCTGCGCATCAATCCAGCCATGACCAGACTCCTCATCGTGTACTGACCGGCGCCGGCCCCGTGGCCGGCGCCCCCGAGTGCTCGCGCCCGGACCCCTGGGACCGTGCGCTGCACGTGGGCATTTCCACCGTAGGCAACCCGTGCCGGTGCGGTAAGGCCCGGGGCCGACATGTCCCGATCGTGACGCAGTCGCCCTGGGACCACCACCGGCGCGGCGAGCCGCCGCGCCCGCTCCCGTCGCGGGCACGGCGAGGAGCCGCCGTGCCCGGACTCCTCTGCCTCAGGGGTGCACGACCAGCACGGGGCACCGGGCGTGGGAGACCAGGGCCGAGCTGACCGAGCCCAGCACCGTGCGCAGCACCCGGCCCGTTCCGCGCCGGCCCACGACCAGCATCCGTGCGCCCTCGCTCTCCTCGAGGAGGCGCTCCGCCGCCCGGCCGCGCACCAGCCGGGTGGTCAGACGCTCCGGGCGTTCGTCCCCGAAGACCTCGGCGAAGATTGCCGCGAACCGTTGCTCGTGCTCCGCGCGGAACTCCTCGGGCGTGATGCCGGAGTAGCTCTCGTCGAGGTACGGGCTGTCCCAGCACATGACCGCGTCGAGCGGCGCGTCGAGGACCTGCGCCCAACGGGCTCCCTCCCGCAGGGCCTCCGCGGACGCCGCCGAACCGTCGACGCCCACGACGACGCGGTCGCCGGTGGGGATGTCGCTCATCGCTTCTCCTTCCGGGGGGAGCGCCCGCTGCCGGCACGGGTCCCGCGGGAGCCGGTCGGATCCGGCGGCGGGATCCTCAGGGTCACCGGCCCCGCTGCCGCGTCGAGCATCTCGAGGCTCCACACCAGCAGGTCGACCGCGGCGGCGCTCACGGGCTCCGCCCGCACGAGGTCCACGGTGACCGCCGCCCGGGGAAACGCCGAGCGCGCCCGGCGGACGAGGGACACCAGCGCCTGCTGGTTCCCCTCGGTCAGCTGCCCGGTGACGCCCAGCGTCACGGTTCCGTCGCAGACGTCGACCTGGACGAGCACGGAGATCTTGGGGGTCATGGCAGGGCATCCTCCGGCAGCGGTGCTCCGCCCGTCGCCGGAGCACCGTCCACGGTAGGGCCGGCGTCTCGCGGCCGACAAGGCGCTTCGCACAGGCACAGGATTGAGTCCCACCGTGTCGACGGGATCTCGTGGACCGTTGTGGGCCCGGGAGATCAGTGCTCTCGTGGGTGCAGCGGGGCCGAGGCCGGTGCGGTCGTGCGCCCCGGCCCGGCCGGGCACGGACCGGGATCTCGAGAGCGCGCAGGGGGGGCGGACATGGGACGCGTGGAGGGCAAGGTGGCGCTGGTGACCGGCGCGGCACGGGGGATCGGGGCGGCCATCGCCGTGCGGCTGGTCGAGGAGGGCGCCCGGGTGATGCTGGCCGACGTGCTGCCGGAGACGGACGTGAAGGCGGTGCTGTCCGGACACGCCGACCGCGTCCACCTGGACGTCACCGACGCGCAGGGCTGGGCGGCCGCGGTGGCCGGGACCGTGAACGCCTTCGGCGGGCTGGACATCCTGGTCAACAACGCCGGGATCGTGGAGTTCGGGCACACGGCCGAGCACTCCCGGGCCTCGTGGGACCGGGTGCTCGCGGTGAACCTCACGGGGGTCTTCCTCGGCATCCAGGCGGCCGTGCCCGCGATGCGGGACCGGGGCGGGGGCTCGATCGTGAACATCTCCTCCACCGCCGGGCTGCGCGGCTACGAGCAGATCCCCGCCTACACGGCCTCGAAGTTCGGCGTGCGGGGCCTGACCAAGGCCGCGGCCCTCGACCTCGCCGCCGACGGGATCCGGGTCAACTCGGTGCATCCCGGCTTCATCATCACCCCGATGACGGAAGGGTTCGCACCCGACGTCGTGCACGTGGCCATGGGCCGGGCCGGCCGCCCGCAGGAGGTCGCGGCGACGGTCGCCTACCTGGCCGGTGACGACTCCTCGTTCGTCACGGGAGCGGAGTTCGTCGTCGACGGCGGGGAGACCGCCGGCACCGCCCACCACCCCGTGCCGGACTGAGGGTGATGCCCCCCGGTGCTGCGCCGGCACCGGCGCGCGCCGCGGCCGGTGCCGACCCCGTCCGGGCGGACGAGGACGGCACCGGCCGCGGCGGGGCCCCGCCGGACGGGATCAGGAGAGCTGGACGTACGTGGCCGAGTGCCCGAAGCCGACGACGTCGTCACGGCCGTCGCCGTTCACGTCCCCGAGCAGGCGCGGATACCGCTCCTCCGTCCAGCCGTCGTCGTAGCCGAAGGCGGCGACCTTCAGGTACACCGGGCCGAAGGTGTTGTTCGCCCGGCCGTGGGCGACGTAGACCCCGGCGTTGCCGAAGCCCACGAGGTCCTGGATGCCGTCGACGTTGATGTCCGCATGGGTCCGCGGATGGCGGTCGCCGCGCCACCCCTGGGCCTGGCCGAAGTTGTTCACCCGCACGGCCGCACCGGTGTAGTCGCCCCCGTTCAGCGAGTAGGCGACGGAGACCCCCGAGTAGCCGAAGCCGATGATGTCCGCCGCGGCGTTGCCGGCCGGGTTGACGTTGACGTCGGCCAGCATCCGGGGGTGCTGGCCGACCCGCCAGCCCTGGGCGTAGCCGAAGTCGCGGATCTCCAGTGCGGGCTGGGTGAACGTGTCGCCCAGGGCGGAGAAGTAGGAGACGTACGTGCCGGCGTCCCCGAAGCCGACGATGTCGGCCGTGCTGTTGCCGTCGACGTCGGCGAGCAGCCGCGGGTTCTTGTCGACCCGCCAGCCGCGGTCCCAGCCGAAGCTGTCGATCCGCTTGCCGGTGCCGTCGAAGGTGCGGTCGGTGCGCCCGTGGGAGATCGTCACCCCCGAGTAGCCGAAGCCCACGATGTCGGCCGTCAGGTTGCCGTTGAGGTCGGCGAGCTCGCGCGGGTGCTGGTCGACCCGCCAGCCCTGGTTCCAGCCGAACTCGCGGACCTTCAGCGCCGGCGCGGTGAAGCTGCCGTCGCCCCGGGAGTAGGCCACGTAGACGCCGGCGTTGCCGAAGCCGACGATGTCGTCGCGGCGGTCGCCGTCGACGTCGGCCAGGGTGCGCACGTGCCGGTCGTTGCGCCAGCCCTGGGCGGCCCCGAAGTCGCGCACGCTCATCCTCGGCGTGCTGAAGGTGCCGTCGGTCTGTCCGAAGGCGACCTGCACGCCGCTGTTGCCGAAGCCCACGACGTCGGCGCGGCCGTCCCCGTTGACGTCGGCGAGCTCGCGCACGTGCTGGTCCACGCGCCAGCCCTGGCTGTAGGAGAAGACGGGCTGCGCCGACGCCGCGTGGGCCGGTCCGCCCAGAGCGATCCCGGTGGTGGCCAGCACGGCCGCGGACGCCCCGGTGAGGGCGCGCGAGACGAGTGAGTGTTTCATGGTGGGTCCCCCGAAGCGGTGAGAAGGATCGTCGGCACGGCCGCGAGAACGGCGTGCCGCGGAGAGCGGTCGGCCCCCAGCCGACCGGAGGACGTTTCCCGGCGGGCACAGCGCCCCGGGGAACGGGAGAGACCGGGAGCGAGGCCCCCGGTGCAGCGATGCACGAGATGAGAACCCCAGTTTACGACTGCAATCAGCCGCTCACCAGGGGCTTTCCCGGGTGCGACGACATGTTGCGTCCATTCGCCGCCGCGCCGGACCCGGCCCGGTCCCGGCGTCCTACCCTGGATCCAGGGGGTGGTGGCCGTGCCACGGAGGACCGCGACGATCGTGCTGGGAGCCCTGCTGCTCGCCGCCGGGGTGCTGCTGCTCCTGGAGGCGACCGGCCTCATGGAGGCCGTCGGGGTGCTGTGGGGACTGCTCTTCCTCGCGGCCGGCGCCGCGTTCGGAGTCCTGTACGCCACGGACCCCTCCAAGTGGTGGGCGGCGATCCCCGCGGGCGCGCTGCTCGGCCTCGGCGTGCTCGTGCTGTTCGACGAGGTCGGCGTGCCCGGCAGCCAGCAGTGGGGCGGAGCCCTGTTCCTCGGCGGCGGCGGCGCCGGGTTCGCCGCGGTCTACCTGCGCGACCACCGCCGGTGGTGGGCCCTCATCCCGGCCGGTGTGCTGATCACCCTGGCGCTGCAGGCCCTGCTCACCGCCGCCGCCCAGGAGGAGCAGGCCGGCGGAGTGCTGTTCTTCGTGGGGCTGGCCGTCACGTTCGCGCTCGTGGCCGTGCTGCCCACCGGCGCGGCCCGCAACCGCTGGGCGTGGATCCCCGCCGCTGCCCTGGCCGTCCTGGCGGCGCTGATCGCCCTGGAGGCCACCGTGCTGCTGTCCGCGGTGTCCTACCTGTGGCCGCTGGCGCTCATCGCGGCCGGCGGCTACCTCATCGTGCAGGCGCTCCGGCGCCGGCACGACGCGCCCGGCTCCGGCAGCACCTCGCACGCGGCCCGCGAACGGTGAGCGGGCCGGGCCCCGCACCCAGCGGGGAGCCGGGGACGGGTGCTCGCGGCCGGTGCCGCGAACCTGCTCAGTCCCGGGCAGAGCGCAGCGCCCCGCGCGCCCTGCCCCGCACGCGGCTCCCGCACCTGGCTCCCGCACGCGGCTCCCGCGCCTGGCTCTCGCGCCTGGTTCCTGCACGCGGCTCCCGCGCCTGGCTCTCGCGCCTGGTTCCTGCACGCGGCTCCCGCGCCTGGCTCTCGCGCCTGGTTCCTGCACGCGGCTCCCGCACCTGGCTCCCGTACGCGGTTCCCGCACCGACGGGAGCTGGTGGAGCGCTCGGTCAGGGCAGCCGGGCCGGGCGCAGCCGGACCGCGTCCCCGGCCCGCTCCGGGTCCAGGGGCACCGGGCTGTGCAGCACGGCCGGCCCACGGAGCAGGACCCCGTCCGAGAGCGGCCGGCAGCGCAGACCTCCCCGCCCGCGCATCGCCGCGTGCGCCCCGGGGGCGAGCATCCGGTCCATCCACGCGCAGGGGTGAGCGGGTCGCCCGGCTCGCAGCCGCACGAGCTCACCGCGCGACTCCAGGGCGAACTCCTGGCCGAGCAGCGGGGCCAGTTCGGCGCCGCGCAGGACCACGTTGCGCCGGGCGAGCAGAGGGTCGAAGGGCTCGGCGCCGAGGTCGGCCGCGATGGCCTCGAGCGCCTCGACGGCGAGCAGGGTGACGGCCGCGTCCATGTGCGCGGCCTTGCCGAAGAACCGGTCGCCGACGATGCCCTTGCCGGTCACCAGCTCGGCGCGGTCCGCGTCCGTCGTCGGCACGTCCGCGGCGCCGTCCCGGGCCCGGCCGAAGTAGGCGTGGCCGGGGGAGACGAGCAGGTGGAGGATCTCCACGTGGTAGCGGTGGGTCGTCGTCATGGGATCCAGCCTCTCACCGGCTGCGCGCGGCGTCATGCCGGCCGGGCGGTGAGGACCTCCGTCGGCAGGACCGCACCGGACCGCCGCGGGGCTCCCGGCCCCACGGCGCCCGGTGTATCGTCACGACCGTGACCGTCCCCACGCCCGGTGTCCCGGGTCCGCGCGCCGCCCTGGTCGTCGTCGACGTCCAGCGGGGTTTCGACGACGCCGCGTACTGGGGCCGGCGGGACAACCCGTCGTGCGAGGCGAACATCGCGGCCCTGCTGGCCCACTGGCAGGAGAGCGGCCGGCCCGTGGTGTTCGTCCGGCACGACTCCACCACCCCGACCTCCCCGCTGCACCCGGACCGCCCCGGCAACGCCTTCAAGGACATCGTCACCGGCACCCCGGACCTGCTGGTGCGCAAGAGCGTCAACTCCAGCTTCCACGGCAGCCCCGACCTGCACGCCTGGCTGCAGGCCCACGACGTCCCGGAGCTGGTCGTCTGCGGCATCACGACCAACCACTGCTGCGAGACCACGGCACGGGTCGGGGGCAACCTCGGCTACCGGGTCCACTTCGCCCTGGACGCCACCCACACCTTCGACCGTACGGGACCGGACGGCGTGACCGTGCCCGCGGCGGACCTGTCCCGGGTCACCGCGGTCAACCTGCACGGGGAGTTCGCCACGGTGGTGCCACGGCGGAGCTCACCACTCCGTCCCGCTGACGAGGGACGAACGGGACGGCCGGGGCGCCGCAGGCTCCGCCGGCCGTCTCCGCAGAGCGGGCCCGGACGCGGCACCCGAGGTCCCGTGCGCCCCGCCGTTGCGGGCGCGTGGTCGACTGGGGCCATGACGGATCCGCCTGACCCGATCGCCGGAGCGTGGCCCCGGTTCACGGACCGATGCCTGCTGCGCCCGGTGCGGGCCTCCGACCTCGAGGCGATGCTCGCCTACCGGGGCGACCCGCACGTCACCGAGCACCTGGGCCATGCCCCCTTGTCGCGCGAGGAGGTCCGGGACCGCATCGACGCCCGTCTGGCGGGACGCGACCCGGGGTCCGGGTGGATCGTGCGCGGTGTGGCGATCGTGGTCGACGGGCTCTGTGTCGGGGATGCGATGCTGCGCCTCCAGCCGGCGCCCGGGGCGGGAGGCTGGCAGCTGTGGATCGGCTACGCGCTGCGACCGGAGATGTGGGGGCGTGGACTGGCGACCGAGGTGGTCGCCGAGCTCGTCGGCATCGCCGAGGACTGTGGCCTGCCGGTCCGGGCCGAGACGTTCGCGGAGAACCGGGCCTCACAGCGGGTGCTGGAGAAGGCGGGCCTGGAACTCGTCGACGAGGTGGTGGCCGAGGGCCGGCGCTGCCGCGTCTTCGCTGCTGGACACCCGGGGCCGCCGGCGCCGGCGCCACCTGTCCTGTCCCGGTAGGGTGCGCCCGGGTGGTCGACCGCGCAGGGTGCCCCGGTCGTTCGTCGCCGCGCCGTGGGCCGCAGCGGAGGCTCCTCAGCCGGCGCCGCCGCGCAGTACGTCCACGTGCACGTGGTCCAGGTGGCGCAGGATCTCGTTGGCGGGCTCGGGCGCGTCGTAGTCCTGCCACTGCCCGCGGGCGCTGTGCGCGCTCCAGAACCGGTCGTCGAAGATGACGTACTGGACGTCCAGGTCCTCGGCGTGCGCGACCAGCCAGTGGGCCAGCACCCACCCCGCACGCCGGTTCTCCTCGGTCACCGGCCGGAAGAAGACGTCGACGGCCCGGCCGTCGTAGTGCGTCGACTCCTCGCCGTGCCCCTGGTCCACGCCGCCCGGGGCGAACCCGCCCAGGCTCTGCTCGCCGAACACCTCGGCCATCGCCGCGCGCAGCCGCTCGGCGCGCGGGGTCAGGCCGGCCCCGGTCGGCTGCTGCTCCGGCAGGCCAGAGGCGGCCGAGCCCCGGCAGGCCAGGCTCGCGCCGGCGTCCCCGGGCGCTCCCTCGGCCAGCCGCTGCAGCACCGCCTCGTCGAGCCCGGTGGTGTCCGCAGCCTCCCCGCGGGCGGCGAGCGCCACCGCCGTCGTGGCCCGCTTCGCCTCCTCGCGGGTGAGTCCCACCTGCCCGTCCGCGGTCTCGACCGTGCACTCCGAGCCCCAGCGCGGCCAGCCGTCGCCCGCGCGCAGACCGCTGAGCAGGTTCGGCCCGAGGAGCACCAGCGCGCCCGCGAGCGATCCCAGCAGCAGCAGGCTCAGGAGGAGCCGGAGAGGGCGGCTCCGGCTCCCGCGCCCGTCCTCCGGACTCATCGCGGGTGCGGACGGGCCGCGGGGACGAGCGCCGTCCCCGTGCTCGTGCTCGTGCGCTTGCCGCCCGGTCCACGGGCCGGATCGGCGCCGACGCATCCGGCGCCGGCTGCGGCGATCGTGACGGTGATGACGCACCTGCCTCTGCTCGTCGTGCTGTTCCCCCTGCTGAGGGTCCCTCCGGTCGTCCCGGGGGTTCCAGCTATAGCAGAGCGGAGGGGACGGACAGCACCCGGCCGATCACCGACAGGTTCTAGAATGCACTGCCAGTGCACTATGATGCACTCATGGACGACAGCACGACGACCTTGGCGACGGCCATCGGCACCCGCGTGAGACAGGAGCGGCAGCACCGGCACTGGACCCTGGATCAGCTGGCCGAGGCCGCCGGGGTCAGCCGCCGGATGGTGGTCAACGTGGAGCAGGGCGTGGCCAACCCCAGCGTGGGCACCCTGCTGCGGATCAGCGACGCCCTGGGCATCGGGCTGCCGGCGCTGGTGGAGCCGCCGCAGCCCAGGCCGGTGAAGGTGACCCGGCGCGGGGAGGGCGCGGTCCTGTGGACCGGGGACTCCGGCGGCCGGGGGGTCCTGGTGGCCGGCACCGCGCCCCCGGACGTGGTGGAGCTGTGGGACTGGACCCTGGGTCCCGGTGACCGGCACGCCAGTGAGGCCCACGCCCCGGGCACCAAGGAGCTCCTGCAGGTCCAGCAGGGCACGCTCACCGTCGAGGTCGCCGACCGGACCGTCACCCTAGACGCCGGTGACGCGCTCGCCTTTCCCGGCGACGTGGCCCACGCCTACGCCAATCCCGGCGCCGAGCCGGCGCGCTTCTCCCTGACCGTCTTCGAACCGGGCGTGGGCTCGGGCCACCACCAGGAGGGTTCCCATGACTGACCTCAGCACACCGGAACGGCTGCTCGACGACGCCCGGGTCGCGGGCGAGGTGTTCGCGCTGCGACCGGACTACCGCGCCGCGCTGCTGGCCGTCGACGGGATCGTGCCGGGCCCGAGCGACGAGGCCGGTGAGGCGCTGCTGCAGGAGGCCGAGGCCGCCGCCCGCCGGGCGCTGGGCGAGCGGCCGGTGGAGCAGCTGCCGCACGTGGCCGCGTGGCGGGACGCCTACCGGGCGTTCGGGGCGAAACCGCAGCGCACCCGCAACAGCCTGGAGGCCCTGCTGCGCCGGGCCTCCACCGGGCTGCCGCGGGTCAACCGGCTCACGGACCTCTACAACGCGGTCTCGGTGCTGCACCAGATCCAGCTCGGCGGGGAGGACCTGTCCCGCTACCGCGGTGCTCCGCGACTGGCCCGCGCCACCGGCGCCGAGCCCTTCGACACGGTCGCCGCCGGCGCGCCGGTGATCGAGCACCCCGAGCCCGGCGAGGTGGTGTGGTGCGACGACGCCGGGGTGACCTGCCGGCGCTGGAACTGGCGCCAGGGCCGCCGCACCGGCCTGGCCGAGGACACCACCACCGCCCTGTTCATCCTCGACGCACTGGCGCCCCTGACCGATGAGGCCCTGCACGCCGCGGTCGAGGACCTGGCCGCCCGCCTGGCCCGGCTCGGCCCCGAGGTGCGGATCACCCACCGCCTGCTCACCGCCGGCCCGACGTCCGCGCAAGGAGACTGACATGACCCACCGCTCCGGGGCACCCGCCCCCGGCCACCGGGAATCCCGGAGGGACCGGCCGTGACTCCTCGCGCCCCCTCCACCACCGTGCCCCCGTGGGGGCTGGCCGTGGCCGCGATGCTCTCGATCCAGCTGGGCTCGGCCCTGTCCGTGGACCTGATCGGCGCGGTCGGCCCGGCCGGGACCGCCTGGCTGCGGCTCAGCGCGGGAGCGCTGATCTTCCTGGTCCTGGCCCGCCCGCCGCTGCGGTCCGTGCGCCGGCACGACGTGCCGGCGCTGCTGGGCCTGGGCCTCACCACCGGGGTGATGACCACCGGCTTCCTCGCCGCGATCGAGCGCATCCCGCTGGGCACCGCCGTGGCGATCGAGTTCCTCGGCCCGCTGACCGTGGCCGCCGTGCGCTCCCACAGCCTCCGGGCGCTCGCCTGGCCCGCCCTGGCGCTGGCCGGGGTGGTGCTGCTGACCGAGCCCTGGCACGGCCGGATCGACCTCGCCGGCATCGGGTTCGCCGGGCTGGCCGCCGTCGGGTGGGGGTTCTACATCCTGCTCACCCAGCGGATCGGTGACCGCTTCAACGGCATCGACGCGCTGTCGATGACCGTGCCCGTCGCCGCGGCGGCGGCAGCGGTCGTCGGCATCCCGCAGGCCGCCGGGCACATCACCCCCGGCGTGCTCGCCGCCGCGGCCGGGCTCGCCCTGCTGCTCCCCGTCCTGCCGTTCGCCCTGGAGATGCTCGCGCTGTGCCGGATGACGCCCACCGCCTTCGGCACCCTGATGGCCGTGGAGCCGGCCTTCGGGGTGCTCCTGGGGCTGCTCGTGCTCCACCAGCAGCCCTCCGGCGTCCAGACCGCCGGCATCCTGCTCGTCGTCCTCGCCGGTGCGGCCGCCCAGCGCGGTGGCCGGCGCCGCCCGAGGACCTCCGAGCCCACCGCCGCCCGGCCCGCCCTCGACCCGATCAGCTAGGGGGCACCCCGCCGCACGCCGGTGCCGCGCTCGCAGGATCACCGTGCACCGGCAGTCCCATCATCCCGCCCGGCGAGACCACCGGCGGGGCCCACCCGCGTGCCCGAACGCGTCGGCCGGCACGTCAAGAAGCTCGTCAACCGGCACGACCGGATGCACGCCGACCGGGCCGCCGACCAGCACAGGAGAATCCACGATGTTCACCGGCCTGAGCGCGTTCCCCCTCACCCCGCTGGCGGGCGACGCCGTGGACGAGACCGCCTTCACCGGCCTGGTGCAGCGGCTGGCGGCGGCGCAGGTCGACTCCGTCACCGCCCTGGGCTCCACCGGCTCCTACGCCTACCTGAGCACCGAGGAGCGACGCCGGGTCGCCCGGCTGGCGGTCGAGCACGCCGGGACCATCCCGGTGTTCGTCGGCATCGGAGCGCTGCGCACCTCACAGGTCCTCACCCACCTCGAGCACGCCCAGCAGGCCGGGGCCTCCGCGGTGCTGCTGGCGCCGATGAGCTACCAGCCTTTGACCGACGACGACGTGGTCGGGCTCTTCGACACCGTCACCGCCCACTCCTCGGTGCCGGTGATCGTCTACGACAACCCGGGCACCACCCATGTCACCTTCAGCACCGAGCTCTACGGGCGCATCGCGGAACTGCCCCGGATCGCCTCGATCAAGATCCCCGGTGTGCCCTCCGACCCCCGGGCCGCACGGGCGCGGGTGAGCGCGATCCGCGCGGTGGTCCCGGAGCACGTGAGCATCGGGGTCTCCGGGGACGCCACGGCAGCCACCGGCCTGGTCGCCGGCTGCGACGCCTGGTACTCGGTCCTCGCCGGCACGCTGCCGGCCCCGGCGCTGAGGATCACCCGGGCCGCCCGGGAGGGGCGAGCCCTCGAGGCCGCGGCCGAGTCCGAGCGGCTGACACCGCTGTGGCGGCTGTTCGCCGAGCACGGGAGCCTGCGGGTCGTGGCCGCCATCGCCGAACAGGAGGGGCTGGCGACCGGGGCGTGCCTGCCGCTGCCCCTCCGGGGACTGGACGACGCGCAGCGCGCCCGCCTCGCACGCGTCCTCGGCGACCTCGGCCTCGCCCGGCAACGCTGACGCCGGTCCGGCCCGCGGCGCGGCGGACCCCGTGCCGAGGACCCCGTGCCGCGGACCCCGTGCCGATGACCGCGCGCCGCGGTCCCGCCAGGGCAGGCACCACCTGGTAGGTTCCCCCGCATGAGGACCGCATGAGGACCGCATGAGGACCGCATGAGGACCGCATGAGGACCGCATGAGGACCGCATGAGGACCGCATGAGCGCCTGCCCCGTGACCGCCGCATCCCCCAGCACGCCAGGAGCACCACCATGCCTCACCCGACGCCCGTACGACCCCTGCAGGGCAGGACCGCCCTCGTCACCGGGGTCTCGCGCCGCCGTGGCATCGGCTACGCCGTGGCCGTCGAGCTCGCGTCCCTGGGGGCGAGCGTGTTCTTCCACCACCACGGCCCGCACGACGCGGACCAGCCCTGGGGCGGCGACGACCTGGACGCGGTCCGCGCCGGCGTCCGGGAGGCCCTGGTCGAGGGGGCGACGGCCGGCGACGCCTCCGCGGACCTGCGCGACGCGGACGCCGTGGAGCAGCTCGTGGACCAGGCGTGGGCCCTGACCGGCCGGCTGGACATCCTGGTCTGCAACCACGCCCGCAGCGGAGGGGACGGGTCCGTCCTCGACATGACCGCCGAGGTCCTGGACGCGTTCTGGGACACCAACACCCGCTCCACGCTGCTGCTCACCCGTCACTTCGCCCACCGTCACTTCGCCCACCGCCGCACCGCCACGGCCGCGCCCCACGCACCGGCCCGCCCCGGAGACCGTGTCCGGGGCGGCGGACCGGTCGACGAACGGACCGCGGGCCGGGTGTTCTGGATGACTTCGGGCCAAGGCGAGGGGCCGATGCGCGGTGAGGTCGCCTACGCCACCAGCAAGGCCGCCCTGGCCGGGGCGACCCCCACGGTGGCCGCGGAGCTGCTCGAGCTCGGCATCGTGCTGAACGCCGTCAACCCGGGGCCGGTCAACACCGGCTACCTCGACCCGGAGAGCACCGACCGGTCCCTGGCGGAGATCGAGGCGTGGCGCGAAGCCACCCCGTTCGGCCGCTGGGGACGCCCGACGGACCCGGCGCGGCTGATCGGGTGGCTGGCCACCGACCAGGGCGTGTGGGTCGCCGGGCAGGTCATCACCACCGACGGGGGCATGGGCCTCGTCTGAGCTCCCCGGGCCGTGCCCGCGCGGGGCGGGGAGCGCCGGGCGCAGCGGTCCGGAGCGGAGCTGGCCGACTTCGGCACGGCCGGCCGCGCTCGTCCGCCGGAGGAGCCTCCGGCGCCGCCTTCAGAGCTGGTGACCGAGGAGGAGACCGATGCCGTAGGTGATGACCATGGCGGTCAGGCCCCCGGCGACCGTGCGCAGCGCCGCCCGAGCTCGTGGAGCTCCGCCGAGGTGGGCGGCGAGCGAACCGGTGACAGCCAGGGCCATGACCACGGACACCATGGTGACCGGCACGGCGACCGGCCGCGGGGAGGCGAGGATGGTGAGCAGCGGAACGAGCGCGCCGAGCACGAAGGCGGCCGTCGACACCCGGACCGCGTGCCAGGGGTTGGTCAACTGTCCCGGGTCGATGCCCAGCTCGTAGCGGGCGTGCGCGGTCAGCGGACTCCCGGTCATCAGCTGCTCGGCCACCTGACGGGCCAGAGGGGCCTCGATGCCCTGAGCTGCGAACAAGCCGGTGAGACGGTCGATCTCGTGTGCGGGGTCGGTGTCGAGCCGACGCTGCTCGTGGGCCAGTTCGGCCTCCTGGGCGTCGCGCTGACTGGAGACCGACACGTACTCGCCCACGGCCATGGACAGGGCGCCGGCGATCACCGCAGCCACTCCCGAGGCCAGCAGGGCGCTGCTGCCGACGGCTGCCCCGGCCACGCCGACCACCATGCCGGCGGTGGAGACGATGCCGTCGTTGGCGCCCATCACCGCGGCCCGCAGGCCGTTCAACCGGGAGGCGATGACCCCGCCCCGGGCCTCCTCGAACGGCACCCCCACCGACGGACGCGAACTCCTGCGGAAGCCCATGGTGCTCCTCCCTCCGGAAGCCCCGGGCGGCGCTCCGGGACACCTCCATGTCACCACCGGGGACCGCCGAGGTCCACGCCTTCGCCCCGGGGCCGCAGCAGACGGGGGCACGAACGACGCTGCGCCCAGGGCCACCGGGCCCAGGCAGCCGTCTCAGTCCCGCCGTCACAGTGCCGGTGTCGACGGGCGGCCCGGGACGAACGCGCGCACACCGGCGGCACCGACCTGGACGAGGAGGACCGGCCCACCGGCCGCAGGGGGGCACGAGGACTGATGGCGTCACCTGTGCCGAGGCTCTGTCACCCCCGGCGCGGGGTTCCTAGAGTCGTTCCATGGGGGCACGAGGGGAACGCGTCACCGGTGACCGCGGCGGCAGCGCGTGGCGGGTGTGGTGGGACGCGCGCCGGACCCGACGTCGGGGCCCGGAGGCGGTCCGGAGGCGGCAGCAGGAGCGGCTGGCGGAGCTGGTGGTCTTCGCGCGGACGAACTCCCCGTACTACCGGCGGCTCTACCACGGGCTGCCGGAGCGGATCGAGGACGTCACCGCACTGCCGGTGACGGACAAGCGGGCGCTGATGGCCTCCTTCGACGACGTGGTCACGGATCCGGCCGTGACGCGCGCGGCGGTCGATGAGTTCGTGGCGGACCCGGCCCGGATCGGGGAGCCGTTCGCCGGGAAGTACCTGGTGGCCACCACTGCCGGCACCACCGGCACCCGGGGCGTCTTCGTGCTCGACGACCGGTACCGGGCGGTGACCTCGGGCCTGATGGCCCGGCTGAGCGCGGACTGGCTGTCGCCCCGGGAGGTGGTGCGGCTGGTGGTCCGCGGGGGACGCTTCGCCGCGGTCGTGGCCACCGGCGGGCACTTCCTGGCCGTGGCCACCAGCACCCGCGAGCAGCGGGAGCGGCCACGGCGCCACCGCCGGCTGCGGATCCTGTCGATCCACCGGCCGCTGCCCGAGCTGGTGGCCGAGCTCAACGCCTTCGACCCGCTGCTGCTCGGGGCCTACGCCAGCGTGCTGCGCCTGCTGGCCTCCGAGCAGCAGGCCGGGCGGCTGCACCTGCGACCGGTGCTCGTGCTCAGCACCGCCGAGGGCCTGCCCCCGGAGGAGCGCATCCGGCTCGAGCGGGCCTTCGCCGCACCCGTGCGGGAGGTCTACGGCTGCACCGAGTCCGGCTACGCCGCCTCCAGCTGCACGGAGGGCTGGCTGCACCTCATCGGGGACTGGGTGATCCTCGAGCCGGTGGACGCCGAGCACCGCCCCGTCCCGCCCGGGACGATCTCGCACACGGTGCTCATGACGAACCTGGCCAACCGGGTCCTGCCGATCATCCGCTAGGACGTGGGCGACCGCGTGCTGGTCAAGCCCGACCCGTGCGCCTGCGGGAACCCGGCCCCGGCCCTGCGCGTGCAGGGGAGGGCCTCGGACGTGCTGGCCTTTCCCGCCGCCGACGGCCGGGGCCGGGTGACGGTCCCTCCGCTGGCGCTGGGCACCGTCGTCGACCGCGTCCCCGGGGTGGAGCTGTTCCAGATCGTCCAGACCGACCCCACCGGTCTGCGGGTGCGGCTGCATCCCGCCGCGGAGGCCGACCCCGAACAGGTGTGGACGGCCGTGCTGAGCGGGATCGCCGGCCTGCTCGACGATCTGGGCCTGGCCCACGTCACCGTGCAGCGGGCGGCGGAGGCGCCGCAGCAGAGCCCCGGCGGCAAGTACCGCACCGTGGTCCCGCTGCCCGCGTCCTGACCGGATCAGCGGGGCGGGGCGTGCCGAAGCCGGCCCACGAGCCAGCCGGCGCAGAAGGCCAGGACGACGAGGCCGGCGACGACACCGGTCCACCCGGCCGCCGCCTCCGGGGTCACCCAGAGCACGTCGGGGAACGTCCCGTCGCCGAGCGGGGCGTACGCGAACCACCCGAACGAGGCCTCTGCAGGATTGAGCAGCACCAGCAGCGCTCCGCCCAGACCCACGACCACGCCCAGGCTCACCAGGACCACCAGCCATCGCGGCAGGCGGCGCGGCGGAGGGGTCCCAGGAGCGGTGGATCCGGCGGAGTTCATGTCCCGGAGCCTAGGAGCTCGGTCCCGCGATCCGGTGCATCCACGCCGGTTCGGACGGACCGCTCAGCCGCGCAGCCGCGCGTTGAGCCGTGCGGCCTGCCGCGTCAGGTGGTCGCGTTCGGGGAGCGTGGTCGCCAGCCGGGCGGCGTCGGCGTAGAGCCGTGCTGCGGTCTCCGTGTCGCCGGCTCGCTCGTGCAGGTAGGCCGCTGCGGCGGTGCGGCGGGGCAGCCGGGGATCGAGCCCGGCCAGGGCGGCCAGCCCGGCCCGCGGGCCCTGGGCCTCGCCGACCGCCACGGCCCGGTTGAGGCGGGCCACCGGGCTGTCGGTGAGGCGCAGCAGCTCGTCGTACCACTCGACGATCTGCACCCAGTCGGTCTCCTCGGGCGTGCGGGCGTCGGCGTGCAGCGCGGCGACGGCGGCCTGGGCCTGGAGCTCGCCCAGCCGGTCCCGGGCGAGGGCTGCCTGGAGAACCTCGACACCCTCGGCGATCAGGCGGGTGTCCCACCGGCGGCGGTCCTGCTCGGCCAGGGGCACGAGGCTGCCGTCGGGGCGGGTCCGTGCCGGTCGGCGCGCGTGGTGGAGCAGCATGAGCGCGAGCAGTCCCGCCACCTCCTCGTGCTCGGTCCCGGCCCGGAGCCGTCGGGTGAGCCGGATCGCCTCGGCGGCGAGGTCGACGTCACCGGAGTAGCCCTCGTTGAAGACCAGGTACAGCACGCGCAGCACCGTGGTGAGATCACCGGGCTGGTCGAACCGCACGCCCGAGACGGTCCGCTTGGCCCGGCTGATCCGCTGGGCCATGGTCGCCTCGGGCACCAGGTAGGCCCGGGCGATCTGCCGGGTGGTCAGGCCGCCGACCGCGCGCAGGGTGAGCGCGACGGCCGAGGCCGGGGTCAGGGAGGGGTGCGCGCACAGGAAGTACAGCTGGAGCGTGTCGTCCACCGCCCGTCCCGGGCCGGGCGGGGGATCCGCCTCGACGCGCTCCTCGCGCCGCCGCCGTGCGGTGTCGGCGCGGAGGGCGTCGAGGAACTTGCGCCAGGCCACGGTGACCAGCCAGCCCTGCGGGTCCCGCGGCGGATCGCGCGGCCACACGCGCACCGCTTCGAGCAGAGCGTCCTGCACGGCGTCCTCGGCCGCCGCGAAGTCGGCTCCACGGCGGACGAGGACGCCCGTCACGGTGGGGGTGAGGGCCCGCAGCAGGTCCTCGTCCACCGTGCGTCACTCCGTGACGGTCGGGGGCGCGGCCAGGAACGGGCGCACCTCGAGCCACTCGTGGATCGGCTTCCCGCCCGCCCCCGGGGCCGCGGACAGCTCACCGGCCAGCTCCAGCGCCCGTTCCCAGCTCTCGACGTCGATCACCATCCACCCGGCGATCAGGTCCTTGGTCTCCGCGAACGGGCCGTCGGTGACCGGTGGCCGGCCCTCGCCGCCGTAGCGGACGAACGTGCCCTCGGGGGACAGCGCCTGCGCGTCGACGAACTCGCCGGTGCTCTCCAGCCGTGCGGCGAAGTCGTTCATGTACTGCACGTGCGCCGATATCTCCTCCGGGGTCCACCGGTCCATCGGCACGTCGTTGACCGGCGCCGGGGCGCCCCGGTAGTGCTTGAGCAACAGGTACTTGGCCATCGTGATCTCCTCGGTGCGGTACGGCCCATTGTGGCCGTGCTCACCCCCAGGACGGAGCCGCCCGCAGGATCTCGACATCCCGGCGCGACATGTTCCGTCGAATGCCACGGGCACCCCGGACGAGGACGAGGGCGTCGGCGAGGACCCGGACGGGGACGAGGAGGAGCGTCGTGAGGATCGCCGGGGCCGGCCCGGCCGGGACACGTGCCGGGGGCTGCGCAGCACGGGGCCGTGGGGCACGCCTCGGCGCGGAGGACCTCCCTCACCTCCACGGTACGGCGCCGCGGGGGGCTTGCGGCAAGCCCCCCGCGGGGCCGCAGAATCACAGACCGGAGCCGGGGAGGAACCGGCACCGGCGGACCGAGGGGGAGCGGATGAACGAGCACGCGGTGGTGATCGTCGGCGCGGGGCCGACGGGCCTGATGCTGGCGGGCGAGCTGGCGCTGGCGGAGATCGACGTCGCCGTCCTGGAACGGCGGCCCGGGCAGGACCTGGTCGG